>JAEDGJ010000116.1 GCA_016297585.1 Clostridiaceae bacterium
GGCAAGCCTGCCATCCCGTATATGGGCTGCTACGGCATCGGCGTGTCGCGCGTCATCGCGGCGGTCATCGAGCAGAACTGCGACGAGATGGGCATCATCTGGCCGAAGGTCTGCGCGCCGTACGACGTGCATCTGGTCGCGCTCGGCCGTCCGGGCAGCGCCGAGGAGGCTGCCGCGAACAAGCTCTACGACGACATGACCGCGGCCGGCCTCGAGGTCCTCTACGACGACCGCAACGAGCGCGCGGGCGTGAAGTTCATGGACGCCGACCTCATCGGTCTGCCGGTCCGCGTCACCGTGGGACGCCGCGCCAAGGACGGCATCGTCGAGGTCAAGGAGCGCCGCGGCGGAGAAGTCCGCGAGATGACCTTTGAGGAAGCCATCGCCTTCGCAAAGGCATAAAAACGTTACCGTATAGACTTTCACGAAAAAGGGTGAACGGCCGGGAATCTGTGTTTCCCGCGGGCTTTCATCCTTTTTCCTTACCTCCCCTGTCTGCCGCAAAAGGAGATGAATATGGAGAAGCATCAGCTCCCCGAGGCTCTGACAAACACATCGGGGTACTATCCTCTTGAGACGCGCGAAAACGCGGAAATGGATCTGGCGCTGGCGCTGGACATCGGCGAACGGATGCTGCGGGTCGGCGCGGAGATCGGACGGGTCGAGGACAGCCTGCGGCGCATCTGCACGGCGTTCGGCGCCGAGCGCGTGGACGTCTTCACGATCACGTCGAGCATCGTCGTCACGATGATGTCCCCCGCGTTCGGCTGCGTCACGCAGACGCGGCGCGTACAGGGCGGCGTCTCGGATTTTTACCGGCTGCACCTGTTAAACGCCCTCTCCCGCACCATTTGTGCGGCGCCGATGACCCGCGCGGAGATCGCCGCGGAGATCGACCGCATCGACCATGCGCCCGTCTACGGCTTTGCCGCGCAGCTCGGCATTTACGCGCTGATATCCGCCGCCTTCTCCCTCTTCTTCGGCGGCGTATGGCAGGATGCCGCCGCCGCTGCGGTGATCGGCGTCGTGCTGTGCATCGTGCAGGGCGTTCTGCGCCGTCTGCGCACGAATCCCTTCCTGCAGTCCCTGCTCTGCTCGTTTGCCGGCGGCCTGCTCGCGTCCGGCTCCGTCGCGCTGGGGCTTGCCCTGCACGCGGATCTCATCGCCATCGGCAACGTCATGCTCCTGATCCCCGGCATCGCGCTGACCAACGCGATCCGCGATCTGTTCTCCGGCGACCTGGTCTCCGGGCTGCTGCGCTTTGCGGAAGCACTGATGCTTGCCGCCACCGTCGCGCTCGGCTTCGTACTGGCCGCGCGGCTGTTCGGCTGACAAAAGGAGGTCGGTTTTTTCGTATGACTGCGTTCATCCAGCTTCTGACGGCGTTTCTCGGCTCCCTCGGGTTTGCACTGCTGTTCAACGTCCGCGGCACAAGGCTCCTGCCCGCGGCGTTCGGCGGACTGTTGTCCTGGGGCGTCTATCTGCTCGCCGGCGCGTTTCTCCAGTCCGATCCGCTGCGCTATCTGATCGCGTCCGCCGCTTTCACGCTGTACGCGGAGATCCTCGCGCGGCTGATGAAGACCCCCGCAACGCTCTTTCTGGTATCCGCCGCGATCCCGCTCGTGCCGGGCGGCTCGCTCTACCGGACGATGGAATACGCCATACGCGGCGACGGGCAGGCGTTCGGCAGCTCCGGGCTTGCGACGCTGCTGCTCGCCGTCGCCATCGCCGCGGGCATCCTGCTGACGATGGCGGTGCTGAACATGGTGTCCACCCTTCCCCGCCTCCGGAGGCAATCTTCAAAATAATCGCCCCTTTTTTGACTTTCCCGTGTTTTTCATCTTTTCAAAACGCGGGGCATGTGATATAATACACATAAATTCCGTGGCAAAAAGGAGGTCAGCCCTATGGAAAAGATGAAGCTTGGCATCATCGGGCTCGGCAACATGGGCTCGGGGCATATCCACAACGTCGTCAGCGGCCTTGTGCCGGAGGTGGAGGTCACCGCTGTCTGCGACATCGACGGGGATAAGCTCGCCGCCGCGCAGAAGCAGCTGCCCGGCGCCGCCGCGTACACCGACGCCGAAAAGCTGATGGCGCATGCCGGCGTCGACGCGGTCCTGATCGCGACGCCGCACTACCTGCATCCCGTCTACGCCATCGAGGCGTTCAAGCACGGCCTGCATGTCCTGACCGAAAAGCCCGCCGGCGTCTATACGAAGGCCGTCCGGGAGATGAACGAAGCCGCCGAAAGCTCCGGCCGCGTCTTCGGCATCATGTATAACCAGCGCACGAATCCCGTCTATCAGAAGCTCCGCGAGCTGATGCAGTCCGGGGAGCTCGGCGAGCTCCAGCGCACGAACTGGATCATCACGAACTGGTACCGCTCGCAGGCGTACTATAACTCCGGCGGCTGGCGCGCGACCTGGTCGGGTGAGGGCGGCGGCGTGCTCCTGAATCAGGATCCCCACCAGCTCGACCTGTGGCAGTGGACCTGCGGCATGCCCGTCCGCGTCCGCGCGTTCATGAAATTCGGCTTCCACCGCGACATCGAGGTCGAAAACGACGTCACCGCCTATGTCGAATACGAAAACGGCGCGACCGGCCTCTTCGTCACCTCGACGCACGAGGCGCCCGGCACGAACCGCTTCGAGGTCTCCTGCGATATGGGCCGTCTGGTCATCGAAAACTCCCGTCTGACCTTCGACCGCAACCGCATCCCCGAGCCGGCGTTCAACGCAAAGCTCGTTCCCGGCGGGCCCGAGACCTGGCACTGCGAAATCCCGACCGCGCCCGCGCCGAACGGACACGCGGAGATCCTGAAGAACTTCGCCGGCGCCGTGCTGCGCGGCGAAAAGCTGCTCGCCCCCGGCGTCGAAGGCATCCGCGGGCTGACCCTGTCGAACGCCATGCACCTGTCCGCCTGGACCGACCGCACGATCGACATCGCGACGCTCGACGAAGATCTGTTCTATGACCTGCTGCAGGAGCACATCCGCGACTCGAAATTCGTAAAAACCGTCTCCGCAAGCGGCAATTCCGGCGCCGTATAAAGATTGACCCCGCAAACCGCATCCGGAAACGAAGCCGGGGGAGCGATTTTTCCCTCTTTCCCGGTTCGTTTCCGGTATGTTCTTCGAATTCCGGCGAAGAATAAGAAAAAGAGGGGGAGATTCAAGGATGTCCGGCACCGACAACGCCGTCACCTGCTGCTTTACCGGCCACCGCCCGGACAAATACCCGTTTGTCTACGGCGCCAACCCGGAAGCCAGCGCCTTTCTCCTGACGCTCTCCCGCGCCGTTTTCACCGCCTACGAGGAGGGATTCCGCCATTTCATCTCCGGTATGTGCGTGGGCTTTGACCTCTGGGCGGCGGAGATCGTCTCCGAGCTGCGCGATACGCACCCGGACATCCTGCTCGAGGCCGCGCTGCCCTTCGACGGCTACGGCTGGAACCTCCGCAACGAGGAACGCGCGCTGTTTTTGGCGGCGCTGGAGCGCTGCGACCGCGTCACGACGCTGTGCAGCCACTATTCCCGCTCGTGTTTCCAATTCCGCAACCAATATATGGTCGACCGCTCGTCCCTCGTGATCGCGGCGTATAACGGCTCCCCCGGCGGCACGCGCAACACCGTGCACTATGCCCTGCGCACCGGCTGCCCCGTGCGCAACATCCTCGCCTGACTGAAGCCTGATGGGGAACGGCGAACGCTCCGCTTTGGTTTTCCCTCGCTCTTTCCCATGAGTCCTTAGTCTGCCTATTTCCTTAAAGAAGGGGTGTTTTATTTGAAGATTCAGACCGAACGCGGCATCATCGATATTTCCCAGGACGTCGTCGCCGGCATCGTCAGCGAATGCGCGAACAACTGCTTCGGCATCCGCGGCATGGCGTATACGAATAAAACCGACGGTCTTGTGCATCTTTTGAAGCGCGACGCCTTCAAAAAAGGCGTGCGCATTACCATACGGGATAACGCCGTCTCCATCGAGCTGCATATCATCGTGCGTCACGGCATCAACATCGCGGCAACCGGCAATTCGATCATCAGCGAGATCCGCTACAAGGTCGAAAAAATGACCGGCGCAACCGTGGACAAAGTGACCCTGTGCGTCGACGGCATTATGACGGACTGAATAAACGGAGGACGGCAAAAAGTGAACGAAAAAATTGACGGACGGCTCTTTCGGACGATGATCCGCGAGGCCGCATTTGCAATCGACGAAAACCGGCAGCGCTTAAACGATCTGAACGTCTTTCCCGTACCGGACGGCGATACCGGCACCAATATGGGACTTACCATCGGCGCCGCCGCGCGCGCGCTCGAGACGGCAGGCGAGGAATCCCTCACCGCCGTCGCCGACACCGCCGCGATGGCGCTGCTGCGCGGCGCGCGCGGCAACTCCGGCGTCATCCTCTCACTGCTGTTCCGCGGCATCGCCAAGACCTTCAAGGGCTGCGCCGCCGCCGACGGCGTGCTGCTTGCCGACGCGCTCGTCTGCGCCGCCGATACCGCCTACCGCGCCGTGATGAAGCCCACCGAGGGCACGATCCTCACCGTCGCGCGCGTGTCCGCCGAAGCCGCACGCGCCGCCGCGGAAAACGCGCCGCTGCCGGCAGACGTCGTCTCGGCGGCCTTCGAGTCCTCCCAGAAGGCGCTTTCCGAGACGACCTCCCAGAATCCCGTCCTCGCGCGTGCCGGCGTGGTCGATGCCGGCGGCGCGGGCTGGGTCGTCGTGCTTTCGTCGATGCTCCGCGTGCTGCGGGGCGAGGAGCTGCACGACGGCGCCTCCTCCGGCGCGTCCGCGTCCGCGGAAGGCACGCAGGCCTCCGCGCAGGCCGCCTTCTCCGCCGAAGAAATCCGCTTTGCCTACTGCACCGAATTCATCGTCAACCGCACGAGCGACCGCGAGCCCGGCATCCTGCGCGGCTTCCTCGAGGGGCTCGGCGACTGCGTCGTCGTCGTGGACGACGAGGAAATTATCAAAGTGCACGTCCACACGAACCACCCCGGTCAGGCGATCGAGGAAGCGCTGACCTTCGGCTCCCTCGACAGCATCAAGATCGAGAACATGCGCATCCAGCACAGCGAGAAGGTGCTCGCCGGCGCGAATGCCGGGACGGATAACGCGCCTGCCGCGGCCCCCGCGTCTGAGACGCCGGCGGCTGAGCCCGCCGAGCTCGAGCCGGTCGCGTTCGTCGCCGTCGTCGCGGGCGAGGGACTTGCCACGGTCTTCCGCGATCTCGGCGTGCACCGCCTCGTCGAAGGCGGCCAGACGATGAATCCGTCGACGATGGAGATCCTGGAGGCCGTCGAGGCGGCGCCCTCGGATGTCGTTTTCGTGCTGCCGAACAACAAAAACATCATCATGGCGGCGCAGCAGGCGGCTCCTCTGACGCAGAAGACCCTCTATGTCCTGCCCACCGTCTCCATCCCGCAGGGTATCTCCGCGATGCTCGCCTATGAGGCGGACCGTACGCCGGAGGAAAACCGCGACGCGATGGAAGCGGCGTTTGCGGGGACGCATACCGCCCTTGTCACCTATGCCGCGCGCGACTCCGTACTCGACGACCGGAAAATCCGCGAGGGAGACTATCTTTCGCTGATGGACGGACGCCTCGTCGACACGAACCGCCGCGAGCACGACGCGGTCAGCGTGCTGTCAAAGGAAATCGCGAAGCTTTCGGGGCTTTCCTATATCACGGTTTTCTACGGCCAGGGCGTGGAGGAAACCTCCGCCGACGTCGTCCGTGCGCAGATCGCCCGCGACTGTCCGGATGCGGAGGTCTCCGTAATCTATGGCGGCCAGCCGGTCTATTACTACATTATTTCTGCCGAATAAAACCGCGGGGGAACGTTCTTTTCTCATGAAAAAGGACGTTCCCCGTCCTTTTTTTGCGTCTTCCGTTCCGGAAATGTGAATTTATCATTCCAAATTGCTAATTCTCTGTGAAAAACATTGAAAATGCGGAGTTCCCACAGTATAATCGGGATATACTACATTTTTTGCGAATCGGGAGCATGCTATGGAAAACGCCATCCTGTCCTGTGTTCTGCTGTCCGCTCTGAATTATGCGCTGTACGCAAACCATGTTCCCGTAATCCGCTCCCTGACCGTCCGCAACGATTCCGAGGAAACGCTGCGCGATCTGACGCTGCGGGTTACGGCCGAACCCGCTTTTGCGGCGCCGGCCGTCCTGCATATCGATTCCGTCGCGCCGCACGCGAGCTTCGACGCGCGGGATTTTGCGCTCATCCCCTCTCCGGAGTTTCTCTTTACGCTGACCGAACGCACGGAGGCCGTCGTCCACCTCGCGCTTTCCGGCGCGGACGGACGGCCGCTCTGCGCGCTCGACCGTCCGATCACGCTGCTGGCACGCGACGAATGGAGCGGCAGCGCGGCGTCTCCCGAAATGCTCGCGGTCTTCGTCACGCCGAACCATCCCGCCGTCGCCGAGCTCGTGCGCCATGCGTCGACGATCCTCGCCGCATGGACCGGCAGCCCCTCCTTTACGGGCTACCAGTCCGGCTCGCCCGACGCCGTCCGCACGCAGGCCGCCGCCATCTTCTCCGCCATCCGCGCCCGGCGCATCGCCTACTGCGCCCCGCCCGCGAGCTTCGAGGAATACGGCCAGCGCGTCCGGCTCTGCGATACCGTCCTTTCCTCCCGCTTTGCCACCTGTCTCGATTTTGCCCTGCTTGCGGCCTCCTGTCTCGAATTCGCGGGACTGCGGCCGCTGCTCGTCGTGTACCGGGGACACGCCACCTTCGGCGTCTGGCTCGAGGAGGAGAGCTTTACCGAAGCCGTGCAGGACGACGCCACCCTTCTGACGCGGCGCATGGCCGACGGCGTTTCGGACATCTGCCTTGCGGAAGCGACGCGCATGGCCGACGGCGCGGGCGGCACCTTCGACGACGCCTGCGCGGACGCCGCCCGCCGCCTGACGGGCGCCGCGGATTTTCTGTACTTTGTCGACGTCTTCCGCGCGCGGGCAGGCGGCATCCGTCCGCTCCCGCTGCGCGCCGAAATCGAAGCGAACCCCGCCGCGGACGATGCATCGGCCGTTCCCGCGCCACCAGAGCCCCTCTCCGTCCCCGAAGCGGACGCGCCCTCCTCCCCCGCCGCTTTATCGCGCCTGCAGCTCTGGGAACGCAAGCTGCTCGACCTGTCGCTGCGCAACGCGCTGCTCAATTACCGCGTGACCCGGACCTCCCTGCCGCTGACCGTCTCCAGCCTGAACGCGCTCGAGGACGCGCTCGCGGGCGGCGCGGAATTTTCCCTGCTGCCGCGTCCCGACGATTTCCCGGCGGAGCCGTCCGGCGCGCCGCAGGAGCCTGCGCATACCGCGCTGCTGGACGCCGAGTTCGCCGCAGGACGCCTGCGCTCGGCGCTGCCGGAAGCCGAAACGAGAGATCACACGGTCGCGCTCTACCGCGCCGCGCGCACGAGTCTCGAGGAAAACGGCGCGAATACGCTGTATTTCGCGCTCGGATTTCTGCGCTGGTATGAAACCGACGCCCCCTCCGCCCCCGTCCGGCGTGCGCCGATCGTGCTGCTCCCCGCCGAGATCGTCCGGAAATCCGCCGAGAAGGGCGGATTCCGCGTCCGTCTCCGCGACGAGGAGCCGTCCGTCAACGTCACGCTGCTCGAGCTGCTGCGCGCCGACTTCGACATCCGCGCGGACGGGCTCGACCCCGTCCCGATGGACGAGCGCGGCGTCGATCTGCCGAAGATCCTTGCCGTCCTGCGCCGCGCCATCCTCTCCCGGCCGCGCTGGGACGTCGAGGAAACGGCGTGTCTCGGGATCTTCTCCTTTTCGCAGTTCATCATGTGGAACGACCTGCGCCGACGCGCGGCGGAGCTGCGGGAAATCGAGCGCATCTGCCGCAAGGTGCCCATGGAG
>JAEDGJ010000117.1 GCA_016297585.1 Clostridiaceae bacterium
CCATAATATCCACAATCGAGGCTTCCCGCCCATCTTTCAATAGGACCTCATCATATTCGTGAATTTCACTCTTTTTCATCGTCAGCTTTCTCCCGATGCCCTCCAGAACTGCCGCCGTCTGTCCGCGGCCTGCCGGATTGTTATTCTTCGTCGTTATCGATCCCCTGCTGCATACCGCCGATACAACGCATCACATATTCTTTCAGGGCCGCGTTCGTTGTTATGCCTTTCTTCAAACAGTAGTCTCGAAACGCTTCGGCTTGCTCCTTTTTCACCTTACATCCCAGTGTCGCCATATGTTCTGCAATATATTTATTGGATGCTCTCTTCTGCGCATCGCTTACGCTCACGGTATCGCCTCCATCGTTTTATTTGGAATTTACATTCCGAACCGCATATTTCAGCCTTTTCTCTGTTCGGAAGGCTCCTTTCTGCATAGACACCGGTTCCGAAGCACTCCCCTGCACCCTACACACCTTCATTCTTCTGAACTCCAAATAATACATTCAATGTCGTCCAGAGACACATCAATGGTTTCCCAATCTGCGGGAGATGAACCGACATCCGCAAGAAAATGGGACTCGTCAAAAACCTCCACAATGGCGGCTTCCCGCCCATCCTTCAGCAGAACGTTATCATATTCGTGTATTTTCTCTTTTATATCGTCGACGATCTCCCAATACCCGCCGGGGCTGCTGCCGTCCAACGGCGCAGGATGTGTCATGGAATATAAATTATCTTCTCCGCTGTCATCCATGACGCGGTACATTCCGTCTTCCACGACCGCCTCGTAGATCTTCCCGTCTGTCAGACGGTCTATGCCGAATGACTCTCCGATATAACGAAGCTTCATACTTTTTTTCTCTCCCCCCAGTATTCCATCATGCCCGAACTCCGTTTTTCCGGCTCTCCTGCCCGCATTCACATTGTACGCCATCTTCCGCGCCTTTGTCAAGGCTGCCTTTGCCGCGCTTTTTTATCGTACTCTGCCGCCCAGCCCGTACCCCGTCCCCTCTCCGGTGCATGTACCGCCTCTGCCGCGCATATATTGGCGCAGGAGGTGTTTTTCCCCTATGAAACTGCTCAAAAACCGCCGTCTTTCGCGCGCCGCCGTCCGCGGCGGTCTGTATGCCGCCGTTTTCGCGCTCTGCGTCATCCTGTCCGTGCTGATCGGAGACACGGCCGTCCTTCCCGCCGCCGCCGCGCGCGACCTGCCCATCTACTCCGTCGACCGCCCGAATAAGGTCGTCTCCCTCACGTTCGACGCCGCGTGGGGCAACGAGGACACGCAGCAGCTCATCGACATCCTCGGCCGCTACAACATCCGCGCCACCTTTTTCGTCGTCGGCGAGTGGGTCGACAAGTACCCCGAATCCGTCCGGGCGCTCTCCGACGCCGGACACGAGATCATGAACCACTCCGATACCCACCCGCATATGACGCAGCTCTCCCGGGAAAAGATGATCGCCGAGGTCACCGCCTGCGACGACAAGCTCGAAGCCGTCACCGGCGTGCGCCCCATCCTCTTCCGCCCGCCCTACGGCGACTACGACAACGCCGTCGTCTCCACCCTGCGCGAGCTCGGGCATTATACGATCCAATGGGATGTGGATAGCCTCGACTGGAAGAACCCCACGCCGGAGGCCATCTGCGAGCGCGTCCTCTCCCGCGCGCGGGAGGGGTCGATCATCCTGTTCCACAACGCCGCGAAGAATACGCCCGCCGCCCTGCCCTCCGTCATCGAGGGGCTGATCGCCAAAGGCTATTCCTTCCTGCCCGTCTCCGAGCTGATCTACCGGGAAAACTTCACGGTCAACCACGAGGGCCGCCAGATCGCGGGCTCCTGAACCGTGCCAGTTTGCAAACAACGCGGCGGGGAAAGGTCTCCCATCATATTCGGAAAACCTTACCCCGCCGCCGATATGGTTTGTCAGATCAGATCGCTGTAAATGCCCGGAGAGGAGCCTTCGATCACGGTCGCGCCGCAGACCTTGCGGTAATAGTCCACCGGGCCCGCGCTGCCGATGATCGCGTAGCCGTAGCCGTCCTCGCGCATCGCGCGGAGGCAGCGCAGCAGCAGCACCGTGCCGATTCCGGCGTGCCGCTCGGTCTCGAGGACGCCCGTCGGCCCGAAAAAGCCGCGCGCCGTCGCGTCGTAGGCCGCGAATCCGAGGATCTCGCCGCCGCGTCCGCCGCCGTCGCACTCCCGGACGGCGGCAAACAGCCCGCCCGGCACCCGCGCGATGGCGGAGCAGGCTTCATAGGCCCAGCCCTCGCTGAAATTTGCCTGTATGAACCGGAAAACCTTGCCGTAATCCGGCGTCATCACCCGCTTGATCGCAATCCCCGCGTCCTTCAGCGCGCGCTCCCGCGCCGAAGCGTCCGGCAGGTCATAAAGCTTTACCAGCATATCCGGCATTCGCTTTTTCCACTCCTTTTTTCACGCGCCCTGCGGCACGATCATGATCAGCAGCCCGTTTTCCGCGTCCGCCGTCAGCTTCGGATAGACCTCCGGATCGTCGCAGTAGTAGCTGCTGTGGATGAGCGTCTCGCCGAGGATCTCCTCCTCGCGCTCCTTCGATACGATCGCGCAGAGAATCGTCACGAGCTCGTTGTTGTATTCCTGATCGGCATACATCGCGCTTTCCTCAAACTCCAGCGGGATCGTCTCCGTCTTGACAACGCTGACAAACGCGTACGGCTCCGTCACGGGCAGCTCGGGGATCATCTTCTCCGCTTCCTCCCGCAGAGCGCGAAGCTCCTCGCTGACGTCCTCCGCGCCGGTCTCCTTCGGGTCCGTCGAAACGCCGGCCGCCGTATCGGCTGCCGCCATCGTTGCCGCCGTCGTCTGCACAGCGCCCGCCGTCGTCTGCGCAGCCGTCGTCTGGGGCAGCGCGCCGGCCGCCGTGGCGCCCGCGACCGTCGTCTTCAGACTGTAGGACATGACGTTTTCCTGATCCTGCGTCGAATCCTCATCGATTTTTGCCAGCTCCATCGCAGGCGCGGACGACGCTCCCCCCATTGCGGAGCCGAGCGAGGCGCCCAGAACGGTTCCCACGAGCAGCACCACCGCGGCAGCCGCGGCAAGGGCGGGATTTCTGCGCAGCCAGGGCATAATTCCCCGCTTTTCGCGCCGGTACGCCGTCATGATTTTCGAATGCAGTCCCCCCGGCACGGGCTCGTCGGCAAGCGACTGCACCGCCTCCTGCAGCTTCAGCATCTCCCGCAGGTAATCCGCGCAGTCCGGGCAGTGCATACAATGCTCCCGCAGCGCCGCGACGTCCTCGTCCGGCAGCTCTCCGTCGATAAAGCTCTGAATTTCGTCCTTCCTGATATCACACGACATACACACTCACCTCCCCGCGCGTCCGATATCCGCATTCGATATCTTTGACGCTTTCCGCGCGGATTTGTTCCCTCCGTCGCGCAATATCGCGGCAAGCTTATCCCGCGCGCGGAAAAGTCTCGACTTCACGGTGCCCTCGCTCAGCTGCAGCACCCCGGCGATCTCCTCATAGGACAGCCCCGTGATGTCGCGCAGCACGACGACCTTCCGGTGCTCCGGGGACAGCTTTTCGAGCGCGCCCGCGATCTCCTCCCGCAGCTCCGTGCGCTCATACAGCGGCTCCGGCGCATAGGACTCGTCCGGCATCTCCAGCTCGGTCTCGCCGCCGTCGCCGTCCGTCTGCACGAGCGCCGCTTCCGGATGCCGCGCTTTTTTGCGCGTCATATCCACACAGACGTTGAGCGTGATCTGATAGACCCAGGTCGACAGCCTCGCGTCCTCGCGGAAATGGCGGATCCCGCGGTAGACGCGCAGAAACACCTCCTGGGCGGCATCCTGAGCGTCATGGGTATTTCCAAGCTGCCGGAGCGCCAGATGGTAGATGCTTTTCTCGTATTGACTGACAAATTCTTCAAATGCCGCGTCGTCTCCCTTCTGAAGACGGGCTACGAGCTGATCCACGCTTTTCATCCCTCCCTTTCCTATATAAAGAAAGGCGTCTTTCCTTTGATAACAAAGGGACCCTCTTTTTTCGGGTATTTCACCCCTCCAAAAAGGGTCCCTTTTGATTCAGACGGCGTTTCCCGCCCGTTTATTTTCAGCCGAAGAAGAAGTTTTTCGCGTTATAGTAGCTGATGTTCGAGACCATCTTCCCGAGCATCTCGTAATCCGCGGGCACCTCGCCTCTCTCTGCCCAGCCGCCGACCATGTCGCAGAGGATCCGGCGGAAATACTCGTGGCGCGGGTAGCTCATGAAGCTTCTCGAGTCGGTCAGCATGCCGACAAAGCCCGACAGCAGTCCGATGGAGGACAGCGCGGTCATCTGGCGGCGCATACCGTCGAGCTGATCGTTGAACCACCAGCCCGACCCCAGCTGCACCTTACCGGCGGCGGGGCCTTCGTTGAACGACGTCGCGAGCGCGATCAGCACCTCGTTGTGGCAGGGGTTCAGGCTGTACAGCACGACCTTCGGCAGTCCCGCGCCGCTGTCCATCGCGTCGAGCAGACGCGCCAGCGGCCGCGCGATCGTCGCGTCCTCGATCGCGTCGTAGCCGGTATCCGGCCCGAGCCGGCGGTACATACGGGTGTTGACGTCGCGCATCGCGGCGATGTGGATCTGCATCGCCATGCCGCGCGCGGCGTACTCGCCGCCGAGGAACACAAGGAGCGTCGCGCGGTAGACCGTGCGCTCGGCGTCGGTCAGCGGCTCGCCCGCCAGCGCCTTCTTCATCGCGGCGTCCGCGGCATCGTCGCAGGGCTCGGCAAACTCGACGGTGTCGAGCGCGTGGTCGGAGATCCGGCAGCCCGCGGCGCAGAACGCGTCGAGACGCGAGGCCAGCGCGGCCTTCAGCTCCGCAAAGCCCGTGATCTTCATCCCGGCAGCCTTCCCAAGCGTCTCGATATAGTCCGCGTAGCCGGGCTTCTGGATGTTGACCGCCTTGTCCGGACGGTAGGTGGGCAGCACGCGCGTCGCAAAGCTTGCGTCCCCCGCGATGGCCTTATGATACCGCAGATCGTCCGCGGGGTCGTCGGTGGTGCAGACGAGCTCCACATTGGAGCGCGTGACGAGCCCTCTCGCGGAAAACTCCGGCGTGCGGAGCTTTTCGTTGCAGGCGTCGTAGATGTACTTCGCGGTCTTTTCGGACAGCGGCTCCGTGATATTGAAGTAGCGGCGCAGCTCCAGATGCGTCCAGTGGTACAGCGGATTGCCGACGCACAGCGGCATCGTCTTCGCCCACGCGAGGAACTTCTCGTAGGGGTCGGCGTCCCCGGTGATATACGCCTCCGGGATGCCCGCGCCGCGCATCGCGCGCCACTTGTAGTGGTCGCCGCCGAGCCACACCTCGGTAATGCTGTCATACTGCTTGTTTTCGGCGATTTCGGAGGGCTTCAGGTGGCAATGGTAGTCGATGATCGGCAGATCCTGCGCGTAATCAAAAAACAGCTTCTTCGCGGGTTCGCTCGAGAGCAGAAAATCCCTGCCCATAAACTCTTTCATGCTGAAAACCTTCCTTTTTTATTGGATTCTCGGGGTAGCCTTTCGCCCCCGGAGTGTTCCCCGGGGGCGAATATGCACATTTCCCTTGGAAAAACCGTTACGACGGGATCAGATCGCCTTCCTGAATGATCTCGATCGCGGTGTCGATGGCCTGCAGGTCGATCAGATTGACATAAAATCCGGTCGGCTCGCCGTTGCGGTATGCCGCGTAATAGCGGCTGTTGATCTGGTAGAACTCGATCGTCTCGTCCGCGCGGCCGGTGTCGAAGTGGATGACGGCGCTCCATTCGGGCGTATCCGCGATCTCCGTCGTCTCGTCCGTCAGGTCATAGACGCTCGGGCTTAAAACCCGGACATACAGTCTTCTCGCGTTCTCCTCGCGCAGCTCCTCGCCGTCGAAGGTCGCCCAGAAGGTCTGTCCGGCATCCGATTCCTCGGTCGTCGGGTCAAAGAGCCGGATCTCATGCGTCTCTCCGTGCGCCGTGACGTCGAAGCCGGCCAGCTCCTTGATGCTGTACGTCCACAGCAGGCGGTAGAGCGTGCGCTTATAGTTGAAGGTGTCGAGGAAGTCAAAATCCGCGGCGTTGAAGGTCAGGACGGAATCGATGCCCTGCGCGTAGCCGTAGCGGATGCCGTCCTCGGTCGGCTGCGACAGCGTCAGCTTGCCCGTCGTCGTACCGTCGGAGAGCGTCCACTCGAGGACCGTCAGATCGGAGGTCAGCCCGTACCTGGCAAGATCCTGCGGCGCATCCTCGGCCACGCCGGTGGCTTTGACGCTCATGAGATAGCTCAGCAGATAGGTCGACAGCGTCGCGTCGTTGAGCTGGTTTTCAAAGGGCACGGTCATCATCAGACGGGAGGCGATGTCGGGGTTCTCCTCCATCTCCGCGTCGGTCAGAACGCGGTAGGCGAACATCGGCTCGTCGTGATGGATGATCGAGAGGCTCTGCAGATCCTCGGTCGGCGTCTCCTCGTTCAGAGACAGCAGCTCGAGCTCGCGGTAGTCGGTGTCGCGCGACAGCAGATACTTCGTCACATACGACGAGAGCATATACACGTCCCGCGAATCGTCCTTGAGCGCGTAGGTATAGGAGCCGATCGCGGAGGCGGAGCCGAGCGTCACCTTCGTCTTCGTGCCGTCGGTGCCCTCAAACTCGATGACCGCCGTGGGGTTATCGAGTCCGTAGGGCGAGAGATCCTGCACGTCCTCGCCGATGCGCTTCGACGTGGAGATGCTGGACATCGACAGGCAGGCGGTGGAGATCGCGGAGGTATCGAAGCTGTACTGCGGCTTGCCTTCGATGGCGTAGGTGCGCGAGGTCTCGGACTTGTGCGTCAGCTTGATCGTATAGGAATAGCCGTCGTCGTAGGTGAAGGTGATGTGATCGAGGTTTTTCAGCGCATAATCGGTGATCTTATAATACTCCGCGGTGCTGGTCTCCTCTTCCTCCACGGGCTCCGGGATGAGGTTGATGATCAGCAGATACGCCGCGCCGACGAGAATCAGCGCGCCGAGCGCCAAAACGAGCGGTTTGTACTTTTTCGGCAGCTTCATCACTTATTTCTCCTCTTGAGCCATACCACCACGCCGAGCGCCACCACGAGCACCGGCAGGACGACGACCAGCGCCACCAGAATGACGTTCGCCTGCTCGTCAAGCACCGCCATTTCGGTGCTGGTCAGATCGCGCGCGGTCAGCGTGATCGCGTCGGTGGAAGGCGTCAGATAGCTGATCGCCGCGGTGAGATACTGCTTGTTGTACAGCGCCTTGGTCTCCAGCATCGAATCCTCGGCGATATTCGGCGTGCCGAAGAACAGGATGCGGGCGTAATAGGCGCGGTTGTTGATCCACTGCCAGTATTCGGACATAACCGCGACGTTGAACGTTCCTTCGGCGTCTCCGTCCTCCTTCAGGAAGGTGGAAACGTTCTTGTCCGTGCCGTAGGCCTTCGCGTAGGCGCTGTCCGACGTCTGGAGCTCGACCGTCACGGAACGGGAGGAGCGCTCGTCCCAGAGCACGTTGATCGCGCGGGAGAAGGGCGTGCAGATCAGGGTGTTCGAATCAAAGGACATGGTACCCGACAGGTCGGTCTTCTGGATGAACGGCACGACCATCGGCTGCAGGGTCAGCGCACGCTTGGAGTCGAGGACGAGCGTGCTCGAATACTCGACGCCCCACTCGGCAAAGTAGTTCTCCAGATTGTCAAGCCGGTCGGCGCCGTAGGACATGAACACCATCGCGGAGCCGAAGTCCTCGAGGAAATAGCGGTCGAGCTTTTCGATCTCGTCCTCGGTGTAATCGGTATACGGCGCGCCGATCACGAGCATGTCGGTGCCGCTCGGAATGTCCTCGAGCATCAGGTTCAGCTCAACGACGTCGTAG
>JAEDGJ010000118.1 GCA_016297585.1 Clostridiaceae bacterium
CTGATAAAACTTCAAGGGTTTTATCAGGAGCTTTTCTGTGAAAATCACGGCTGCGCCGCCGGATTCAGAGCAACGGCATCGGCGACCGCCAGGGGATTCAATTTTGATTATTCCTTACCTTCCGGCTTGGGGCCGGTATGCGGACGGCGGCGGCGACGGCGATGGTTGGCAGATTTGGCAGTCTCCGGCTTGGGCGTTTCCTGGGCAGCTTCCGGCTTGGGCGCCTTAGGCTGCTTGGGCTGCCCCTGGGGGCGGGGCTTCTCCTGCCGGGGCTTCTCCGCCTTGGGCCGCTGGGGCTTCTCGCCGCCCTCCTGCCTGGGCGCGGCGTCCTGCGCCGGTGCGGCAGGCTTTTTTCTTCTGCGCCGCCGGTTGGCAGCCCTGGCGCCCTCCGGCTTTTCCTCTTCGGGCGTCTCCTCCGGCTCCCATTCCGGCTCCGGCGTCACTGGCGGCATATCCCGTCCGGTGATGATGACCTCCGGCAGAGGCTCGTCCGGCAGCATCTCCACCTTCTTTGCAGGGCGCGGCTTGGAGGAAATGGGCGCAATCTCCTTGGGGATGGGCGGATCGTTCTTCTTGGCCTTGCCGTTGCGCAGCACGCAGATATCGCAGTTGTGGTAGCAGTTGACCTGGTCGGGCTGATCCTCCATGCGCACCCGAACGGTCTGGCGCAGGAGATTCACATCCACCACGGTACCCCGGCCGTCCACCGTATCCACGAAGGATTCATTCTTGGGGCTGGTCCGCAGCAGATCCTCATAGGCCTCCTGCTCGTACTTCAGGCAGCACATGAGCCTGCCGCAGGTGCCGGAGATCTTCGTGGGGTTGAGGCTTAAATTCTGCTCCTTGGCCATCTTGATGGAGACGGGCTGGAAATCGTCGAGGAAGGTCGCACAGCACAAAGGCCTGCCGCAGATGCCGAGGCCTCCGAAGAGCTTTGCCTCGTCGCGCACGCCGATCTGGCGCAGCTCGATGCGCATGCGGAAGACGGAGGCGAGGTCGCGGACGAGCTCGCGGAAGTCGACGCGGCCCTCCGCCGCGAAATAGAAGAGGATTTTCGTGCCGTCGAAGGTATATTCGGCCTCGATCAGCTTCATGTCGAGCTTGTGCGCGGCGATCTTCTTCTTGCAGATCTCGAAAGCGTCCACGGCGCGGCGGGCATTCTCCTCGACGACGCGGAAATCGTCCGGCGTCGCCCGGCGGATGACGCTGCGCAGCGGCTGGGAGAGCTCGGTCTCGTCGATCTGGCGGTTGGCGAGCACGACCTCGGTCATTTCGACGCCGCGGGCCGTCTCGACGATCACGCGGTCGCCGATGTCGTATTTTTCGTCGCCCGGCGAAAAGTAATAGATTTTTCCGACGCGCTTGAAGCGCACACCGATGATATCAGTCAAAGCGTTGATGATCCTTTCAAGAGACAAAATACTGGGAAAACAGCCCGAGAATATGCGAGCTGTGAACATTGGCGGAACAAAGCTCCCGCATTTCGGCGATCAGCATACAGAGCCGCGCGTCCGGCGCCGCCGAGCTGTCCCGGAGCGCACGGCGTTCGAGCGCGTCAAGGAAGGCGGCCGTCTCCTCGCGGGACATCTTGTCACGCGACAGCAGCACGCGCCAGAGCCCGAGCTCGTCGCGCGCGCGGAGGCAGTGCAGAACGTCCGAGGCAAACTGCGCGGCGGCGCGGCCGTCGTCGGACGCACTCTGCGAGAGTATTTCGGCCGCGGTGCCGGGATAGCCGTCCGCTTCCTGCAGCGCGAGGGCAAGAGATGCCTCGTCCGCGTCCGGAAACCGCGTGCGGAGGGATGAAAGTGCGGTTTCGGCGTCCGGCGGCTGGGTGCCGAGCTTTAGGCAGCGCGAACGCACGGTCCCGAGCATGGCGCTCTCGTTTTCGCAGAGCAGGAAGAAATAGACGGCGGGCAGCGGCTCCTCGAGGAGCTTCAGGAGGGCGTTCTGCGCCTCGGCCGTCATGTTCTGCGTATGCCGGAGAACAAAAACGCGGACGTCGGCCTCCGTGGGGGATTTCGCGGCCTCCACCCGCAGGGCGCGGGCGTCGCCGACCTTGTAAGCCGCGTCGCCGAAGTCCGCCACGACGAGGTCGGGGTGCTCACGGCGCAGCGCGCGGTGATGGGGGTCGCCGAGCAGCGCGTCGGCGCATTCGAGGGCAAGGGAAAGCTTGCCGGAGCCCGCGGGTCCCGACAGCAGCACGGTACGGGCAAGCTTCCCGGCGCGCACGGCGTCGAGCAGCACGCGGCGGGAAGCTTCGTTTGCAGGGGTCATACGGGTGTTACAGGCGCTGGAACTGATCGACGTTCAGCACGAAGACCGTTGCGCCGCCGACCGTGACCTCGACGGGCATCGAGGGGTAGTAGCCCATACCGAGCTCGCTCGCGGTCGGGATGACCTGACGGCGGCTGTGGGACTGCTTGTGGATGATGTTCAAGACCTTCGGGACCTTCTCATCCTCGACGCCGATGAGGATGGTCATGTTGCCCGCGCGGAGAAAGCCGCCGGTGGTGGAGAGCTTCGTGACGGAATAGCCCTCCTGCATCAGCGCGTTGACGACCATGTTGGCGTCGTCCTGGTTGATGATCGCGAGAATCATTTTCATGCTCGTATACCACCTTTCAAATGGATTACAATATCGTTTACAATTCTATTATACACGATGAATCGGGTTTTGGCAAGGGGGAAAGCCGCAAAAAGCGGAGAAAACGCGCGGGTGTCACTCGTAAATGCGCTCGATCGCGGAGTTTGCGTAGACGGGGGAGACCTCGATCACCGCCTCGTCGCCGGGCTCGCACTGGATGGAGGAGACGTCGGCGACGCAGTGCACCATGCCGATGTGCCCGAGCACGGGCGCGCGGCGGCCGTGGATCGTCACGGTCATGCGGCGGGCGGAGAAGAGCCCGCGGACGTCGTGCAGCAGGTAGCGCAGCCGGTCGCGGAAGCGGAAGATGTCATTGGCGCGGGCGACGCCGAAGCCGTCGGCATACCCGAACGGGATGACGGCGACGCGGACGGCCTTTTTGGCGGTGTAGGCGGCGCCGTAGCCGACGGTCTGCCCCTCGCGGAGCCAGCGCACCTGCACGACCTCGCAGCGCGCGTAGCCGACGGGCTGGAGACCGGCGTTGTTTTTCAGGCGGCAGGGCAGACGGCCGAGGAAGGCGGAGCCGACGCGCACGGCGTCGGTGCGGGAGATGTCGCCGCGGAACAGGAAGGAGGAGTTTGCCGCGTGGACGCAGCCGGGGTTGCAGCCGGACTCGCGCAGCCGGTCGGCGACGGCGAGGAAGCTCTCGAGCTGGGCGTTGGTCTTTTTCATGCTGCCGAACGCGCAGTTGAAGTGGGTATAGAGACCGGTGATGCTGATGCGCTTCATGTAGCGGTAGATCTGGGCGATGCGCTCGGTCTCCGCGGGAACGAAGCCGTAGCGTCCCATGCCGGTGTCGATCTTGATGTGCGCCTCGACGACCTCGGCGTGCTTTTCGGCAAGACCCGACAGCAGCACGGCGTCGTCGTAGGAGCCGATGGTCGCGACGGCGTGGGCGTCGATGATGTCGGAGACGTCGGCTTCGGAAACGACGGGGCGCATGACGAGGATCTCCTCGTCGATGAAGCCCGCCATGCGCAGGCGGATCGCGTCGGAGGGCTCGGTCACGGCGAAGCGGTCGATGCCCTCGTCGCGCAGGACGCGCGCGAGCTGTAAAAGGCCGAGTCCGTAGCCGTTTGCCTTGATGACGCCGTAGATCGGCTTGCCGGCGGCGCGCTTTTTGACGATGTCGATGTTGTTTTTCAGCTTGTCTCGTTCCACGATGTAGGCTTTCATGCAAAACTCCCCCTGCTTTTGTGCTCTTTTTTGCAAAAATCAGGCCTCTCCCGAGGGCTTGGACACGGGATTGCGGCGGTTTTTCAGGTGCTGCCAGCGTTTGCGGGACTTTTCGGCAAAGCGCCACGCGGCGGCGACGACGGGCATCGTGCGCAGCTCGAGCTCGCCGACAAATTCGCAGAGGTCGCCGTTAAAGCCCTTTTTGAAGCGGTACAGGCCGTAAAGGGGGTTGTCCTCCGACAGGTCGCCCGACACGCCGCGGAAGTCGTAGAGGCGGCACTTCGTCTCGAGCGCCCAGCGGATCATCTCCCACTGCAGCAGGTAATTGGGCATCACGTTGCGGTACTCGTTGGCGGACGCGCCGTAGAGGTACCAGACCTTGTCGCCGTAGTGGATGGCAAGCGTTCCGGCGACGGGATTTCCCTCATAGAACGCCATGTACAGCCGGGCGTGCTCGCCCATCGCGTCGAGGATGCGCTCGAAGTACCACGCGGGACGCGTCGCGAAGCCGTCGCGCGAGCCGGTGACGGACATGATGCGCGTGAACTCCGGCACCATCTCCTTGCCGCAGATGCGGACCTCGACGCCCTTTTTGACGGCGAGCCGGATGTTGTAGCGCGTCTTCTGCGAGAAGAACGCGAGCATTTCCTCCTCGGTCTTGCCCTCGACGTTCATCCGGAAGACGAAGCGGGGCTGGATGCCGTCGAAATTCTTGCCGTCGTCGCAGAAGACGAAGCCCTTTTTGCGCATCAGCGCGGCAAACGCCTCGTCGGAGGCGGGAACGTCGGGATCCATGCGGAATTCGAACCCGCGATGGCGCTTTGCGATCTCGCGGACGCCCGCGAGCAGGTCGTCGATGGCTTCCTCGTCGCGGATGTCGCAGACGGGACCGCGTCCGGCGTACAGCAGCGTAAACGGCAGGACGGGGATGCGGCGGATCAGCACGCCGAGCGCGCCGCGGATGTTCCCCTCCGCATCGCGGGAGAGCACGCCCTCCCAGGTCCAGGCGGATTTGACGGCCGCCCACTCGGTGGACTGCAGGAAATGTCCCTTCGGGGACGACTCGACGTATTGCTCATACGCGCCGCGCGTGGCGGCGGTAACCAGTTCGTACAAAGATATTACCCCCAAAAATAAGGTTTTACTGCGCGACCGGCAGCGAGACCGTGACGGTGGTGCCTTCGCCGACGGCGGAATCGATGTCGAGCCGTCCGCCGTGCAGACGGACGATCTCGTCGGCGACGGCGAGCCCGATGCCGCTGCCGCGCGCGCGGGAGCTGCCCTTATAAAAGCGCTCGCGGACGTGCGGAAGCTCCTCGGGCGGGATGCCCTGCCCGAAATCGCGGAAGGCGATGTCGATCGTCGACACGGTCAGGCGCGCGGTGACGAGGATGCGTTTGCCGTCGCCGCCGTGCTTGCGCGCGTTGTCGAGGATGTTCAGAAAGACCTGCCGCAGCCGCGCGCGGTCGCAGACGATCTCCGGAAGGTCCTCGTCCTCGTGAAATTCGAGCGCGATGCCCTCCTTCTGGAGCGTGTCCATGTACATGAACACGACGTCCTCGAGGTCGGGCATGATGTCGGCGCGCTCCATGTTGATCTTCAGCTGTCCCTGCTCCATGCGCGAGAAGTCGAGCAGCTCCTCGACCATGCGCGACAGGCGTCCGGCCTCGTCGCGGATGATGGTCAGGCCGCGTTCGACCTCGGCGCGGTCGTCGGCGCCGCCGGACAGGAGCGTCTCGCTCCAGCCGCCGATGGCGGTCAGCGGCGTGCGCAGCTCGTGGGAGACGGAGGAGATGAAGTCGTTTTTGGTCTGCTCGGCGCGGCTGATGGCGTCGGACATATGGTTGATCGTCTCGCAGAGGTCGCCGATCTCGTTTGCGTAGAGCGGCGCGATGTGGACGCCGTAGCGTCCGCGGGCGATCTGCATCGCGGTGTCGTTGATCTGCTCGAGCGGCACGAGGATGGAGCGCAGGAAATAGGAGTTGGAGAGCACGACGACGGCGAGCACGAACAGCGCGACGAGCAGCGAAACGGCGGCGTAGGTCAGCACGCGGTGGCGCAGATTGGCAAGCGAGCTGACGCAGCGGACGAAGGCGACGATCTCGCCCGAGGGATAGACGATCGGCGCGGAGACGGCGAGGATGTTTTCGCCGCTGCCGGGGTCGCGTCCGCACCACGAGGCGGAGGAGACGGACTTCATTGCGGAGGTCAGATCCTCCGTATCAACGGAAAGCCCCGCGGCAAAGCCGGAGGTGGAATAGACGACGCGGCCGCTGTTGTCGAGAAACTGCAGCTCGACGATGTCGCGGTCCTCATAGCCCTCGATATATGCCTTCGCGCCGCTGTAGAGCTCTGAGTCGGAGGCGTTGGCGTACTTGTTGAAGAAGCTGACCGCGGCGCCCGTGCGGGCGGTCAGGTTGGAGCGCATGCTGGACAGCAGCAGACTCGACATCGCAAAGCAGAAGACCGTCACGGAGATGAGCAGAATGAGCACGACGACGGAGACGGTCTGCGTCAGCCACTGCGCGCGGATGCTGCGTTCCCGTGCGGGACGCGCGGGGGCGTCCTCAAACTCAAACTCGGCCTCCGCATCGGGCGCCGGGTCCTGCTCCGGACGCGCATCGGGTCTGCGGTAAAAGCCGCCGAAGCGGATACGGCTCAGGTCTCCCATTTATATCCAAATCCCCAGACGGTGGTGATATATTTCGGATTCGCGGCGTCCTCCTCGAGCTTGATGCGCAGGCGGCGGACGTTGACGTCGACGATCTTGAGGTCGCCGAAGTAGTCGGGACCCCATACGGTGCGCAGGATCTCCTCGCGGGACATCGCGCGCGAGGGATTTTCGAGGAAGGTCTTCATGATCATGAACTCGACCTGCGTCAGCTCGATGCGCGCGCCGTCCTTGGTGAGCGTGCGGCTTTTAAGGTTCAGGACGAAGGGCGGGGAGGACAGCTCGTCGGACTGCGCGGTGGAGCCTGTCAGGCGGCGCATCAGCGCGTCGATGCGGGCGGTCAGCTCGGCGGGGGAGAAGGGCTTTGTGATGTAGTCGTCCGCGCCGGTCATCAGCCCCATGACCTTGTCCATCTCCTGCGCGCGGGCGGTCAGCATGATGATGCCGATCTCGGAGCCGCGCGCCCGGACGCGGCGGCAGATCTCGTAGCCGTCGATGCCGGGCAGCATGACGTCGACGACCATCAGCAGGATGTCGGGATTCTGCGCCCAGACCTCGAACGCGTCCTCGCCGGAGGACGCTTCGGTCACGGCATATCCCGCGCGCTTGAGGTTGATGACGATGAAGCTGCGGATGGAATCCTCATCTTCAATGACAAGAATTTTTCGCATAATCGGGGGTACTCCTATTCATAGTGTGCGCATAAAGCGGGGAAAGCCCGCGAACTCAGCCGGGAAGCAGAAAGAAGCTCTGGGAAAGCTCGGAGTAGGAGAGGATGTCATTGTCCTCGTCGAGGTAGAGCTTCGCGCCGTAGATGCGGGACGAGGTGCGCGCGAGCTCGAACAGCTCAAGGGAAGCGAGCGTTTCGTATTTTTCCGGCCCCGTGAGGGTGTAGATCTCCCACAGCGCGCGTCCGGTCTGCTCGGTCTCGCTGTTGTACTCGCAGAAGACGCAGGAGGAAACGCCCGTGTCGTCCGAACCGGGGAGCATCGTGACGCTGGGGATCAGCGTGTCGGGCATGACGAAGTACCATTCGCCGCCCGGCGCGGTATAGGCGGTAAAGCGGCGGGAAAGCGTCAGCGAATCGGAGACGCCGCACCAGTCGATGCGCAGGAAGGGCGAGCGGGACTGGGCGGAGCTGCCGGGAAGATAGTCGACGAGCGGGATCTCGATTTTGCCGTCGCCGTCGATGTCGC
>JAEDGJ010000119.1 GCA_016297585.1 Clostridiaceae bacterium
AGCAGCAGCAGGAAGAACGGCACGTCGATCGCCCCGATATGCAGACGCTCATCGGACTGGAAAAGGCCGATGCGCACGCTCCACAGGCCGGTATTCTTCTTTTTCCGCGCACCCGTCTTCCGGGGCGGCGCTTCCTCCTCCTGCGGCATATCGAGCAGCGCGGTCCCCGCCGCGAGCTGTTCCTCGTAGGAGGACACATAGGTCTTCTCAGGCGCGTTTCCCGACGAACCGCGCGCCGGGCGTAATTTTTTCTGGTTTCTGTCGGGCATAAAACGCTCCTTTCCTCCGTCTTAGAGACAGGCCACGCCCCAGAACGCCAGCGCGCAGCATACGAGAGTGATCGCATAGGCGGTCAGGTCGATCTTCTTCTCCGACCAGCCGCACAGCTCAAAGTGATGATGAATCGGAGCCATCTTGAACACGCGCTTGCCGTGCGTCAGCTTGAAATAGCCGATCTGGATGATGTCCGACAGCGTCTCGATGATGTAGATGATGCCCGCCGGGATGAGGATCAGCGGCAGGTCGATCGCAAACGCCAGTCCGCAGACGATCGCGCCCAGAAACAGCGAGCCCGTGTCCCCCATCCAGACCTTTGCGGGGCTGAAATTGAAAAGCAGGAAGCCCGCGAGTCCTCCGGCCACCGCCGCTGCAAGCACCGCCGTGCCGACGAGCGACCCCGAGCCGCTTCTGCCGAACAGCAGCAGCGCCGCCGCCGCGAAGAACGCCGCGACGATGAGCGTCACGCCGCCCGCGAGCCCGTCGATGCCGTCTGTCAGGTTGACGGAGTTGACCGTTCCCACGATGACGAACATCATGAAGGGCACATACACCCACCACGGCCACGTCCAGACGACGTTGAAAAACGGCACGACGATCCGCGGCGTCACGAGTCCGAAGCTCCGGAGCACGAGAATGAACACCACCGCCGCCGCGCACTGCAAAAGCAGCTTCTGCAGCGCCGTCAGCCCGAGATTGCGCCGGTTTTTGATCTTCTCGAAGTCGTCGAGGAAGCCGATGAAGCCGCAGATGACGGCAAAGCCGAGAGCCGCGAGCATCCCCTGCCAATAGCGGCCGTCCGCGAACGCCGCGGCATCGCCTATGCCCCCGTGCGCGCTGATGTACGGCGCCGCGAGCAGGACGATCACCGACGCGACGACGGACGCGAAGATGAACATCAGACCGCCCATCACCGGGATGTTGCCCTTTTTCAGATGCCACTTGGGACCGATTTCCAGCACCGTTCCGCCGCACTTCATCTTCCGCAGCTTCAGAATGACCGACGGACCGATCGCCGCCGTAACGGCGAACGCCAGAACGAATGCGGCTATTGCGTACACTGTCATAGGTATAACCCTCGTTTTTTATGTTATTTCTTCGGATTTTCGTCCAGCATCGCGTAGAATTGCTCCATACAGCGCTCCATATGGGTGAAAAAGTGGCTGCCCTTGAAAAGCACCGCGTCGCCGGGGCGGATCCTTTCGTACAGCGTCCGCGCCAGCGCCTCATGCGTCGGAAACATCGCCATGGCGTCCTCGCGCATCCCCGCGGCACGGGCGCCCTCTAGGTAGCCCTCCGCGCCCTCGCCGTAGACGAAGAGGAAGTCCGCGCTGCGCGCCGCAGCCTCTCCGCAGCGCCGGTGCAGCGCCTCGGACGCCGCGCCGAGCTCCCGCATGCAGCCGAGGCACGCGTAGCGGCGTCCTTCTCCGGACGCGAGCGTGCCGAGCACGCCGAGCGACGCCTGCACCGCTTCGGGACTGGCGTTGTACCAGTCCTCCATCACGGTCACACCGTGCCGGCGGACGATATTCTGCCTGCCGCCGACGCTTTCAAAGCCTTCAAACGAGATCTCGTCCGGCCGCATCCCCATCGCGCGCGCGGCGGCAGCGGCGGCCAGCGCGTTCGCGGCGTTGTGCTTCCCGACCGCCGGCAGCGTCCGCTCGAACACGGCGCCGTCCATGCGGATGCGCAGCGTCTGCGCGTCCGTGCCGGAGGAGACGATCTCCCCGTGCACATCGGCCTCCGGGTTCTCCACGCCGTACCACGTCACGGCATACGGCAGCTTCCCGCGCAGTCCCCACAGCAGATCGTCGTCCGCGTTGAGGATCAGCGGACTGCCCTCCGTCATGCCGTCGAGCAGCTCCAGCTTCGCTTTCAGGATATGTTCCCGGTCGCCGAAAAATTCGATATGCGCGGTGCCGATGCCGTTGATGACGCCGATGCAGGGGCGCGTCATGCGGGAAAGCCGCGACAGCTCGCCGTACTGCGACATGCCCATCTCCCAGACCGCCGCGTCGTGCCGCCGTTCGAGCGCGAACACGCCGAAGGTCAGCCCGATCTGCCCGTTGTCCTCGGGCGGGCTTGTCAGAATGCGGTATTTCTTCCGCAGCACCGCCGCGATCATCGCGACCGTCGTCGTCTTGCCCGCGCTGCCGGTCACGCCGATCACCGGCACGGAAAACCGCGCCCGGTAGCGTGCGGCCATCGCCTGCGCCGCCGCCAGCGTGTTCTCCACGCGCAGCAGCGGGATCTCCGCGCGGATGTCCGCACGGTCGCACAGCGCCGCCGCCGCACCCGCCTGCGCCGCCTGCGGAATATAGTCGTGTCCGTCCGCGCGCATACCCCGCAGGGGCACGAACAGCGCGCCGGGGGAAAGGGTCTTTGTATTGCGGGAGATCTCCGTCACCGGCACGTCCGGGCAGGACGCCGCGTCCGCGCCGCACCAGGCGGCAAGCTCCCTTAAGCCGATCGCTTCCATCGCTTTTCCTTACGCTTTCTGCTCAAAGTAGCGGCGCACCTCTTCGCGGTCGTCGAAGTGATGACGCACGCCCCGGACCTCCTGATACGGCTCGTGTCCCTTGCCCATGATCAGCACGGTGTCCCGCGCCTCGGCCATGCCGATCGCCGCGCGGATCGCCTCTCTGCGGTCGGGAATGACCCGGTACGGGCAGTCGGCGTACGCGAGTCCCGGCAGCATATCGTTCAGGATGTCCTCCGGCTCCTCAAAGCGCGGGTTATCCGTCGTCAGGATGATGTAATCGCTGCCGCGCGCCGCCGCAGCCGCCATTTTCGGGCGCTTCGTGCGGTCGCGGTTGCCGCCGCAGCCGAGTACCGAGATCACCCGCCCGACGGTGAAGCCCGCAACGGTCGAGACGATCTTCTCCACGCTGTCCGGCGAGTGCGCGTAGTCCACGATCACGCGGAACGGCGCGTCCACCCGCACGACCTCGGCGCGTCCCGGCACGCCGTGCGTCTTTTCCACCGCCCGGACCGCCTCCGCCATCGGGATCCCCAGCACGCGCGCGACCGACAGCGCCGCCATCGCGTTGTAGACGGAAAACAGCCCCGGCACGGGGAATTTCACCGGATACGCGGCGCCGTCCGCGCGGACGGTGAAGTCCACGCCGTCGGCCTCGCGCTGCACGACGTTCCCCGCCGTGACCTCCGCGTGCTTTTCCTCCCACATCGAGTAGGTGTGCATCGGGCACGCGGCGCGCCGGAGCACCTCCGCGGTGTCCGGATCGTCGACGTTGGCGATGCCCTCGTCCGCCTGCGCAAAGAGCCTGCACTTCGCGGCGAGGTAGTTTTCCATCGTGCCGTGGAAATCGAGGTGATCCTGCGAGAGGTTCGTGAAAACGCCAACCCGGAAGCGGATGCCGTCCACACGGCCGAGCTCGAGCGCGTGGGAGCTGACCTCCATGACGACATGCGTACAGCCGCGCGCGCGCATATCGGCGAGGAGCCGGTGCAGCTCCGTCACCGTCGGCGTCGAATTGTGCGCCTCCCCGAGGTTTTCGTCCCCGGCCATGTTGCAGACCGTGCCGATCAGCCCGCATTTGACGCCGGGCAGGCTGTCGAGGATGGTCTTGATGAAATAGGTCGTCGAGGTCTTGCCCTTCGTGCCGGTCACGCCGATCATCGTCAGCCCGCGCGCGGGATTGCCGTAGAGATTCGCGGCCATCGCGGCGAGCGTCGCCTCGGGATCGTCGGTCACGACGGTGGGCGTACCCTCCACCGGGGTTTTCGCGATGATCAGCGACGCGCCCGCCCGGACGGCGGCGTCGATATACTGGTGCCCGTCGGCCGTCACGCCGCGCACGGCGGCAAACGCCATGCCGGGCCGGCAGACGCGGGAATCGAAGCACAGCTCCGCGATGTCGAGCGAATCGCCGCCCGTACAGGCCGAATACGGCGCGCCGCGAAGCAGATCACGCAGCAGCATATGGTTTTATCCTCCCTTTTTGTGAAGGCTATTCGGTAATGGAATCGTCGATAAAGTCGAGGGTGATGACGGTGCCCGGCTTGACGATCTCGCCCGGCTCCGGCGACTGCTTGACGCAGCACACGCTCGCGTCGAGGTTGTTTAACCCGACCGGCCGCAGGAAATAGTAGCCGTAGGTGTTGCTCTTCAGCAGCTTCTGGATGCCGCGGTAGGTCATGCCCACGAGATTCGGCACCGCCACGTCGTAGCTGGGCTGATCGGCGCCCATGTAGATGATCATTTCCACGTTGCGCGGCACGACCGAGCCGGCGGCCGGCATCTGTCCCGTCACGGTGTCGCCGTCGCCCTTGAAGGTCACGGTCAGACCGTCGGTCTTGGCGCGTTCCTCCACCTCTTCGCGGGTCATGCCGTCGAAATCCGGGGTATAGATGTCGAGCGTTTTCAGCTCCTCCTCCGTGTAGATCGGCTCGACGCCGAGATACGGGAGCACATCCGCGATGACGTCCGCCGCGACGGGCGCCGCGAGCGCGCCGCCGGAGATGGTGCCGTTCTGCGGCTCGTCGACGATGATCAGCACCGCGACCTGCGGGTCATCCGCCGGCGCGTAGGCAAGGAAGGAGACGATGCGCAGCGTCGCCTCGCCGTTTTCGTCGAGCTTATCGAGCTTCTGCGACGTACCGGTCTTGCCGGCGACGCGGTAGCCCTTGACATAGGCATTTCGGCCCGTACCGCCTTCGCCGGATACGACCTGCTCGAGCGCTTCGTTCATCCGCTTGGAGGTCGATTCCGTCAGCACCTGGCGCACGACGACGGGCGTGGAATCCTGCTTGATCGTGCCGTCCGCCGCGATGATGCGCGAGACGATGCGCGGCTGGTAGAGCGTGCCGCCGTTGGCGACCGCGCTGACGGCGGTGATGATCTGGACGGGGGAAACCTTGAAGGACTGACCGAAGGCCGAGTTTGCGAGCTGGACATCGACCTGCAGGCCCTTCTCGTCGTGGTACAGCGACGGGGAACCGCCCGACTCGCCCGGCAGCGTCAGGCCGGATTTCTGCGTCAGACCGAAGGCCTTGAAGTACTTGAAAAAGGTCGCGGGGCCGATTCGCATGCCGAGCTCGATGAACATGCAGTTGCACGAGTGCATGACGCCCTCGGTAAAGGTCTGATCGCCGTGGCCGTAGGTACTCCAGCAGCCGATCTTCTCGCCGGACAGCTCGATGGACTTTGCGCCGCCGCAGTAGAAGGTCTCGCCCTCCGAAACGAGGTTCTCCTCCAGCGCCATCGCGCCGGTGATGATCTTGAAAACGGAACCGGGCTCATAGGTGGAGTTTACCGCACGGTTCGACCACAGGTTCTGTAAGTAGCTCGTTTTTTCCGACGCCGCCGTCTCCTCGTCCATGACGGACATGGCGGTCAGCAGATCTTCGTCGTTGATCACATAAGGGTTGTTCAGGTCGAAATCGGGCTTGCAGGCCATGCCGAGGATGCTCGCGCTGTTGACGTCCATGACGATGCCCGTCACGCCGACCAGCGCGTCGGTGCTGCGGTAGCATTCCTCGAGGTGCTTCTCGAGATAGTGCTGGATCACCTCGTCGATCGTCAGCTCGATGGAATCGCCGTCCTGCGCGTCGTAATACTGCTCATAGTCGGAGAGCATATCGACGCCGCGGCCGTTTTTCGCGGAGATGATCCGTCCCGGCTCGCCCGTCAGCTCGTCGTCGAAGTAATATTCGATGCCGTAAAGGCCGTTGTTGTCCGTGCCGCAGAAGCCCAGCACATGGGAAAGGAAGTTGCCGTAGGGGTAATAGCGCTTGGTGTCCTCGACCAGATAGACGGCGCCGGACAGCTTGTTTTCCTCGATGAAAGCGCGCACCTCGTCGGCCTTTTCCCGGTCGATCTTCTTCGCGACGTACTCGTACTGCGTGTTCTTCGCGGCCTTGGCCGCAAGCGTATCGTAGTCGACGTCGAGGAGCCGGGACAGTCCCTCGCAGATCAGCGCGGTCTGCTCGTCGTCCTTGATGCCGGACGGGTTGAGGATCACCGTCTCCACCGACGCGGAGACCGCGAGCTGCTTGCCGTTGCAGTCGTAGATCGTGCCGCGGGAGGGCGTGATGATGTCGTTGCGCGTCTGCTGGCTGACGGCGTTGCGCTGGTAGACCTCGTAATCGACCAGCTGCACCTGAAAGAGCTTCGCAATCAGAATCGCGAAGGTCACAAAGCCCAAAAGCGTCATCACGAACACGGTCCGGGAGAAAACGGAGGTCGTCGTCGTTCCCCGCGGACGGTCGAGGAAGCGCTGCAGAATGCGGGGCCGGCGGCGCGGCTTTTTATTCTTTTTTTTCGGATTCTGATCCATGTTTTACCCTCATTTATACGCTGAAAACTAAGAAGGAGTCAGAAATGTACCGCAAGCGGTCCGATTCTCACTCCTTTACTCTATGTAGGGATGACCCCGCATATGATTCCCGTTTACGAGAGGAAAGCGAGTACGGCGTTAATCTTCTCCGCCAGAGCCGCTTCAAAAGAGGCCTTTCCGGCAGACGCTCCGTCCGACACGCGGGTGATCGTATCGGGACTGCCGATCTCCACATATTCGATCTGCGAGCGCTCCATTTTCGTCATGCCGAGCTTGGCCTGTGCGTATTCCTCGATCTCCGTCAGATCATAGCGCGACTCATACTTCGTTTTGAGCAGAATGCCGGTGTTCGCAAGCTCCTCGTACTGCGTCTTGCCGGACGCGAGCCGGTCGTTCAGCACCGTGAGCTGAACATAATTGTGAATCAGCGCCGCAGACAGCAGCGCCGCCGCCGCCGCCAGCAGCAGGGACACCACGTTGACCTTCGGCCGGGGCGCCGTCTTCTTCCGGCGCGCAGGCGTTTCCCGCACCTCGCTCCGGCGCGCCTCGCGGACGTCCGGACGCTGATCGAAGCGCGACAGGTCGTGCCCGATCGACCGCTCGTCCGCAGGCTCGTACTCAGGCTCCCGCGCGGCGTTCCCGTCGGTTTCGTAAACCGGCTTTTCTTCCTTTTTCGGTTCCTTTTTGGCCTGTTTTTTCAGGTCTTCCTGTGCCTGCGCGTCATACGCGGACAACGCGGATTGTAAAGAAGGCATAGATTCCTCCGTCCGTTGCGCCCCGGTTTTATAGTTTCTCCGCCACGCGCAGCTTGGCGCTTCGCGCGCGGGGATTTTCCGTACATTCCCTTTCGTCCGGCAGCACCGGTTTTTTCGTCACGAGCCTCACGCGCGGCTTTTTCCCGCAGACGCAGACCGGAAACTCCGGCGGACAGGTACAGCCCTGCGCCGCCTGCGCCAGCACCTGCTTGGCGATGCGGTCCTCGAGCGAGTGAAACGAGATCACGGCAAGCCGTCCTCCCGGATACAGCGCGTCGACCGCCGCCCGCAGCGCTTCGTCGATCGCCGTCAGCTCGTCGTTGACGGCGATGCGCAG
>JAEDGJ010000006.1 GCA_016297585.1 Clostridiaceae bacterium
CTCGCGGGCTCGTCCAAGACCGGCGCGGGCGTCGAACCGCTTCTCGACGCGCTCGCGTACTACGCGCCCGACCCGCCCGATGACGCGGCCCCCCTCGCAGGCGTCGTCTACAAGGTCGAGCACGACCCCGCGCTCGGCAAGCTTGCCCATACGCGCCTGTTTTCCGGCACGCTGCGCAGCCGCGACACGGTATTCGTGCCGCGCACCGGCGCCGAGGAGAAGATCACGCAGCTTCGTGCCGTGACCGGCCGGAAATCGCAGGATGTGCGCGAGATCGGCCCCGGCGACATCGCCGCGATCACGGGGCTGACCTCCGTGCGCGCGGGAGACGTCATCGGACACGGGACGATCCCCCGCGTGCCCGTCTCGCTCGCGGCGCCGCTGCTCACCGTGCGCGCCGTGCCGGAGCGCGACGACGATCTGATGGCGCTGCTCGGCGCGCTGCGGGAGCTCTGCGAGGAGGATCCGCTGCTCGAGCTCGTCTGGGTGCCCGAAAAGCGCGAGATCCATCTGCGCACCACCGGCCGCGTCCAGCTCGAGGTGCTCGAGGTCTTCCTGCGCGAGCGCTACCGCCTCGCCGCGCACTTCGCGGAGCCGTCCATCCTCTATAAGGAGACCCCCGTGCGCACGGCGCGCGGCTTTGATTCCTACACGATGCCCAAACCCTGCTGGGCGGAGATCGAATTTCTCATCGAGCCTCTGCCGCGCGGCTCGGGCTTCCGGTATCAGACCGCGATCGACCCCCGGCTCATCGAATACCGCTATCAGGCGCATATCGAGACCGCCGTGCCGCGCGCGTTAAAGCAGGGGCTATCCGGCTGGGAGGTCACCGACCTCTCCGTCACGCTGACCGGCGGGAGCTGGCACCACATCCACACCCATCCGCTCGACTTCTTCGTCGCGACGCCGATGGCGCTGATGGACGGACTGCGCAACGCCGGCACGAAGCTGCTCGAGCCCATCCTCGAGGTGCGCTTCCGCGCGCCGGAGGAATGCCTCGGGCGCACGGTGTCGCTGCTCGTCGCGAGCCGTGCGACGTTCGACTCCCCCGTTGTCCGCGGCACGGAGTTTACGCTCTCGGCGCGCGTCCCCGCCGAGGAAGCGCTCGACTTTCCGACGCAGTACGCCGCGCTGACGGGCGGACGCGGGCGCGTCGGGATGCGCTTTCTCGAATACGACGACTGCCCACCCGGACACGGTCACGCGCGCGAGCGCTTCGGCGTCGACCCGCTGGACCGTCCGAAGTGGATCCTGCACGCCCGCGGCGCATATGCCGCCAACATCGAATAAAAGGAGCATTTTTCATCCATGAAACTGACCACCGCATTCCCCGGAGGCAATCTGCGCGCGGTTTACGGGCTCGGCGACCGGATCGCGGTCGCGCCGGAGCTGCGTTCGACGCAGACAGACTGGTTTTACTGGGCATTCGGCGTCGAAGGCGCCGCGGGACGGACGCTGACGTTCGATTTTTCGCCGAAAAAGTGGCTCGGCCCCTTCGGTCCCGCCGTCAGCCGCGACCTGCGGCACTGGGAATGGCTCGGCTCGGGCACGCCGGCCTCGTTTACCTACACCTTCCCGGACGACGCGCCCGTGTACTTCGCCCATGACCTCCTCTACCCCGTCTCGCGCATCGGGGAGCTCGCGTCCGAGCTCGGACTGCCGGCGCAGACGCTCTGCACGAGCGAACGCGGCCGCGCGATCCCCTTCTTCCGTTTCGGCGAAGGTGCGCGCTCGATCGTCCTCACGGCGCGCCACCATGCCTGCGAGTCCTCCGGCAGCTACGTCCTCGAGGGCGTGCTGCGCGAGCTGTACGCCGCCCCCATCCCGGGCTATGAGGTCTTCTGCGTCCCCGCGGTCGACTACGACGGCGCGGCGGACGGCGATCAGGGCAAAAACCGCTTCCCGCACGACCACAACCGCGACTATCTTCCGGAGCCGCTCTATCCCGGCGTGCGCGGCGTGAAGGACTATCTGACGTCGCACCGCGTCGCCTACGCGTTCGACTTCCACTCCCCGTGGCACTACGGCGGCGAAAACGACTATGTCAACATCGTCCGGCGCGAAAAGATCCCCGCCGCGCACTACGAGCGCTTCGCGGCACTGTTCGAAGCCTCCCTGTTCCCCGGCGCGATGCCGTTTTGGGCGAAGGACTTCATCCCGCCGGATACCGGCTGGAACTCCGGCGACTCGACGCGCATCGCGTTCGGCGGCTTTGCGCAGAGCCTGCCCGCGATCGAGCTTGCGTTCACGCTGGAAACGCCGTACTTCGGCACGGCGGACGCGCCCGCGTCGCAGGAAAGCCTCGTGCTGCTCGGCCGTTCGTTTGCCCGCGCGCTGCGGCGGTATATCGAAGAGGCATAAAAGTGAGCCCGGAACCGTTTTTTTCATCGGTTCCGGGCATTTTTCTTACAGAATGCTCTGGATGAAGTCCCGCACCAGCGGGTTTTTCGGGTTCCCGAAGATCTCCTCCGTCGTACCCGCCTCGATGATGTGCGACTGCGCCATGAAGAGCACCTTGTCCGCCGCCTCGCGGGCAAAGCCCATCTCATGCGTCACGACGACCATCGTCATGCGGTCCTCGGAGAGCTGGCGCATGACGCCCAGCACCTCGGCGGTCAGCTGCGGGTCGAGCGACGACGTCGGCTCGTCGAACAGCAGGAGCTCCGGCTCCATCATCAGCGCGCGCGCGATGGCGACGCGCTGCTTCTGGCCGCCGGACAGCGACGACGGATAGACGTCCGCCTTGTCCGACAGGTTGACCTTCTCTAAAAGCTCCGCGGCCTTCGCGGCGGCCTTCTCCCGCGGCATCTTCCGGACGTGCACCGGCGCCGCCGTCAGGTTGTCGATGACCTTCATATGCGGGAACAGGTTGAAGCTCTGGAACACCATGCTCATCTTCGCGCACGCCGTTCTCGCCTGCGCCTCGGAGACGTACCTGCCGTCCGTCATCAGCGGCGAGCCGTCGATCGTGATCGACCCGCCCTGCGCCTTCTCGAGATCGATCAGGCAGCGCAGCATCGTGCTCTTGCCCGAGCCGGACGGCCCGATGACCGCGACCGTCTCGCCCGGCAGCACGTCGAAATCGATGCCGTCGAGCACCTTCAGATCGCCGAAGCTCTTCTTCAAGCCCCGGACTCGGAGCATCACTCTTTCGCTCATCGTCATCCTCCCCGCCTTCAGCGCGCCATGTCGATATAGCTCGAGCGCTTCTCAAGCCAGTCGAACAGCTTCGTCACCGCAAAGTTCATCGCCAGATAGAACAGCGCCGCCACCACATACGCCGACGCGTCGACCATGCGGTTGACCGCGCCCTTGGCAAAGTACAGGATCTCCGTGACGCCGATGGCCGTCACGAGCGCCGTGTCCTTGACGAGGGTGATGACCTCGTTGGAGACCGAGGGCAGCGTCACGCGGATGAGCTGCGGCAGCACGATGCGGAAGAAGGTCTGCGACTTCGAGAAGCCGAGCACCTTTGCCGCTTCATACTGTCCCTGCTCGATCGTCAGCATGCCGCCGCGGAAGATCTCGCAGAAATACGCCGCGTAATTCAGCGTAAACGCCACGATCGCCGCCGTCATACGGTCCATGACGAGGAAATTCTTCAGCCCGGGGATGAACGCGAGGCCGTAATAGAAGAAATAGAGCTGCAAAAGCAGCGGCGTGCCGCGCATGATCCAGACATAGACCCCCGTGACGCCCCGCACCACCCGGTTCCGGCTGACGCGCGTAAACATCAGCAGAAACCCGATCGGGATCGACATCACAAGCGTCGCGAAAAACAGTCCGAGCGTGTACCCGACGCCGTCCGACAGCACACGCGCCAATTCCACAAACTTCTGCACCCGGGATTCTCCTTTATCCAAAAAATTGTTCTTAAAAACACGATAAACGAAAACGCGCGTCCTCCCCTTTTGCCGAAGGGAGCGTTTCCATAACGCGCGTTTTCGTTATCATCAGGCCGTCCGTGCTCCTTCCAAAAGCAGACTGCCTGCCCGGGGATGTCAGTTGTTCTCCATGATGTAGCGGCCGGCGACTTCGTCGACGACCAGCGCCTCGATGCGTCCGGCCTTCAGATCGAGGAACGCCGCGACGTTATCGGCATACTCCGAAATCGACTTGACGGAGTCGTGCACGGCGGTGTTCTTCTCGAGCGCTTCGAGAGAGGAGGAGCCCTTCTGCAGGCCGACGACCTTGCCCTTCAGATCGGCGAGCGTATCGCCCTTGAAGGTGTTGCCGACGATGACGACCTGGCGGTTGGCGATGTAGGGCTTCGGAATGAACATCGAACCGATGCGCTCGTCGGTGATCGTCATGCCGTTCCAGATGCAGTCGATCTTGCCGGTCGAGAGCTCGAGCTCCTTGGAATCCCAGTCGATCGGCTGGACGACCAGTTCGACGCCCAGTCTCGCGCAGACCTCGGTCGCGAGGTCGATGTCGAAGCCGACGATGTTGTTCTGCTCATCGCGGAAGCCCATCGGCGGGAAGCTGTCGTCCAGACCGAGGATGAAGGTGCCGCGGTCGAGGATCTTCTGCAGGGAATCGTCGCCGTCGGCGATCGTCGTGTCCTCGCAGTATTCGGTGGACTTGAAGAGCAGGTCTTCGCCGAACCACTTCTTGGAGATCTCGGCGGCCTTGCCGTCGGCGATCATGTCGTCCAGCGCGTTCTGAACGGCCATGCCGAGCGCGATATCCTCGTTGCGGAAGCCGATGCCGTACTGTTCGGCATCGAGCGCCTCGTCCATCACGCGGAAGCTCGTGTTTTCCTTCGGCGTGCTCGAGCAGCCCGCAAACAGCAAAGTGAGCATCAGGAGCGCAAGCGTCAGTGCGGTAAGCTTTTTCATGTGTCGTGTCCCATCCTTATATGTATGATTTTTCCTTGCTTTTGCATTATAACATTTTATCACGCTAAAGCACAACCTCCGTATCGATGCCGGATTTTCATATATCTCTTTCTTTCTTTTGTTTTCTCATCTTTTTACGCATTTGCGCAGGTTTTCTTCTTTATTCATTTCCTCTTTACATTTTTCGATTTATGCGGTATAATAGGCTATCATGCAAAAAGGAGGATGCCTCGATGGCCGATAAGAAAGAACTCACGGGAGAAAACCCGGAAATCGCTTATGAGAAGCTTTTCCGCACCGCTCTGTTCGGGTTTTCCAAGGAGGATGTGCTTGCCTATCTCGAACGGCTTGCCCGCGCGCGCCGCAAGGAAAACGAGCGCTACGCGTCGCATATCCGCAGTCTCGAGGCGTCCGGCGCCGCTCCTGCCGCCGTCCCTGCCGAAAATCTGGTGCTCGCCTCCGAAAACGAGGCGCTGAAATCCGAAAACGAGATGCTGAAGCTGCGCATCGAGGAGCTCGAGGCGGTTTCCTCTCCCGATCAGGCACTCGACGCCATCCTGCGGCTCGCGGATACGGAGACCGAACCTGCCGCGTCCCCCGCGGTTCCGGAGCCGGCCGCGTCCTGCAACGAGCCGCCCGCCGCGGTCATCCCCTCCGAGCCGTCCGCCGCCGTTCCGTCCGTGCCCGAGACGCCTCCCGCCTCCGACGGCCGCGTCCGCGAGCTGGAGGAAAAGCTCGCCGCGTCGGAGGAAGCCCGGCATACGCTCGAGGAAAAGCTCCGCGCGTATGAGCTGGAGAAGGCGCGCCTCGCCGAGATCGAGGAAAGCGCCCACGCGCGTGCCCGCGCCATTGAAACGGAGGCGCAGGACCGCACCGCCGAGCTGCGCGCCCAGGTCAGCGCCGAAACCGCGGCGCTCCGGGATGCCCTCGGCGAGCTGTCCGGACGGCTTGACGAGACGTCGCGCGCCATTTACGCCGAGCTTTCCGCGAGCGGTACCCGCTACTCCGAGCTGCGCCGCAGCACGGACGAGCTCCGCGCGCTGCTCGACCGCTTCTGACCGCGCCGCGATGAGGAATCCCGCAATCAAATTTCCGAAAGGAGTCGCCGCATGAAACGCGTCGGGTTCATCCACGAGAAGGATGACGTCAAATTCCTCATTTTATATTGCATGACCTTCCTCGACGAGCCGGTCACGATGGCCAACCTCGCCGACATGACGATGTGCGACAGCGCCTTCGGCTATTTCGAGTTCGCCGATGCCGCGGCGGAGCTGGTCAAATCCGGACACATCCATGAGGAGCAGCGCGGCGACGATTTCTACTACGAGCTGACGTTCAAGGGCCGTGCGACCGCCGAGGTCTTCCAGAAGGAGCTGCCGACGCCCGTCCGCGAGGCCGCCCGCCGCTCCGCCGCCCGCGTTGTCCGTGCGCTGCGCCGCGACGCGTCCATCCGCACGAGCGTCGTCACCCGCAAGGACGGCACGAAAGCCGCCCGCATGGCGTTCATGGACGACGACGTCCCCGTCTTCGGCTTCGAGCTGATGGTGCTCGACGAGGAGCAGGGCAAGCTCTTCACTCGCAACTTCCGTGACCACGCCGAGGAGATCTACAAGGAGATCGTCTCCGTGCTGCTCGCCGACTACGACGAGCCGGATGAATTCGACCGCACCGTCGAGGCGAAAAAGACCGCCGGACGTGACGGCGCGCAGGACGAATGAGCATCGCGCTTAAAAACACCGCGCTCCGCCTTCCGGCGCTTCGCATTTGTTGGAAATATCCGGTTTTGCCCGCGTAGGCAGGGGTTTTCTTGTCGGAAGCGCCGTTGACTTGTTCTTCTTTTTTCGCTATACTACATCTATATGAATATTCGATATGACGTTGACGGGGAGGAGTACGGTTTCCTCCGGGCATTCCAGAGAAGGGCGCGTTTTTGCTGCGAGCGTCCGTGCCGGGGAGTCGGAAGGTAGCCCCCGAGTCGTAAACCGAAAGCGTCCCTTTACTATCGGGGACGGCGAGTAGACTTTACCGGCCGTGAGCCCGCCGTTATCGGGGTCTCGGAAGCATGCTGGTGCTTCCCATTCATGAGCGGGACGCGGTTTGACGCGTCCAACGCAGGTGGTACCACGGAGGTCACGAAAAAGACGCCTTCGCCCTGTTTTTTTATGGGCGGGGGTTTTTTTATTGCAGACAAAAGGGGTGTTTTCCATGTTCGGACGGCGAAAGCCCGCCCGTCTCGACTTCGACCGCAGCCGTCTCGAGCCCTGCATCCGCAAAAGCGTCTGCACCGGAGAGCGTACCGCCGGTTTTCTTGACCGCAGTACCGGAAAGTTTGAGGAATACGCCCTCATCCGCTCCGACGAAGACCTGCAGCGCTTCCTTGACGCCTGCGGCGTCAGTCCCGACGGCGTCAAAACCATTTACTGAGTAAAAAATCGAACCGATTGTCAGGGAGGATATTATGAAAAAAGAGCTTCCGAAAACCTACGAGCCGCAGTCGACCGAAAAACGGCTCTACGAGTTCTGGGAACAGTCCGGCTTCTTCAACGCCGAGGTCGACCCCGACCGCAAGCCCTTCACCATCGTCATTCCGCCGCCCAACGTCACGGGTCAGCTCCACATGGGCCACGCCCTCGACGAGACGCTGCAGGACGTCCTCATCCGCTATAAGCGTATGCAGGGCTATTCTGCCCTCTGGCTGCCCGGCACCGACCACGCCGGCATCGCCACGCAGATCAAGGTCGAGGCCGAGCTGCGCAAGGAAGGCAAGACCCGCTTCGACCTCGGACGCGAGGCGTTCCTCGACCGCGTCTGGGAGTGGAAGCGCCTCTACGGCGGCCGCATCATCCAGCAGCTCAAGTCCCTCGGCTCCTCCTGCGACTGGCGCCGCGAGCGCTTCACGATGGACGAGGGCTGCTCCCGCGCCGTCCGCGAGGTCTTCGTCGAGCTCTATAACAAGGGACTCATCTACCGCGGCAACCGCATCATCAACTGGTGCCCGCGCTGCACCACCGCCCTCTCCGACGCCGAGGTCGAATACGAGGAGCAGCCCGGCAATTTCTGGCACATCCGCTACCCCGTCAAGGATTCCGACGAGTTCGTCACCATCGCGACCACCCGTCCGGAGACGCTGCTCGGCGATACCGCCGTCGCCGTCAACCCCGAGGACGAGCGCTATACCCATCTCGTCGGCAAGACGCTGATCCTGCCGCTCGTCGGCCGCGAGATCCCCGTCATCGCCGACGAATACGTCGACCGCGAGTTCGGCACCGGCTGCGTCAAGATCACCCCCTGCCACGACCCCAACGACTTCGAGGTCGGACGCCGCCACAACCTGCCCGAGATCCTGATCCTCGACGGCGACGCGAAGATCATCAACGGCGGCAAGTACGACGGCATGGACCGCTACGAGGCGCGCAAGGCGATCGTCGCCGACCTCGAGGAGGGCGGCTACCTCGTCCGGATCGAGCCCCACGTCCACAACGTCGGCACCTGCTACCGCTGCCACACCACCGTCGAGCCGATCGCCTCGAAGCAGTGGTTCGTGAAGATGCAGCCCCTCTGCGGCCCCGCGATCGACGCCGTCAAGTCCGGCGACATCGAGTTCGTCCCCGACCGCTTCGCGAAGAACTACATCCACTGGATGGAGAACCTGCGCGACTGGTGCATCTCCCGCCAGCTCTGGTGGGGCCACCGCATCCCGGCGTTCTACTGCGCCGACTGCGGCGAGATGACCGTCTCCAAGGATGACGTCACCGTCTGCCCGAAGTGCGGCTCGACCCACATCGAGCAGGATCCCGACGTGCTCGACACCTGGTTCTCGTCCGCGCTGTGGCCGTTCTCCACGCTCGGCTGGCCCGATCGGACCCCGGAGCTCGACTACTTCTACCCCACCTCCGTCCTCGTCACCGGCTACGACATCATCCCCTTCTGGGTCTCCCGCATGATCTTCTCCGGCCTCGAGCAGATGCACGAGAAGCCCTTCGACAAGGTCCTGATCCACGGCCTCGTCCGCGACGCGCAGGGACGCAAGATGTCCAAGTCCCTCGGCAACGGCATCGACCCGCTGGAGGTCGTCGAAAAGTACGGCGCCGACGCGCTGCGCTTCACCCTCGTCACCGGCAACTCCCCCGGCAACGACATGCGCTTCATCTACGACCGCGTCGAGTCGAACCGCAACTTCGCCAACAAGATCTGGAACGCCGCCCGCTTCGTGCTGATGAACCTCACGATCGACGACGACGCGCTTCCCGAGAACCTCGAGCTCGAGGACCGCTGGATCCTCTCCAAATTCAACCGCACCGCGAAGATCGTCGGCGACAACCTCGACAGCTTCGAGCTCGGCGTCGCGGCGCAGAATCTCTACGACTTCATCTGGGACGATTTCTGCGACTGGTATATCGAACTCGTCAAGACCCGCCTGCGCGAGGGCGGCGCGCCGTCCGAATCCGCGCAGCGCGTGCTCGTCTGGGTGCTCTCCCGCACGCTCAAGCTGCTGCATCCGTTCATGCCCTTCCTCACCGACGAGATCTGGCAGGCTCTGCCGCACGCCGAGAACGTCGAGTCCATCATGATCTCCTCCTGGCCCGCCTATGACCCCGCGCTCGACTTCTCCGACGACGAGCGCGACATGGAGAAGCTGATGGCCGCCATCCGCGCCGTCCGCAACCGCCGCGCCGAGATGAACATCGCGCCGTCGAAGCTCGCGCATCTGACCGTTCAGAGCCACGAGCCCGACCTCTACCGCCGCGGCGAGGCCTATATCCGCCGCCTTGCCTACGCGTCCGGCCTCGAGACCATCACGGAAGCGCCCGCCGACCCCTCGGGCTTCGTCGTCATCGTCACGGACGCCGCGACCCTCTATCTGCCGCTGGCCGAGCTCGTCGATCTCTCCGCCGAGCGCGCGCGGCTCGAAAAAGAGCTTAAAAAGGCCGAGGATCTGCTCGCCTCCGTCGAAAGAAAGCTTGCAAACCCCGGCTTTACCGCCAAGGCGCCCGAAAACGTCATCGCGATGGAGCGTGACCGCGCCGAAAAGAACCGCGCGCTCGTCGCAAAGCTCCGCGACAGCCTCGCACGCCTCGGACAGTAAGGGAAAATGCCCATGACTTACGATGAAACGCTTGCCTATATCCATTCCACGCTGAAATTCGGCTCCAAGCCGGGTCTTTCCCGCATCCGCGCGCTGATGGAGGCCTGCGGCAATCCCCAGAAGTCGACCCGCTTCGTCCACATCACCGGCACGAACGGCAAGGGCAGCACCACGACGATGCTGACGAACATCTTCCGCCGCGCAGGCTACCGCGTCGGCAGCTTCCTCTCCCCCTACGTCGACAATTTCCGCGAGAGGATGCAGATCGACGGGGAGCTGATCCCCCCCGCCGCCCTGACGGCCGAGCTTGAGCGGCTCCTGCCCAAAATCGAGGCGATCAAGGAGCTCGGGCATACGCAGCCGACGGAGTTCGAGATCGTCACCGCGCTCGCGCTCAACTGGTTTGCGCACGAGCAGTGCGACATCGTGATGCTCGAGGTCGGCATGGGCGGACGCCTCGACTGCACGAACGTCATCGACGCGCCCGAGGCAGCCGTGCTCACCCCCGTCTCCCTCGACCACACGAAGGTGCTCGGCTCCACCGTCGCCGAGATCGCGCAGGACAAATGCGGCATCATCAAGCCCGGCTGCGACGCCGTCACCTGCTACGGTCAGGCGCCCGAGGCGCTCGCCGTCCTGCGCGCCGACTGCGCCGCGAAGGGCGTGCCGCTGCACATCCCGGACGAATCGGCGCTCGACCTGCTGCTCTGCGACATCAGCGGCTCCCGCGCCGAGTACGACGGGCTTGCCCTGCGCGTCAACATGGCCGGCATGCATCAGCTCCAGAACGCCGTCACCGCCCTCACCGCCGCCCGTGCGCTCCGTGCGCGCGGCTGGGAGGTCTCGGACGCGGACATCACCGACGGCATCGCCGATACCCGCTTCGCGGGACGCCTCGAGATCATCCGCCGCGACCCCCTCGTGCTGCTCGACGGTGGTCACAACCCCGCCGGTGTTGACGCCGCCGCCCGCGCGATCGACGATTCCCTCGCCGGACGCCGCCTCATCACCGTGATGGGCATGTGCGCCGACAAGGCGACCGCCTACTGCATCCCCGAGATCGCGCGCCGCAGCTCCGTCTTCATCGCGACCCAGTGCGACATCCCCCGCGCCCTGCCCGCCCCCGAGGTCGCGCGCCTCGCCGTCGGCCACTGCCGCGACGTCCACTGGAACGAGCGCGTCTCCACCGCCTGTCAGATCGCCCTCTCGCTTGCCGATCCCGGCGACGTCATCCTCGTCTGCGGGACGCTCTACATCCTGCACGACGCCAGGGAAGCGCTGACCGTGTAAAAAGCATCCGGGTTCGAAAAAACGCCTTCTCCATCCCGTAGGAACGGGGTGGAAAAGGCGTTTTCCTGTTTTTAGGCTCCGGTTAACGTCTCAGCGCACCGAAACCGGTCAATGTGCCGAAGCAATACAGATTACAGGCGATTACGCTCACGCAGATCAGACCTTCCAGAATCATTGCTGCAGGCTTCCTGTAGGAATCCTTCAAAAAAGCCGATGCAATCAGGACAGCTCCAAGCAGCGTCATATTGATTCTCGACCAGACAAGATAGACTCGTTTTTTCCCATCCCTCTGAAGCCGTTCAAGAAGCTTTCTCCGAACGATAAGCGGGGGATGAAAAAAAGACGCGACAATCCAAAGGATCAATACAATTCCCTGACAAAGAAGCAGTTTTTCGGACGTATTCATAATATCAGACTCCGATTCAAACATTGCATCCGAATTGCATTTTTATACTATCATTTTTTATGCTATTTGTCAAGTATTTGTTCGCATAATTTCTAATAAAAGAGATATGAGATGACGTTCCAGCGTCATCTCATATCTCTTTCACCGTCTGTCAGGCATCATTCGCGTACAGGGCGTTCTCCCTCTTACCAGAGCACCGACGGGGAGGGCTTGACGAGGCACTCCATCGGGACGCCGAGCTCGTAGCCGACGCTGTCCGCGATCTCCTGGATCGTGACCTCGCGTCCGCCCTGCTCGCGCGACAGCAGCGCCGCGTCGATCGTCGCGACGAACTCGAAAATACGGTCGTAGTGGAGCGGCGGGATGCGGTCCTCGATCATCTTCGCAAAGACGTTCGAGATGTCGACGATGCCGGAACGCAGCGTCGGCTCCGTCACATACTCCGTGCTCGTGCCGTTCGAGCCGAACACGTCGAGCCGGAAGGAGTAGTGGTTGTAGTCGTTGCAGTTGATGATGCCGATCGTGCCGTCGCGGAAGAGCACGCGGTAGGCTTCGCCGTTGCCCTTCACGCGGTCCTCGCTCTTTCCGGACTCGTTGCCGATGTACTGCATCGACACGACCTCGTAGTCGCCCTTGAGCATCCAGACGGCGCCGAGGAGGTTCGAGATCGTATGCACCGACGCGTTGCGCTGCTCCATGCGCGACGAGAACGTCGAGACGACCATGCGCGGATCGCCGAGGTTCTTCTTCACGAGGTCGCGGTTCGCGCCGACGTACAGGAGGATCGACGACGAGAAGATCGGCGTGTTATACTGGCGCGCCGCGTCGATGATCTTCTTCGCGTTCGCGGCGTTGTTCGCAAACGGCTTGTCGATGAACATCGGGATGCCCGCCTTCAGAAACGGCAGCGCCAGCTCATAGTGGTCGTCGGCGTACCACGAGCAGTTGCCGATGAACGCCGCGTCGAGCTTTTCGGGGTCGGCCATCTCCTCCAGCGAGGTGTAGACCGGGCAATGGAACGCCTTGCCGAACTGCTCGGGCGTCAGGCGGACGCCGAGACGCTTCTCGACCGCCTCGTACTTGGCGAGCGCGTCGCCCGAGAGCTCCGCGACCGGCGTGGGCAGGCCGCCGCTGCCCTCCATGTAGCGCGTGCGCTCGTTCGGGGGATTGTAGCAGCCGGAAACGGTCGTCGAGCAGACCGGCAGCGTCGGCTGGGACTCGTATTCGAGGATGTAGAGCTGTCCGCCGGCAAGACGGAACTGGTAGCGGTCCGATTCGCCGAAGCAATAGGCATAGATCAGGCTGTGGTAATCCGTTCTCAGGAATCCGATGCGCTTCTGATTCAGCATAGCTTACTTCTCCTTTTTTGTGTAGGCTCAGATCTGGGTCCTCAGGAAATCGAGCGCGGTCTTGATGTCCGCCGCCGGGTTTTCGCCGGTCTCACGCTCGATGGCGAGGAAGCCGTCGAAGCCCTCCTCGCGCAGCGCGTGGATCCAGCCGGGGAAATCGACCTCGCCCTGCCCCAGCGGCACCTCGATCCACGGCTGACCCTCGCGCACGCCCGGCCACGGCTTATGCACCGGACGCGTCAGGCAGATGCCGTCTTTGGCGTGCGTGTGGCGGATGTACTTCCCGAGCGTATGCACCGCCGCGACGGGGTCGTCGTCGGAGCACATGACGAGGTTTGCCGGGTCGAGGTTGACGCCGACCCACGGGGACGCGACGTCCTCGAGGAAGCCCTTGAGGATGACGGCCTTCTCGGGGCCCGTCTCGATCGCGTAGGCGACGCCGAGCTCCGCGCAATACTCGCCGACGGTCTTCAGCGCCGCCGTGAGCTGCGCGTAGACCGGGTCGGCCTTATCCGCCGGCACCTTGCCGATGTGCGAGGTCGCCGTGTGCACGTCCATCTTCGCCGCGAGCCGCAGCATGTTCTTCGTGCGCAGCAGCCGGTCCTCGAGCTGGCTCTCCTCGCAGGCAAAGCCGCCGATGTCGACGCAGACCGCGCTGATCGTGAGTCCCTCGCCGTCGACAAACGAGCGGATGCCGCGCGCGACGCAGGAAAGCGGCTCGCGCGTGAAGTCCAGCCCGGTCTCGCCCGCGTACATCTGGATGCCGTCCGCGCCGATCTGCTTCGCAAGACGCACTCCGTCCTCGAATCCCGCGCGGAAGCCGCTGCTCATAACGCTGATTTTCATGTTTTTCCCTCCTGATAATCCGGATTTTAAGGCAAAAACGCCGCAGGCGCGCAATTTTGTCCCTATGCGCGCCGTACGGCGTTTTAAGTATCGCTTATCGGACCGTCATCGTAAACGGCATCCCCGTGGACGTGTAGCCGGACTCGCCGCCGGCGTAGATGTAGCCGGTAAACGTGCCGGACGCCGTCGCGCGGAGCTCAAACTCGAACACGCGCACCGCCTTCGTGCCCGTGCCGACCGTCTTGTAGCTCGTCTGCTCCGAGATGATCGCCCCCAGCGCGTCGGCGAGGCAGACGCGCGTGGTCTTCGTGTTCGCCGTCACCGTCACGGTGAAGCGGCCGCCGAGACTGACGGTGTTCGTGCTCGCGACCACCTTCGTCACCGTCGGCACATCCTGCCGCGCGGTCACTTCCAGCGTGAACGTGACCGGGCTGGTCTGGGGATAGAAGCCGTACTCGTCGCCGGCGACCAGCGTAAAGGTCTGCTTGCCGGACGCCGTCGGGATGTAGCGCACCGCGAAGACGCGGTTCTTGCCGACCGTCTGGTACACGCCGGTGTCGACGCTGACCTCCGCGCCCTTCGAGTCGAGCATCCGGATGCGCGTCGCCGTCTCATTCGCCGTCACCGTTAAGAGCACCGCGTCGCCGAGCGTCAGCTTCGACGCGGACGCGGTCACGGACACCACCTTCGGCGCCTCCGTCACGGGCACGAGATTCGCGGCAGGCTGCTCCACGCTGACCGTGAAGGCATAGGAATTCGTCTTCGCGCCGTTCGCCGTGGACGCATAGGCCGTGAAGACCTGCTGACCCGCGCGCACCGGCGTGACCGGCACCGTCCAGATGCCGTAGCCCTGCTCGCCGCCGACGCCGACGACGTTGCCGCTCTCGTCCAGGATGCGGATCGCGCCGACCGCCGTCGTCGTATACAGCACGAGCTGCGTCGTGCGTCCCACCGTATAGGTCGCGTTCACAACGCTCAGCACCATCGGCTCATTGGGCATCGGAACGGGCTCCTCGGGCTCCTCCGCTTCCTTGCGCGCGAGTCTGGCCAGCACCGCGGCGACCTCCGCGCGCGTCAGCTCGCCCTGCGGACGGAACGTGCCGTCGGCATAGCCGCCGAAGATGCCCGCCTTGGAGACGCGGTTGACCGCGTCCATCGCGTAGACGGTGATCTGTCCGCGGTCGGTATAGAGCATCGGCCCGGTTTCCTCAAGCCCGAGCACGCGGTCGAGGATGTACGCCGCTTCCTCACGCGTGATCGCGTCATCGCCGCGGAAGAGGCGTCCGGAGAGCATCGCGTCCGGGATCAGACCCGCGCGCGCGGCCTGCACAAACGAATCGTAGTACCAGTTCGTCTGCGAGACGTCGACCGGCCAGATGACGTCATAGGTGCCCTTGGGCTGATAGCGGCGCACGACGAGCGCGACAAACTCCGCGCGCGTGATCGGCCGGTCGGGGCGGAACGTGCCGTCGGCATAGCCGTTGATGACGCCCGCATCCGCCATCTCGAGGATCTCCGTGCGCGCCCAGTGGTTCGTGATGTCGTCAAAATAGGCCGCCGACGCAAGCCCTGCCGTCATAGACAGCGCCAGCGCGCAGACCAGTACGACGGAAATCATTTTTTTCATCGGTTTTTACCTCCCTTTCGTTCGGGACAATGCGCGCGGACGGGCGCGCTTTTCTCCCCACAGGCTTAGACGCCGTCCGCCCGCGCAAAGTTTCCCACTTCCCTGCGAAATGCACGCGGGCTTCCCCGCAAAAACGCAGTAAGGCTTTAGCCGTTCGACCGCTGCGAAATGCCGCGGATGGACGCGAGCGTCCAGTCATAGTCCGTACCCTGGATCACGCTGCCGCAGTAGGGGCACTTGTAGCTCGCGTTCGCGTCGAGCGGCGCGCCGCAGTTCGGGCATGACGCCGCGCCCTCTTCCTTCTTCGTCACGGCGCCGGCGGTGCGGACCATCGTCCACTCGTAGGTCATGAACAGCTCGCGGTTCTTGTCGCCGCTGACGACCTCGCCCGTCGCGTCGTCGGTCGTATAGTCGCAGATGCGCGTCTGGATCCAGACCTTGAGCTGGTCGAGGTTATCCCTGCGCTCATAGCCCGTCACGGTCGCGCCGAGCACGGCGATGCGCTCGACATGGTTCGTGCGGCCGGCCTTCTTCATCTCCTCAAGCTGACGCCCGAGCTGGTTGAAGAACGCGTCGGTCAGCGAGGGGCGCATCGGCTCCCAATCCTTCGCCGTCCAGGCGTTCTGCATCTGCACATAGAGGTTTCTGACCTTCTCAAGGAACTTTTCGACGTCGAAATCCGGGTCGTTCTTCAAAAGCTCGGACAGATCCGCCGCCTTGGGCGCGGTGTTGACCTGCACGGGCGCGTTCTTGCCGCCCTTGGAGCGTTTGGCGAACAGGAGCAGCAATACGATCACCACTCCCATAATCACGAGCGTCGACATGCTCCAGCCTTCGCCGGAGGAGGAACCGCCGGACGAACCGCCGTCGGAGCCCGACCAGGTCGAGCCGTAGTCGTCATCGTCGTCGTCCCAGCTGTAATCCGAGCCGGAATCGTAGCTGCCGGAATCGCCCCAATCGGAGTCTCCGGCGAAATTGCCGACGTCGGCATGCGCCACCGGCAGCATCATGCACAGCAGCAGCGCCAAAAGAATCGCGCACACGGAAAGTTTTCGCATCGTGTATGTACCTCTCTTCCACCTCTGATGTTTTGGTGCGTGGTCTTTCCTTCTCCCCTATTGTATCTCATTTTTCGCCAAATGGGAAGGGGGTTTTTCCGAAAAATTTTTTCATATTCGACGCCCGGAAGCCTCCCCCGCCCCCCTCGGGCGCTTTTTCACGCTTTTTCTCTTGACTTCGCGTCCCTCGCCGGATATAATAGGACAAATAAGGAGTGTGTGCTGATTCAAAATGGCTGATATCATCGACTTTTTCCGCCGCGAAAGACCGGCGGAGGACGCGTCCTCCCGCATCCAGTGGGTGCTCGCGGGGCTCGGGAACCCGGGGCCGCGCTATGAAGGGACGCGGCACAACGCCGGCTTCCGCGCGCTCGACGGCATCGCCGAAAAGGCGGGCGTGCGCATCGACCGTTCCCGCTTCCACGGACTCAGCGCCGAGGCGGCCGTCGCCGGGCGGCGCGTGCTGCTGTTAAAGCCGCAGACCTTCATGAACCTCTCCGGCGAGAGCATCGGCGAGGCGCTCGCCTGGTACAAGCTCCCCGCGGCGCGGCTCATCGTCTTCTGCGACGACGTGAGCCTCGCGCCCGGACGGCTCCGTGTGCGCGGACGCGGCTCCGCGGGCGGGCATAACGGCTTAAAGGACATCATCCGCGTCCTCGGCTCCGACGAATTTCCCCGCGTCCGGATCGGCGTCGGCTCCCCGGAGCATCCGGGCTACGACCTCGCCGACTGGGTGCTGTCCCGCATCTCCGGTCCCGAGTTCGACGACGCGCTCGCCCGCGCGCAGGAGGCGGCCTCGGTGATCGTCTCCGAAGGCGTCCCCGCCGCGATGAACCGCTTCAACGCCGCCGCGCCGAAGCCGTGACCCCTTTTTTCGCATCAAAAAAAGCGTATCACATCGCTGTGATACGCTTTTATCGTTATTCTTCGTCTTTTTTCCCGGCATCCGCGTCGTCTCCCGCGGCTTCCGGCGCATCCGCAGGAGCTTCCGTCGAGCCTTCGTCCGGCTTTTGCGCATCCTGCGCGTCTTCGTCCTCGCGCTCCTGATTGAACGCGACGCCGCTGATGACGACCGCCTCGGCGGGAGCCTCTTCCTCCGCCTCGGGCGTCTCCGTCTCCTCTTCCTCCGCGCCTTTCTTTTTGCGCACGCGCTTCGGGAGATAGGGGTTTGTCAGAACTTCGGGGTCATACTCCACAAACAGGAACAGGTAGATCAGCACGCCGATCGCGACGATCGCGCTGAAGAAGCCGACAAACTGCGAAATACGCAGCGAGCTGTTGAAGAAATACAGGCTGTCGGTGCGCATTCCCTCGATGACGCCGCGTCCCGCGCCGTACCACGCCGTGTACAGGAGGAAGATCTCGCCGGAGCGCTTGCGGTGTTTGAAGAGGAAATGCAGGATCACAAAGCCGACGGCGTTCCACAGGGACTCGTACAGGAACGTCGGCTGCACATACGTCAGCGTACCGTTGACGTAGATGCCCATGCGCAGGAAGGAATCCGTGACCTGTCCGTAGGCCTCCTGGTTGACGAAGTTGCCCCAGCGGCCGATCGCCTGGCCGATCAAAAGCCCCATCGACGCGACGTCGAGCACCGCGCCGAGGCGGATGCGCCGCACCTTGCAGAACACGATCGCCGTCAGGACGCCCGCGATGATCGCGCCGTAGATCGCGATGCCGCCGTCCCAGATGCGGAACATCGCCATCGTGTCGTAATAGTACAGCTCGTCGTATTTCCAGACGACGTAGTACGCGCGCGCGCCGATGATCGCAATCGGCACCGCGAACAGCAGCAGGTCGATGAGGTCATCCGTCTTGAGGCCGACGTCGCGGCAGCGCTTCATGCAGTACAGGACGCCGAGCAGGAAGCCGACGGCGATGATGATCCCGTACCAGTACACATGCAGCCCGCCGATCGAGAACGCGACCCGATCGATGGTAAAGCTCAAACCCAGTCCCGGAAAGGTAATGGCGTTTTGCATGATTCGATCTCCTCCGTTTGTTTCTTTTTGACCGGCGGCTCCATTGTATCACGCGCCGTCCGCCGCGTCAATGCGTCAAATGTGAATTTTCCGGGGCGCACCCCCGTTTTTTCGCCGGTCAGACCAGCTTCCGGACGTCGCTCGGCTGTCCCATGATCAGCAGCGTCTCGTCCTTCGAGAAGACGTGGTCGGCATACGGGTTCGGCGACATCACGCCGGCCTTTTTCGTCGCGAGGATGCTGATGCCGTATTTCGCGCGCACGCGCAGCTCCTCGATGCTCTTGCCGACCCACTTCGGCGGCGTCTGGATCTCGTAGATCGAGTACGAGTCCGTCAGCTGGATGTAATCGAAGACGGTGTCGAGCCCGTACTTCATCGCGAGCCGCTCCGCCATGTCGCGCTCCGTGCAGACGACCCGGTCCGCGCCGTTGCGCAGCAGGAACTTCTCGTGCACGTCGCTCTTCGCGCGCGCGAGCACGAACGGCGCGCCGTAATCCTTTAAGAGCGCCGTCGTCTGCAGCGAGCTTTCGAAGTTCTCGCCGATGGCGACCACGCACAGGTCGAAATTTCGCACGCCGAGGGAGGCGATGAGCTGCTCGTTCGTCGCGTCGCCGATCTGCGCGTTCGTCAGATACGGCATCGCGCTGTTGATGAGCTCCTCGTCCTCGTCGATGGCCATGACCTCGTTGCCCTGCTCATAGAGCTTCTTTGCAAACTGCTGGCCAAAGCGCCCCAGTCCGATAATCAAGACAGATTTCATAATGAAAGGTTCTCCCTTAAAATTCGCATTTTTATCAGCCGATCGTCACCGGCGCCTCGGGCAGCCGGGAAAGCGGCATATCATACGCCTCGGAAAACGCGTAGAGGATCGTCAGACTGCCGACTCTGCCGAAGAACATCAGGAAGATCAGCAGGATCCGCGACGCCGTGCCGAGCGACGCCGTGATGCCGAGCGACAGCCCGACCGTGCCGACCGCGGACGCCGCCTCGAACACCGCCTCGAGCAGCGGCACGCCGTCAAACGCGCAGAGCGCGATCGACGCCGTCAGCAGGATCACGACGAACATCGTCACGACGCAGACCGCGTTGCGGATGGTGTCGTCCGACACGCGCCGCCCGAACGTCTCGACCGCCTGCCTCCGGCGCATGACCGACGTCACGCACAGAAACATCAGCGTCACCGTCGTCGTCTTCATGCCGCCCGCCGTGGAGCCGGGGCTGCCGCCGATGAGCATCAGCACGATCATCAATAGCTTACTCTCGTCCGCCAGCGCGGCAAGATCGACGGTGTTCATGCCCGCCGTGCGCGTCGTGATCGACTGGAAGAAGGCCGCCATCAGCTTGCCGCCGAAGTGCAGGCCCTCGAAGGCGCGTCCGTTGTACTCAAATCCGAGCAGCAGCAGCGCCGGAACGAGGATCAGCGCCGCCGTCGAGCATAAAACGAGCTTTGTGTGCAGCTTGTAGCGCTTGAAGTGCCATGTATGCTCCCGCAGATCCGACCAGACGAAAAAGCCGAGGCCGCCGACCACGATCAGCGCCATCACGACGAGGTTGACGACCGGATCCGTCTTCCAGGAGGTCAGCGACGACGTCGGCGCGGCATAGCCCATCAGGTCGAACCCCGCGTTGCAGAACGCCGAGATCGCGTGGAAAATGCTGTACCAGATGCCCCTGCCCCAGCCGAGCTCCGGCACGAACCGCGTCGCAAACAGCACCGCCGCGCCGCCCTCGATGGCGAGCGACGTGTAGATGATGAAGCGCGTCATCCGGACGATGCCGCCGATCTGCGGCGCGTTCACGGATTCCTGCATCATCATGCGCTCCCGCAGCCCGATGCGCCGCTTCGTAAACGTCGCCGCCAGCACCGCAAAGCTCAAAAAACCCAGTCCGCCGATCTCGATGAGCAGGAGGATGACCCCCTGTCCGAACGCGGACCAGTACAGATAGGTATCGTGTACGACCAGCCCCGTCACGCAGGTCGCCGACGTCGCCGTGAACAGCGCCTCGAGAATCGACGGGGACACCCCGCTGCGCGTCGCGTACGGCGTCATCAGCAGAAGCGTGCCGATGACGATCATCAGCGAATAGCCGGAGATGATGATGCGCATCGGGCTTAGGTGCTGCGCGGGCGCGGAGGGCATCCGCTTGTCCGGCGCAGGGGTCTTCGATGTATCCATATTAACGAACTTTCGCCTCTTTTTTTGTGAATCAGTATCCAAAAAACCAGTACGGCCGGTACAGGAGCGCCCCCACACCGCAGCAGACCAGCACGCCGGTCAGCGCCGCGAGCAGACAGCAGAGCAAAAACCCGCGCGCGAGATTCCGGCGGTTTTCGCTTTTCGTGCCGCCCGCCGCCCAGATCACCGCCGCGATCAGTCCCGCGACCGGGACAAAGAGCAGCAGCAGCGTCCAAAAATACGCCGGCACGGACAGCACGGGCTCGCTTTTTCCGCGCCGCCGCGCGGCAGCCTTCCAATCGCGCTTTTCCGGCGGACGCCACCCCTCCGGCAGCTTCGGCTCGGCCCGTCTCGCGCCGGGAGGCTCCTCCGTGCGCAGATCGTCCGGCGCGGTCTCCCAGACCGGGTATTCGTCTTCCCACGCATCCCGCGCTTCCTCCGGCGTCCCGTCCGGGCTTCCGGCTCCTCCCGGAACCTCCTCCGGCAGCGCAGTCTCCGGCACCCGCTCCTCCGGACGAGCATTCACCGGCAGCGCATCCTCCGGCACCCGCTCCTCCGGACGAGCCGGAGCCGCCGCGCCGCAGTACGGGCAGGACGCCTGCGCCGCCTCCAGACGCGCGCCGCATTCCTTACAGTATCGCAAATTGTAAAACCTCGTTTACGATTTAATGGAGTCTATAGATTATAGCACAGTTCCCCGCTTTTGAAAAGCCCCTTTTGCGACTTTTTTCTTTCCTCTTGCTTTCCTTCCGGAAATCGTGTATACTGGATGCGGCTTTTGCCCCGATACCAGACAGAAAAGAGATGACACCTTGCATAAGAACGGCTTAACCTCCGCTTTATCCACGCTGCGGGACCCCGTTTTCTGGAAAACGGCCCTGCCGCTCGCGCTGCCGATCACGCTGCAGAACCTGCTGACCTCCTCCTTCCAGATCGTCGACACGCTGATGGTCGGACAGCTCGGCGACACGGTCATCGCCGCCACCGGCATCGCCGGTCAGGTCGCGTTCTTCATCAATCTCCTCTTTTACGGCATCTCCGCCGGCGGCGCGGTCTTCATCGCGCAGTTCTGGGGCGCGGACAACCGCCGCGGCATCCGCCACGTCTACGGGCTGATGCTCTCGCTGACGCTGCCCGTGATCCTGCTCTTCATCTGCGCCTGCACCTTCTTCGCGCCCGCGCTCATCTCCGTTTTCACCGATGAGGCGCCCCTGATCGAGATCGGCGCGCGGTATCTGCGCATCGCCTGCTGGTCGTACCTCCCGATCGGCCTCAATCAGGTCTTCTGCATCGTCCTGCGCTCCACCGAGGAGGTGCGTCTGCCGATGGCGACCGGCATCTTCTCCGTCGCCTTCAACGCCGCGGCGAATTACGCGCTGATCTTCGGCAAATGGGGGCTTCCGGCGCTCGGCGTCGAGGGTGCGGCCGCCGCGACCGTCCTCTCCTCGTCGGCGGGCATGCTCCTGCTCTTTGGCATCTCCCTCGCGCAGCGCAACATGCTCCGCGCATCCCTGCGCGATCTCTTTTCCTTCGACCGCCACTTCGCCGGACACTATATCCGCCGCTCGATGCCCGTGCTCTTAAACGAGGGGCTCTGGTCGTTCGGCACGCTCTGCTACAACATGGTGTTCGGCCGCCTCGGCGCGGACAACTACGCCGCGCTGACGATCTTCCGCACCATCGAGAACCTCGGCTTCGTCTTTTTCATCGGCATCTGCAGCGCCTGCGCCGTGCTCGTCGGCAAATACGTCGGCGCGGGGCAGGAGGAGGAAGCCCGGCGCACGAGCGGCGCGTTCCTGCTGCTGGTGCCCCTCGTCGGCGTCACGGTCGGCCTGCTGCTCATCGCGCTTTCCTCCCCCATCCTGTCGCTGTTCAACGTCTCCCCGCACGTCCGCGATACCGCGCGCATCCTCCTTTTCATCTACGCCGCCGAAATGGGGCTGCGCAACATCCCCTACGTCTCCGTCTGCGGCATCTTCCGCGCCGGCGGCGACACCAAGACCGGCGTCAAATACGACGCGGGCTGTCTCTACGGCTTCTCGCTGCCGCTCGTGCTGCTTTCCGCACTCGTTTTCCGGGCTCCCTTCCTCGCCGTCTACGTCATCATGCTGCTCGCCGAGGATCTGCCGAAAGCCCTGCTGTGCATCCGGCGCTATCTGACCTATACCTGGATCAAGCCCGTCGCGGAGCCCGAGCAGGAGCGCCTCTGATCGCTTTTTCCCGACTTTTTTATACTCTGGAGGAACCATTTCATGCTGACTTTATACGGTGACGGCATTCACGACGATACCCGGGCGCTCCAGGAGCGCATCGACGGCGCGGGCTGCGAGCTGGCGCTTCCGGCGCCGAAGGTGCGGTATCGGATCTCTGCGCCGCTGGAGCTGCCCTCCCGCTTCCGTCTGACGCTGCCGCGGTTTGCCGAGATCTGGCTGGCGCCAGGTTCAAACTGCGTCATGCTCAAGAATAAGACCCAAATCGACCACGCAAACCGCGGCAGCGGCGGGATCTTCGACTACGTCAACGCCTTCTCGCCCGACGCGTTCTGCGAAGACATCGAGGTCTCGGGCGGCATCTGGAACGCCAACAACCTCGGGCAGGCGCCGAACCCGATGCTGATCCCGCTGGGCGACGGAAACTACACCTGGGGCGCCGCGCCGAAGCCCCGGCTTTCCGACGCAGGCGACGGCTCCTACGACTACACCGGCTTCATCTTCCTGTTCTACGCCGTCCGGGGGCTGCGCCTCTCCTCCATGACGCTCAAGGACCCGGTCACCTTCGCGGTGATGCTCGACCGCGTATCCGATTTCACCGTCGACCACATCACGTTCGACTTCAACTACGGCAATCCCCGTGCCTGCAACATGGACGGCATCCATCTCAACGGCGGCTGCTGCCGCGGCTATATCGCCGACCTCAAGGGCGCATGCTTCGACGACCTTGTGGCGCTGAACGCGGACGAGGGCATCGGCAGCCCGATCCACGACATCGTGATCCGCGGCATCCACGCGGAGGACTGCCACAGCGCGGTGCGGCTGCTGTCGGCAAACCACGCGGTGCGCAATGTCCATATTTCCGACGTCTTCGGGACGTTTTTCCAGTACGCCATCGGCCTGACCCGTTTCTACGAGTCGAAGGACCGCGGCCTTCTCGAAAACATCACGCTTGAAAACCTGTTTGTCTCGAAGGCGCCGAAGCTGCCGGTGTACAACCACAATTTCCCCGGCGAATGGCAGTATGCCGTCATCCACGCGGACTCGCGCCTGAGCATCCGGAACCTGCGCATCTCAAACCTCCACCGCCGCGAGCAGGTCACGCCCCTGCCCACCCTCTACTTCTCTTCCGACACCGTGATCGAACGGCTTTTCCTCGAAAACATCACGACGGAAAACCTCACGGGCGGCGGGACGATGCCGCTGCTGGAAAACCACGCGGAGCTCCGGGGCTTCCACGCCGCCGCCCTGTATGAAGACGGCAAACCCTTCATTCCCGCGCTCTGATAAAAGAATCGCCGCCTGAGATGGGCGGCGTTTTTTGTGCCGTTTTGTGCGCAGGCCGCCGCGCCCCTGCCCCCGCTTCCCGGTCATCCCCTCTTGCGGCACTCCATTGCCCCGCATACGGCATACGGCAGGCAGAGCGTGCAAAAAACCGCACGCCCTGCCTGCCGTATGTTTATGCGTTTCTGGTACCTGCGGACGCGCTGCGCTTACTTTTCCAGCGACGTCCAGTCGCGGTTGGTGCATAGTGCCAGCCAGAACTCGCTGCCGCCCGCGCGGCGCGCGTAGGTGTGGCTGTTCGTCGCCTCCTGCACCGCGAGATAGTACCACTTTCCGGTGTCGGCGTTGTCCTTCCAGACGATCATGCCGTCGTGGAGATCCTCAGCCGACGCGGGATTGCGTTCCAGCACACGGTTGATCATCGTCATCGCTTCCGCACGGGTGATCGGGCGGTCGGGACGGAAGGTGCCGTCCTCATAGCCCTGCACCCAGCCCTTTGCGGCGGCCATGCCGATCTCGCGCTGCGCCCAGTGTCCCTGCACATCCGCAAACGCGCTGCCCTGCGCCGCGTCCCCGGAGAGGAAGCGCGCCGCCATCGCGGCAAACTCCGCGCGCGTGATCGGCTCGCCCGGGCGGAACGTGCCGTCCGGATAGCCGCCGACAACGCCCATCGCCGCCATCGTCGACACCGCCGTATTGTACCAGTCCCCGGCGCCGACGTCCGCAAACGCGTTCTGCGCGGTCATGTTTTCCTCCCGGACACGGTCGTCCAGCAGACGGAAGAAGATCGTCGCCACTTCCGCACGGGTAATGTCAGCCTCCGGACGCACGCAGCCGTCCTCATAGCCGACGATATAGGCCATGTGCTCCGTCGAGAACGCGCCGTAGAGCGTCTCACGGCGGTTTTCGACCGTCAGCCGCGCCGTCTGCCCCGCCGTTACGGTGAACTCATGCCGCACGCCGTCCGTCACATACCCCTCCGGCGCGCGGGTCTCGACAAAGCAGTAACGGCCTTCGAAGAGACCGTCGATGCGGATCTCGCCCGTGCGGTCGGTCGTATAGGTGCCGGCGTATTCGTCGCGCTCACCCACGCGGTACAGCGCAAACACCGCGCCGGAGAGCCGTTCGCCCGCCGCGCCGGTCTTCGTCAGCGCCACGCTGCCCGTGGGAATCACCGGATCCGGCGCCGTTTCGCCCTGCCGGTACGTCCACGCGCCGGTGATCAGCACGTCCTCCGTGACCGTGATCCTGCCGCGGCGGCTCCAGCCGGAAAAGACCCATTCTCCGGTCACGTTGCCGTATTCGTCCTTTTCGACGATCGTATAGCCCGCGAAATAGGTGCGGTCGACCTCATGCACCGCGCCTTCCGTGAGCCCGAACACGCTCTCCGGAAGCACGGGCGCGTATTTGCCCTCCGGCGCGCCGGTCCACGCGTAGCGGACGGAGAACGTCGGGCGGTCGCGCATTTCGGTGGTGACGGTATTGCCCGGCACAAGCACCGCGCTGCCGTTCAGCTCGAACGACGCGCTGCCGCCGGTCAGGAGCGTCTTGCCCGTCTCAAAGCGGTCGGCGGGCAGCGTGCAGCGGAACTCGGCCTGCGCGGTCGTGTTCGACGCATCCACGGTCAGCCCCGTGACGGTCAGTCCCGTCTCCGGCGCATCAAGACGCGCGTCGGGCTGCAGCACGATCGTAAGCCCGGTCAGGCTCTCGCCCGCCTCAAGCCGGTTTTTCAGGCTCTCGGACAGCGTATACGTCACCGTATAGGTCACTTCCACCGTCTCGCCGGTGTACTCAACCGACTCCGGGCCGCTGACGGTGACGGTGCCGTAATCGGCGTCGGGCTGCACGAGCGCAACCGCATAGCCGTTCTCCGACGCGGGCACGGTCAGGGCGATCTCGCCGCCGCCGGCCGGCGCGCGAAGGATGACTGCCTGCGCGTCCGCCGCGGGATTGCCGTCCTCGCCGGTCGGGATGAGGATCGCGTAGACCGGCAGCTTCTTGTCAAAGGCGGTACCGGTGATGCGCATCGCCGCGGGACTTGCCTCCTGCGTCCAGAAAACGGCAAACGGCGCCTGCCAGCCCTTTTCCGCGGACGCCTCCTTCAGCGCCGTCTCCGACGCGCCGGAAGCGTTGCCGATTTTGGCGTTCTTGCCGGGGATCTCGACGAAGAAATTGCCCTTCTTCATGAGGATGCGCCCGTCTCCGAGCACCGCCGCATCGCTTACTTCCACACAGCGGAGCATGTGGCTGCTGCCGACGCCGCTGACCGCAAGATCATTGGACTCACCGGCCGAGATCAGCGACGCGCTGCCGGCCGTCGTGTCAAAGGAGATCTCCGCGTTCATGGAATTGCCCGAAACGGTGCCGCCGTAAAGCAAAACGTTCGGCTGCAGCGTACCCAAGGGATCCGCGTCATACGCGATGCCGCCGCCGTACTTTGCGCTGTAATTGTTCGAGATGGTGCCGCCGTTCATGATCAGCGTGCCGCCCTTGCGGACATAAACGCCGCCGCCTTCTTCCTTGGCGCAGTTGTTGTAGATCTCGCCGCCGTACATATAGAGGGTGCCGGTCGTGATCATGATGCCGCCGCCCTGCCGGGTGGTGGCGTTGTCGTGGATCTTCGCGCCGTCGTACAGGTACAGCGTGTTCGGACCGAAATTGTTGTATACGGCGATGGCGCCGCCGCGATTCGTGGTAAGGTTGTTATAGATCTCACCGTACACATGCAGCTCGGCGTTCTTGCCCTGCATATAGATCGTTCCCGCCCAGGAGATGTTGTCGTGGATCTTCGCGTTCGGGCCGATCGTGCAGACCGCCTGGGTGCTGTTGTTCATGCTGACCGCGTTGCCGCCGCTGGCGTTTCCGGCGATCTCGCCGTCGATATAGACGGTATTCTGACTGCCGCCGATCTCAAAGCTCTTTTTAGAGTCCATCGTCCTCAGGATCTTTGCGCCGGCCTTCATCTCCAGATAGCAGCTCTCGCCCGTGACGACGATCGCGTCGCCGCCGTGCGTGTCCTCGATCAGGCAGTTTTCCCCGAGCACCGCCCGGCTGCCCTGACTGCGCAGATGCAGCACGACGCCGGCATTGGAAAACCACATCTTTGTGCTGCCGGTAAGGCCGGAAAACGTGCCGTCGAGCAGAGCCTCGCCGCCGTCCTCATAGACCGCGCGTCCCGCGAGGCCGCGGATGACGGCGCCCGTCTTCATCTCAAAGACGCCGCCCTGAAGCCATACGGCGCCCGCCGGGCCGTTGCCGCCCGCGCCGCGGGTGCGCTCCGTAACGGTCACGTCCTCGATGACGGAGCCCGCTTCCATCACAAACCGGCTGCCGCCCGTCACGCGTACCGCGGACATGCCGCCGAAATCGCGGAGCACGGCGCCGCTGCCGAGCGTGATGCTGCCGCTGCCGTCATAGGAGGCGATCATCGCGTCCTGCACGCAGTTCATGTTGCCGGACGCATCCTCGCCCGCGCCGGAAACCGAGACCGCCTGCTCAAAGCGGGAACCCTCGTACCGTCCCGCATCGTTAAGGACGAGATTTTCAAGCCGCAGCGACGCGTCCAGAGCTCCGGGCGTGCCGCCGACCTCGATCATCGCCGGGTTGTACCAGGATCTCGCGTTGTCGCTCTGCGTCGCAAAGTCCTCGCCGCGCGTCACGGTGTACACCGCGCCGGGGACGCTCGAGATCGTCAGGTTTTTATTGTAAAAGCGCGCGCATGAGGTCATGTCAAGGTCGCTTGCGACATAAACCGTCGCGCCGTCCGGCGCCTCCGTGACCGCTTTGGCAAGCGTCGCATAGGGATTTGCCTCCGAACCGTCGCCCTTTTCGTCGTTGCCCAACGCCGAGACGTAGACCGCCGTGTCATCGGCCCGCGCCTGCAGCGCAAAAGCGCCGCACGCGAGAACCGCGCACAGAAACAGCGACAGAAGCTTTTGCCATGTTTTCATCACAATTACTCCTTTTGTGCCTTTTTTGCATGAATCTCCCGGCTTTTCCGGGGATGGGGTGGGGATCCCGCAAGAAAAAACGCTTTCTTTCCGATACGCCTCCTTTCCGTCTGTAAATGCTTCAACCATCCATTTTTTCAAAACATTTACATCCCGCAGATCTTTATTTTTCACCTCATTCTCGCGGTAAAAGTTATGGAATTTTCCAATTTTCAAAGCATTCAGACTATATCTTTCTATCATATTATATCACTTTTTCGCTTTCTTTTCAATAGGGAAAGGCATTCTTTTTTATCTTTTATGAATTCTATTCGCGTTTTTTGCAAATATGTACTTTTTTCAGATTTTTATGTAATTTTTCGCGTTCTCCCTTTCTCCGGGCGTTTTCCGCCCCTTGCAGCGCATCCCCGCAGACGTTGGCTCCCGAAGGTTTCCCCGCTTTCGGAGCCGTTTTCGGGATTTCCGCGGCCATTTCAAAAAATCGCGCCGCACTCCCCCGTTTTGGCCTGTCTCCCCGTTTAATCCGCCGCCGCCGTGTCCATACTTCCCGTATCGGAACACCAAAAAGGGAGGGACACACCCCGCTGATATGAGAGAGGTGCATTTTACGGAGCGCGCCGAGCGCGTCCTGCGGCTTGCGCATGAGGGCGCGGCGGAGATGGGACACAGCCATGTGGGAACGGAGCATCTGCTGCTGGGGCTTGCCCGCGAGGGCGACGGCATCGCCGCGCGCACGCTCGGCGCCTGCGGCATGACGCCCGCGCGTCTCGGGGAGCTGCTGCGCGAAAACGTCGGCGTCGGCGCGCCCACGCTGCGCACGCCGCAGGGACTGACCCCCCGCGCGCGCCAGTCGATCGAGCTCGCCGCCGCCGAGGCCACCGCCCTCGGGCACGCCTTCGTCGGCGCGGAGCATCTGCTGCTGGGCGTGCTGCGCGAAAACGACTGTCAGGGCTGCCGCATCCTGCTCTCCGCCGGGGTCGAGCCGCAGAAGCTCTACGACATGACGCTGCGCTTCTCCGGCTCCCCCGCCTCGGGCAGCGTCGAGCCCGCCGCCTTCTCCGGCTCGAACGCGGCCGCCTCTCCGCTCCGTCCGCGCGGAGATACCCGCACCCTAAACCAGTTCGGCCGCGACCTGACACAGTCCGCGCGCGAGGGCGTGCTCGACCCCGTCATCGGACGCGACGCCGAGACCGACCGCGTCGTCGCCATCCTGACGCGGCGGCAGAAAAACAATCCCGTCCTCATCGGCGAGCCGGGCGTCGGCAAGACCGCCGTCGCGGAGGGGCTCGCCCGGCGGCTGGCGGAGGGACGCGTGCCCGATTCGCTCCGCGGACGCCGCCTTGTCTCGCTCGACCTCGCCGGGATGATCGCCGGCACCAAATACCGCGGCGAATTTGAGGAGCGCGTGCGCACCATCCTCGAGGAAGCGCGCCGCGCGGGCAACGTCATCCTCTTCATCGACGAGCTGCACACCGTCGTCGGCGCGGGTGCCGCCGAGGGCGCGATCGACGCGGCGAACATCCTCAAGCCCGCGCTCTCCCGCGGCGAGCTGCGCGTCGTCGGTGCGACCACCATCGCCGAATACCGCAAATACATCGAGCGCGACGCCGCCCTGGAGCGCCGCTTCCAGCCCGTGCTGCTCGAGGAACCGACAAGAGACGAGGCGCGCGCCATTCTCGAGGGGCTCCGGCCCCGCTACGAGGCGCATCACGGGCTGCGCATCTCCGACGAGGCGCTCGACGCGGCGATCTCGCTGTCCGTGCGCTATCTGCCCGACCGCTTCCTGCCGGACAAGGCGGTCGATCTGATCGACGAGGCCGCGGCGTCCACCCGGATGCGCCTGCTCGGCGGCGGCGCGCTTAAAAAGCTCGCCCGAGACGGAGATGCCGCCGAGCGCGAACTGGAGGATGCCGTGCGCGCGTCGGATTTCGTCCGCGCCGCCGCCGTCCGCGACAAAAAGCGCGCGATCGACGAAAGCCTTGCCCGGGAGCGCGCGGACAACCTCGTCACGCTGGGCGTCGTCACCGCCGCCGACGTCGCGCACGCCTGCGCCGCCTGGACGCGCATCCCGGTCGAGGAGCTGACCGAGGAGGAGGAGACGCGCCTTGCCCGGCTCGAGGACGTCCTGCGCGAGCGCGTCGTCGGGCAGGACGAGGCCGTCGCCGCCGTGTCCCGCGCCGTGCGGCTCGGACGCGTGGGGCTTGCCGACCCGAACCGCCCCGTCGGTAGCTTTCTCTTCCTCGGCCCCTCCGGCGTCGGCAAGACGGAGACGGCGCGCGCGCTTGCCGAGGCGCTGTTCGGCGACGAAAACGCACTGATCCGCTTCGACATGTCCGAATACGCCGAAAAGCACACGATCTCCCGCCTGATCGGCTCCCCGCCCGGGTATGTCGGCCACGAGGAGGGCGGCCAGCTCACCGGACGCGTGCGCGCGAAGCCCTACTCCGTCGTACTGTTCGACGAGCTCGAGAAGGCGCACCCCGACATCTTCCATCTGATGCTCCAGATCCTCGAGGACGGCCGCCTGACCGACGCGCAGGGGCGCCGCGCCGACTTCCGCAGCGCCGTCGTCATCATGACCTCCAACCTCGGCGCGGGGACCGTCTCCGGCACGGCCTCGCCCGTCGGCTTCTCGTCCTCAAAGTCCGGTGCGGACGCGCGGGAGGACCGCGTGCGCGGCGAGATGCGCGCGTTCTTCCGTCCGGAGTTTCTAAACCGGCTCGACGCCGCCGTCGTCTTCCACCCGCTCGGGGAGGACGCGCTGCGCGAGATCGCCCGCAGGCTGCTGGCCGCGTCCGCGAAGCGCTTTGCGCACCGGGGCTATACCCTCGTCTGGGACGAGGACGCCGTCGCCTCTCTTGCGCGGGAGGGGCTCGATCCCCGCTACGGTGCGCGTCCGCTGCGCCGCGCGATCACCGCCCGCGTCGAGGAGCCCGCCGCCGCCGCCATCCTCTCGGGCGCGCTGACCCCCGGCATGGAGGTGCGGCTCGAGGGCGAGACACTGCGCTTTGCAAAGCCCGACGCGCCCGGGGAGGCATAAAAAAACGAGGACTGCATCTCAAAAAAGGATGCAGCCCTCGTTTTTTATGCCTTTTTTCTTACTTTTCGCGGTAGAACAGCGGGCAGTCGAGCCAGACCCCTCCCTGCATCGCCGCTTCGTGCGCGACGAGTCCGGGGATCGTCATGTCGAGCGCCTTCACGATGTCGATCGCCGGGGTGCGGTCGTACTTGATGTCGTCGAGGAAGCGGTTGATGAGCAGATACTCGCAGCTTCCGTGTCCGCCGGCCTTCATCTCCTCGGTCGCGTTCGGGTCGGAGGCGTAGTTCGTGAAGTTCACGCAGTCCTCGTCCACGCCCTCGAAATAGCGGCGCGCGCGGTCGGAGGTATAGTCGTCCGTCTCGATGTAGCCCTTCGAGCCGTACATCGCGTAGCCGCACCACGCGGGCTTGCGCGGCGAGACCGAGCTGCGCAGCACGCGGATCGTCGCGCCCTTCGACGTCTCGAACAGCCCGCACTGCATGTCGATCGCGCCGGGGCCGACGTTCTCGACGATGTTCACGCTCTTGCCGGACGCCGTGCAGCGGACGATGTAGTCGTCGAGCCAGTAGAGGATCGGGCCGAGGCTGTGCGAGCAGTAATGCAGCGGCGCGCGCTGCGTGCGCCAGAGGTTGTTGCCGTCCTTATCGATGACGAGCTGGCGGATCTCGTGCACATACTCCGCCTCGGCGTAATGGATGTGCCCGAGCAGGCCGCGGTCGACATAATCCTTCCACTCCAGCACGAAGTGCATATAGTTGCAGTTTTCCGCCATCATGTACTTGGCCTTCGAGCGCTTCGTCGCCTCCCAGATGTTCCGGCAGCCCTCGATCGAGTTCGCCGCCGTCACCTCGCAGAGCACATGGATATTCCGGTCGAGCGCCGCGATCACCTGCGCCTCATGGTACGGGATCGGCGTACCGAGCACGACGAGATCGACGCCGGAATCGAGGAAGGGTTCGTAATCGGTAAAGCACTGGCGGTCGGAGAGTCCGAAATCCGCCGCGTGCTCCGCGAGTTTTGCGGGATTCGTATCGCACAGCGCCGTGATCTCCGTATAGGGATGGGAGGAAAGCACCTTACCGTAAGCGGTGCCGCGGCCGATGCCGACCAGACCCACGCGAAGCTTGTCCATAGCAAAAAAGTCCCCCTTTTTCTTTGTTTTGGGAATCCGCAATCCCATCTTATCGTTTTCCCCCGCTCCTGTCAAGAGGCTTTTTCGGGTTGCAGGAACATTTTCGGTTTTTCCGCGTGCGTCTTGCATTTTTTCGGGCGGTATGGTATACTCTACTTACTTTCCCCGAAAAAATCCGAAAACGACAGGAGGACACTCCGATGGAGCTTGAACGTTTCTTTCCCTGCGACCCCTGCGAGCAGCCGCTCGACCGTCCCGTCGAGGACGGCGGCTTCTGCGGCATCTTCCGCCGCATCGCCTGCGTCGGCGACAGCCTTTCCTCCGGCGAGTTTGAGTCTCTCGACGAAAACGGCGTGCGCGGGTATCACGACTATTTCGACTACTCCTGGGGCCAGTACATCGCCCGCATGGCGGGCTGCACCGTGCTCAACTTCTCCCGCGGCGGCATGACCGCGAAGAACTACTGCGAGAACTTCGCCTGGTGCTGCGACTACTGGAATCCCGACCGCCGCTGTCAGGCATACATCATCGCGCTCGGCGTCAACGACATCTTAAACGCCCGTCAGGAGCCCGGAAGCGCCGCTGACATCTGCCTGTCCGACTGGACGAAAAACGAAAAGACCTTCGCGGGCTATTACGGCCAGATCATCCAGCGCTATCTCGAGATCGAGCCGAATGCCCGCTTTTTCCTGATGACCCCGCCGCGCTCCGGCCCCGACAGCAATCCCGAATACGACGCGCGCAAGGACCGGCTCGCGGAGACCATCCGCGGCATCGCGGACGTCTTTGAAAACGCCTACGTCCTCGACTTCCACCGCTACGCCGTGCCCCACGACGAGCTCTTTACCCGCCGCTTCTACGTCGGCGGCCATCTCAACGCCGCAGGATACCTGCTGACCGCGAAAATGACCGTCTCCTACATCGACTACATCATCCGCCACAACATCACGGACTTCGCGCAGGCGGGCTTTATCGGCACGCCCTACTCCTACGCCGGACTCAAACGCTGAAAAAACCCGCAGTTTTTCGCAAAAAAACGGTTCCTTTCCGTCCGCAGGCACGGAAAAGAGCCGCTTTTTTGGCATTATTTCGCGAAGATATGGCTGCCGATCGTCTTGATGACCTCGCGCGTGCGGATCCAGGCGTTCGACGTCTTCGCGGGGTTATAATAATAGATCGCGCCGCCCGACGGATCCCAGCCGTTCAGGGCATCCGCCGCCGCGCGGTACGCCGAATCGGCGATGGGCTGGTCGAACTGGCCGTCCGTGACCGCCGTGAACGCGCCGCTCTGGTATACGACGCCCGCGATCGTGTTCGGGAACGACGGATGGCGCACCCGGTTCATCACGACCGCGCCGACGGCGACCTGACCCTCATACGGCTCGCCGCGCGCCTCGGCGGAGATGATGCGCGCCAGCAGGTAGCTGTTCTCGTCGCGGCTCGCGGAGCCGCCGGAGCTGCCGCCCGAGATGCCGATCGCCCGCAGCGTCGCGGGTCCCGCGATGCCGTCGACCGCGAGGCCGTTTTTGCGCTGGAACGCCATGACCGCGTCGCGCGTCCGGGAGCCGTAGATGCCGTCGACCGCGCCGGAATAATAGCCCCAGCCGGAGAGCTTTTCCTGGATCGTGCGCACCGTCGCGCCCGAGGAACCGTAGGAATACGTCGCCGCATGCGCCGGCGCGGCGGTGATCGCGAGGATGAGGACGATATTGGCAAGAAACAGCGCGGCGATCTGCGCGCACCGTCTGAAATCTCTGTGCATATTCTTTGAGTCTTCCTCCTTTTTATCGCAGCGCCCTTATTTTGACGCGTCCGCGCTTTTGCTATGCGGGGTTTTTCGATGGTAAATGCAGGACGGCAATTCTTCGGAAAAAATGTACTGTTTTCCCCTTTTCTTATCCGCGCAAATGTGGTAAAATAAAGTGACTTTTCGTAAAGGGTGCCTTCCATGATCAAATCCAGGCTTTTTTGGCCGGCGCTTCTCCTGCTGCTCCTGCTTTCCGGCTGCTCCGTCGAAAGCGACGATCTGCTGAGCCTGCCGCGTCTGCCCGAGCAGTACGTCCTTGTGCAGGATCAGATCGATCTGCTGCTCTCCGACGGCGTGACGCTCTCCGCGCCCGTCTCCGGCGCCGAACGCTCGCCCATCCAGATGGTCGACCTCGACGGCGACGGCACGGACGAGGCGCTCGCCTTCTGCGTATCGAAAAAGAACGACGCCGCGGCGCCGCAGGTCTACGTCTACCGCTATTCCCGCGGCAAATATGTCCTCGCCGGCTGCCTCGAGGGCGCGGGCGACTCGATCGACACCGTACTCTACCCCGAAATGGGGCTGACGCATACCCGGATGCTCGTCGTCGGCTGGCGGCTCGGCGCGAGTCCCGTGCGCGGGCTCTCCGTCTATCTCTATGACGGCACCTCGCCCGTCATGCTCTACAGCGGCGAATATACCGGTCTGACCGTCTGCGACCTCGACCGCGACGGCGCGGAGGAGCTGCTCGTGCTGCGCCATACCGCGTCCGCGAGCGCGGGTGAGGCGCAGCTTCTAACCTATGAGTCGCAGCGGCTCTCCGCCGCGTCCGCCGCGCCGCTTTCCTGCGACGTCACCCAGCCGCAGAGCATCGTCTGCGACCGGCTCGGCGAGAACCTCTACGGCGTCGTCATCGACGCGACGCTCTCCGGCGAGGACCGCGCGGGAGAGGCCGGGATGATCACCGACATCCTGATCTTCGACTCCGGACGCCTCCATAACGTCGCCTACAGCGAAGCCGAGCGGCGCTCGTCCGTCACCTACCGCCCGGTCGAATACCGGTCCCGCGACATCGACGGCGACGGCAAAATCGAGATC
>JAEDGJ010000120.1 GCA_016297585.1 Clostridiaceae bacterium
TATCGCGATCGTCACCGAAGGGGTGCAGACCGGCACCTCGCGCAACACCGGCTCGGATAAGCAGACCTACTATAAGATGAGCCTCTCCGGCGCGTCGCCCGATTCGCCGCACGCGATGGCCGAGGACCTCTTCGCCGGCGGCTGCGTCGACGGCGATACCGCGCTCGTCGAAGCGGCGCTGTCCGTGCCGTGCTTTCTCGAGCTTGCGCGGCTGGGCGTGCCGTTCCCGACGAACCGCTACGGCGAATACGTCGGCTATCAGACCGATCACGACACGCGGGGACGCGCGACGTCCGCGGGGCCTTTAACGTCGAAGCTGATGACCGAGGCGCTGCAGAAGGCGGTCGAAGCCCTCGGCATCCCGGTGCTCGACCGGCTGCTCGCGGTCAAGATCCTGAAAATCGGCGACCGGGCCGCGGGGATCCTTGCGATGGACCTGAAAAACCCGGAGAACCCCGTCCTTCTGCGCTGCGGCAGCATCGTCTGGGCGACGGGAGGCCCCGCCGGCATCTACGCCGACGCCGTCTATCCCCACTGCCACACCGGTTCCTCCGGCGCCGCGTTCGAAGCGGGCGCCGCGGGACGCAATCTCACCGAATGGCAGTACGGACTCGCCTCCGTCGCGCCGCGCTGGAACGTCTCCGGCACCTATATGCAGGTGCTCCCGCGCTTTTTCTCCGTCGGCGAGGACGGCGCGGAGCACGAATTTCTCGCCGAATACGACCCAGACCCCGCGTCCTGCCTGTCGCGCGTCTTTCTGAAGGGCTACGAGTGGCCGTTCGACTGCGCAAAGGCCGTTTCCGGCTCCTCCGTGATCGACCTGCTCGTCTACCGCGAACGCGTCCTGCGCCGCCGCCGCGTCTTTCTCGACTACACCCGCAACCCCTTCGGCATGGACGCGCTGCCGTATGACGCCCTCGACGAACGGGCAAAGACGTATCTGGAAAGCGCGCACGCCTGCTTCGGCACGCCCATCGACCGCCTGCGCGCGATGAACGAGCCGGCGTACCGGCTCTACCTGTCGAAGGGCGTCGATCTTGCGCGCGAGCCGCTTGAGATCTCCCTCTGCGCGCAGCATCACAACGGCGGCCTTGCCGTCGACCTCTGGTGGCGCACCAATGTCCCCGGCCTGTTCGCCGCCGGAGAGGCCGCGGGCGTCCACGGCATCCGCCGTCCGGGCGGCTCCGCGCTCAACGCCTGCATGGCCGGTTCCGCCCGCGCCGCGCAGTACATCGCCGCGCATCCCGCCGCCCCTGCGGACGAGGCCGCTTTCCGCCCCGCCGCGGACGCCGCTGCCGCCGAATATGCCGCGCGCTGCCGCCGTCTGATCGGCGGAAACAACTGCCAGTCCCTCTATGCCGAATGTACCCGCCGCGCCGACGCCGCTGCCGCCGCCATCCGCGACCCCGCCGCCATCGACGCCTGCATCGCCGAGGTGCGCGCGCTGCTCGACGGCTTCGACGACCGCGTGCGCGTGCCCACCGCCGCGGCGCTCCCCCGCGCCTTCAAGCTGCACGATCTGCTGGTGAGCCAGCTCGTCTGCTTCTCCGCAATGCGGGATTATGTCGCCCACGGCGGCGCTTCCCGCGGCTCCTGCATCTATACCGACCCGGACGGCGGCTGTGCGCCGGGACTCGAGCCCGTGTTCCGCTTCCGCGCGGACGGCGGGCGGCACGCGGGGGAGATTCAGGAGACCGTCCTGAAAAACGGCGTGCCCGAGAGCACGTTCCGCCCCGTCCATCCGGTTCCCGAGGGCGGCGGCTTCTTCGAAAACGTCTGGAAGCGCTACCGCGAGGATAAAAACGTCTACTGATCTACGTCAAGCGTCCGCAGATACGCCTTCGTTTCGCCGTCGATGCGGCCGCTCTCCAGCGCCTTGCGGACAGCGCGCCGGCGCGTCTGTTCGTCGAGCCGCCCCGCTTCAAAATACGGCAGCGCGAGCTCCGGCCGCTTTGCCAGCGCCGTCGCAAACAGCCACGCGGTCATCATGCTCACATAGTATGCCTCCGCCGGTACCGACGCGGCGAGCGCCAGCGTTTCCTTCGCCCGTTCCCCGTCCAGATACCAGCGCATCAGCATCCCGAGGCCGAAGCGCGCCGTATACGGCCGCGCCGAACGCGCCCACCGGACGCACTGCGCGTAAAACCCCTCCGGGCGCTTCCGGAATACCGGCGGCGACATCATGTCGCAGGTCGCCCAGTTGTCCACATACGGCAAAAAACGCTCGAGCGCCGCGACCGTTCCGTCATAATCCCCGATGCGCTCGATCAGGAACGCGTGGAGGTTATTCTCCTCATAATATGTATGCGGCAGCAGGGACAGAAACGCGTTACCTTCCTCCGTCCCCGCCAGCTCCCGCGCCAGCCGCCGCAGCTCCGGCGTGCGCACGCCGATGACGCGCGCACGGTCCACGCCGGGCATCAGCCGGCTCTGAAAATCGCGGTACGCCGTGTCCTGCAGCGCAAAAAGCCGCTCCCGGACGCCTGTTTCGACGTCTTTCACCCTTCCGTCCGCCTCCTTTTTCTTTTTCTTTCATTATATAAGCGCGCACGGGAGCCTGTCAAGCGCCGCACGGGACGGCAAAACTGCGAGTTGCATCCGCCGCCGGATTATGCTATACTGTTCACCGGTCGATTTCACGATAACAAAGGGATTTTTTGTACTATGCGGGATTTTCGCTTACAATTTGACGGTGCGGCGCTCGCGCTTCCGGCCGCTCCCGCGCGGGAGATCTGCGCGCTCGGAGACGGGGACGCGGCGCTGCTGTATCTGTATCTGCTCGCGCACGGCGGCGTGGTCGACGACGCGCAGGCGCAACTCGACCTGAAGATGACCGCCGCGCGCTACGAATCCGCCGCGCGGACGCTGGCCGCCGCACGCGCCGTCGCGCCGCTCGACACGCCGCCGCCGAGCGCGCCTCCCCCCGCCGCCGAGCCGGAGACCTATTACACCTCCGGCGAGCTCGACTCCGCCATCCGCGGCGACATGGGCTTTGCGTGGCTCGTCGCGGAGACGGAAAAGTGCATCGGACGCGGCGTCTGGAAGCACGAGGCGGAGAAGCTGATGATCATCTACGACACCCTCCGGCTGCCGCCGGAGGTGATCCTGCTGCTCGTGCATCAGGTCTGCGGCGAGGAACCGGGACGGCGGCCGCTGAACTTCTCGCGGCTGCTCTCCGAAGCGCGCCGCTGGGCCGCCGACGGCATCAACACCGTCGAGCGCGCCGAGGAAGCGCTGCGGCGCGACGCGGAACGCAAAAGCGCCGTCGGACAGGTGCTCGAGGCGCTCGGCATCCGCGGGCGCTCGCCGAGTCCGACCGAGCGCCGCTACATCAACGCCTTCCTGGACGCGGGAAGCTCGCCCGAGCTGATCGCCCGCGCCTACGACATCACCGTCACGAAAAAAGGCTCCGTCAACTGGGCCTACACCGGCGGCATCCTCGAGCGCTGGCGCGCAAAGGGGCTGCGCACACCGGAGGACGTCGAGCGCTACGACCGTCCGGCATCCCGCCGGGTCGCGGCGGATGCCGACGAGGACGCCTACCGCCGCGCGCGGGAGGCCTATCTTGCCGAGAAGGGAGAGCATGACGCATGACCGCTGATGAAAAAGCCCTCGCCCGCGCGTCGGAAGCCTACGGCGCTTCCCTGCGCGACCGGAGAGTGCGCGCCGCCGTGCGGCTCGAGGAAGTGTCCGCCCGCGATCCGCGGATCGGCGAGATCGCCTCGGAGATGAAGCTCGCGGGACTCGCCGCCGTGCGCGCCGCGATGGAGGACACGCCGGAGGCCGTCGAGGCGCGGGTCGCGGAGATCGCCCGGCGCAATCTCGCGCTGCAGGAGGAGCGCACGGCGCATCTCCGCGCGCTCGGATACCCCGAAGACTACCTCTATGCCGGGCCTTTCTGCGACGCCTGCGGCGACACGGGCTATCACGACGGCGCGATGTGCGCCTGTTTTCAGCCCTTTTACGTCCGCGCGCTCGAGGAACAGCTCGAAGAGGCCGCGGGGCGCTGCTTTCCGTCGTTTGAAACCTTCGACATGGCCATCTTCACCGCGTCCGTCTCCGTTCCCGACGCGCAGTCCCGCGCGGAGCGGACGGCCATCGTCCGGAAATGCCGCGACTACGCGGCGTCCCTCGGGCGCACCGCCGAAAATCTGCTGCTGCGCGGCGAATCCGGCCGCGGCAAGACCGCGCTCGCCGTCTGCATCGCGAAAGCCGCCATCGCGCGCGGCGTCGGCGTCCTGTACGTCAGCGCGCCGTCGCTGTTTTCGCTGCGCGAGGAGGAACGCTTCCGGCGCGACGAGGAAGCCGGCGCGGCGCTCGCGCGCTACCGCGGCTGCGACGCGCTGATTGTAGACGATCTGGGACTCGAAGCCGCCTCGCCGCTGAACGCGCCGACGCTGCTGTCGCTGCTGACCGCCCGGGAGGCCGCCGGACTGCCGACCGTCCTGTGCACCGCGCTGCAGGGCAATGCGCTTTCCCAGCGCTATTCCTCCGCCGTCGCGTCCCGGCTCGAAAACGGCTTTTCCGCCGTCGAGCTGCGCGGGCTCGATCTGCGGCGGATGCTGAAAACGACATAAAAACGGGAGGATTTCTCGATGAAAAGCGGCCGCGCGTACAGCCTTGTCTTCATTTTTCTCACCTTCCTCTTCTGGCTTGCCTCCTACCCTCCCGTTCCCATCGTCTCGGCCTTCGCCGACGCGATGGGCGCGTCCGCGGGCATGATCGGCCTGATCGGCGGCGCGTACGGGCTCGCGATGGTCATCGTCCGGATGCCGCTCGGTATCCTGTCGGACAGACTCGGAAAACGCAAAATTTTCATCATTCTCGGCGGCGCGGCGGCACTCTGCGCGGCAGCCGTCGTGCTACTCCGGCCCTCGCCGCAGACGCTGCTTTTTTCCCGCGCGCTCTGCGGCATTCAGGCGTCCGCGTGGGTGCCCTTCACGGTACTCTATGCCCACGCGTACCCGCCGGAGCAGTCCGCGCGCGCGATGTCCGTGCTGACGGCGGTCTATACCGCCTCCCAGCTTCTGTCCATGCTCGCAGGCGGCTTCCTTTCGGAACGCTTTTCCTATCTCGCGCCCTATGCGCTCGCCGCGGCGGGCGGCATCCTCTTCCTCGCGCTCTCGCCGCTGATGCGCGATACCCCCGCGCAGAAAGCCGCGCCCGCGCAAGAAGCTGCGCCTCTAAAGGAGGCGCTGACGCCCCGTCTGCTGGTTCTGAGCTTCGCGGGCATCGTTTTCTTCTATGTCAAGTACGCGACCGCGTATACCTTTACCCCTCTGATCGCCCAGGAGCTCGGCGCGTCCGACGCGGCGCTCGGGATGCTGAACACGTTCTACTGCCTCTGCGGCATCCCCGGCAGCATGTTCTCCTACCGTCTGGCGCGCCGCTTCGGTGCGGGACGCCTCATCGCGGCGGCTCTGCTGATCCTCGCCGTCTGCTCCTGCTTTGCCGTGCCGTTCCTCCCGAATCTGCCGCTTTTATACCTGTCGCTCGGCATTTCCGGCTTCTTTACGTTCCTGCTCGACGCGCTGCTCGCGGGACTCGTCATCCTCGGCGTGGAGGAACGCCGCCGCTCCACCGCGATGGGCTTTTATCAGGCGGTCTACGGTCTCGGCATCCTCGCGGGACCCGTGCTGTCCGGACGCATCATCGAGTTTGCCGGACGCACCCCGGCCTACGCCGCGGCAGGCGTCCTCGCCGTCGTCTGCGCCGCCGTCATTTTGGCGGCCAACCGAAAGGAGCCGATCCCGTGCTGACCATCTCCCCCGCCGACAACGTCGCCGTAGAGCTTTCCGGCACGCCCGACGTCCCCGCCGGGCACAAGCGGGCGCTCACCGACATCCCCGCCGGTGCGCCGGTCGTCAAATACGGCTTCCCGATCGGCCGTGCGTCCCGCTTCATCCCGCGCGGCGCGCACGTTCACACGCACAACCTCGTCTCGGCGCTCGAGGGCACGGGAAACTACCGCTATGAGCCGGATATTCCCGCCGTGATCCCCCGTCCGCCCGCGTTTTTCGACGGCTACCGCACGCCCGACGGACGCTCGGCCGTCCGCTCGGAGATCTGGATCCTGCCGATGGTCGGCTGCGTCAACGCCGTCTGCCGCTCGCTTGCCGCCCGTGCGCAGAGCCTCGTCCGCGGCGGACTGGAGGGCGTCTACGCGTTCGAGCACCCCTACGGCTGCTCCCAGCTCGGCGGCGACCTCGACGCCACGCGCCGCATCCTCGCGGGACTCGCGCAGAATCCCAACGCGGCGGGCGTGCTCATCGTCGCGCTCGGCTGCGAGAACAACACGCTCGACGCCTTCCGTCCGCTGCTGCCGGAGGGGCTTCCCGTGCGCTTTCTCGTCGCGCAGGACGAGCCGGACGAGGAAGCGGCGGGACTGCGGCTGCTCGCGGAGCTTGCCGAACCGCTCTACACGCGCCGCCGCGAGCCCTGTCCCGTGTCGGCGCTGACCGTCGGCCTGAAATGCGGCGGCTCCGACGGCTTTTCGGGCATCACCGCCAATCCCCTGCTCGGGCGCTTCTGCGACCGGCTCGTCTCGATGGGCGGCGGCGCGCTGCTGACCGAGGTCACGGAGATGTTCGGCGCGGAGGACATCCTCCTGTCCCGCTGCGTGTCGGAGGCGGTCTGCAGCGACGCGGTCTATATGCTCACCGCTTTCCGGGAGTATCTGATCGCCGCCGGAGAGCCGATCTATGAAAACCCCTCCCCCGGCAACCGCGCGGGCGGCATCACCACGCTCGAGGAAAAGTCGCTCGGCTGCACGACAAAGGCGGGGCATGCGCCCGTCAGCGAGGTCGTCTTCTACGGAAACGCGATGCGCGGCCGGGGACTCGCGCTCCTCGAAAGCCCCGCCAACGACATCGTCTCCTGCACCGCGCTGGCAGCCGCCGGGGCGCAGCTCATCCTCTTTACCACCGGACGCGGCGCGCCGATGGGCAGCCCCGTGCCGGTCGTCAAGGTGTCGTCGAACGCCTCCCTTTCCGCGCGCAAGCCGTCGTGGATCGACGTCAACGCGGAAAGCGTGACGGACGAGGCGTTTTTCGAAGCGGTCCTCCGCACGGCGTCCGGTGCGCGCACCTGCGCCGAACGGCGGGGCAGCCGCGAATGCGCCATCTGGAAGCGCGGCGTCACGATGTAGCGGCGGAGGGCTCCCGCCCTCCAAAATGGGCTTTACTTTCCCGCGGATGTGCGGTATAATAAATTACCCCCCGATTTCAGGCGGGGACAAAGCGTTTTTTCGTTTCCATGCGTCCGAATCGGACGAAAAATAACACCATTTTTAGAACACGAGGGAAAAACAGCCATGAAAATGGGCATCGTAGGCTTGCCGAACGTCGGCAAGAGCACCTTATTCAACGCGATCACCGACGCGGGCGCCGAAGCCGCCAACTACCCCTTCTGCACGATCGAGCCGAACGTCGGCGTCGTCGCC
>JAEDGJ010000121.1 GCA_016297585.1 Clostridiaceae bacterium
TTGAAAGCCTCTCGATCAAGCGTCCGCGCGGCCACACCGTCATGACCACCGACGAGGCGCTCCATGCGGCAAACGACCTCGGCTACCCCGTCCTCGTGCGTCCGTCCTACGTCCTCGGCGGTCAGAACATGATCATCGCCTACAACGACGACGACATCCGCGAATACATGGCGATCATCCTCCGCTCGCGTCAGGACAACCCCGTCCTCGTCGATAAATACCTCGAGGGGCTTGAGATCGAGGTCGACGCCATCTGCGACGGCGAGGAGCTGCTGATGCCCGGCATCATGCAGCACATCGAGCGCACCGGCGTCCACTCCGGCGACTCCATCGCGGTCTACCCTGCCCCCTCGCTCGACGACGAGCTGCGCGCCAAGGTCGAGGACATCACCCGCAAGCTCTGCTTCGGGCTGCACGCGAAGGGCCTCGTCAACCTCCAGTACATCGTCTGCGGCCGCGAGCTCTACGTCATCGAGGTCAACCCCCGCGCGTCCCGCACCGTGCCGTACCTCTCGAAGGTCACGGGCGTGCCGATGTGCGAGCTGGCCGTGCGCTGCTCGCTCGGCGAGAAGCTGCGCGACCTCGGCTACGGCACCGGTCTTTACAAGATGTCCCCCTACGTCACCGTCAAGGTGCCGGTCTTCTCGTTTGAAAAGCTCACCGACGTCGACACCCAGCTCGGACCGGAGATGAAGTCCACGGGCGAGGTGCTCGGCATCGGCAAGAACCTCCGCGAGGCGCTCTTCAAGGGTCTCGTCGCGGCGGGCTACACGATGAAGCGCTCGGGCGGCGTCTTCCTCTCCGTGCGCAAGACCGACAAGGCGGAGATCGCCGACATTGCGAAGAAATACGCCGCCGCGGGCTTTGCGCTCTACGCGACCACCGGCACCGCCGCGGTGCTCCGCCACGCGCATCTCGACGTCACGGAGCTTCCCGACTTCGACAAGAACGGCCACGAGGCCATCCATCTGCTCGAAAGCGGCAAGATCCAGTACGTCATCTCGACCTCCGTGCGCGGCCGCAATCCCTCGCGCGAGAGCGTGCGCCTGCGCCGCCGTGCGATCAGCCTGCGCATCCCCTGCCTGACCGCGCTCGATACCGCGAACGCCGTCGCCGACACGCTGCTGTCGCAGTATTCGCAGTCGAACACCGAGCTCGTTGACCTCAACGCGATGCGCGGCTCCCATGTCTCCATCCGCTTCTCGAAGATGCAGATCTGCGGCAACGACTACATCTACATCGACGCCTTCGATCAGGACATCCCCGCGCCCGAGTCCCTGACCGTGCTGCTGTCCGACCGGCACTTCGCCATCGGCGGCGACGGCATCGTCGTGATGGGTCCCTCCCGCGTCGCGGACGCCTCGATGCGCATCTTCAACAAGGACGGCTCCGAGGGACGCATGGGCGGCAACGCGATCTGCTGCGTCGCGAAGTACCTCTACGACAACGACATCGTCCGCAAGCGCGAAATGACGATCGAGACCCTCAGCGGCGTCAAGACGCTCCGGCTCTTAACGCATGACGACCGTGTGCGCCACGTCACCGTCGACATGGGACAGGCCGTCCTCGACGCGAAGGCGATCCCCGTCAACGTCAGCCGCGAATGCGTCATCAACGAGCGCGTGCAGATCGCGGGCGGCGAATACGACATCACCTGCGTCTCGATGGGCAACCCCCACTGCGTCGTCTTCGTCGAGGAGACGGCAAACGTGGACGTCCCGGCCATCGGCCCGCTGTTTGAAAACGATCCGCTCTTCCCCGAGCGCGTCAACACCGAGTTCGTCGAGATCGTCAACGACCACACGCTGAAGATGCGCGTCTGGGAGCGCGGCAACGGCGAAACGCTGGCCTGCGGCACCGGCGCCTGTGCGGCGGTCGTCGCCGCCGTCGAAAACGGCTTCTGCAAAAAGGACGCCGACATCCGCGTCATCGTCCTCGGCGGCGATCTGTACGTCCGCTATACGGACAGCGGCGTCTTCCTCTCCGGCGAGGTCATCAAGGTCTACGACGGCGTCGTCGAAATCTGATTTTCCCCCGTTTTTGACCCATTTCCCCATAAAAACGGCATTTTCCGCCGCATTCTTCGGTTTTTGTTATTCAAAAGCCGCGGAATGCGGCGGTTTTTTCGCTCCGCCGCGCCGTTTTTTCCGGTTGACGGCACACATTTTTTCCGGTATACTGGGTTTATATATGGAAGGGAGGCGCATTTCGCTTTGGATTTCCCGAAAACCTCGTACACCTTCGGCGCGCATGACGATACCCGTGCGCTCGCCTCGCCGCCGGGAGATTTCTGGCCGGCGTATTCCTGGTTCTGGAACGACAGGATCACCGAGGAAGGCATCCTCGAACAGCTTTCGACCTTCGAACGGCGCGGCATCCGCGTGTTCTATATCATCCCCGAGCCGCGCGAGTTCCGTCCGAAGACGATGCCGACGCAGCTCGAGCCGGACTACCTCTCCGACGATTACCTGCGCCTCGTGCGCTTCGCCGTCGAGCATGCCGCCGGAATGGGGATGCGCGCGTGGCTCTATGACGAGGGCGGCTGGCCCTCCGGCTCCGCGAACGGCCTCGTCGTCGCGCGCGACCCGTCGCTTGTGTGCACGGCGCTGCTGCCCGACGGCACGATCGCCGAGGTGCCGCCGTTTGCACAAAAATACCCCGATCTGTTAAACCCCGCAGCGACGCGGCTCTTCCTTGAGCTGACCCACGAGGCGCATGCCCGCGTCTTCGGCGACAGCTTCTCCGCGCGGCTCCCGGTCGCCTTCACCGACGAGCCCCATGTCCGCGCGCATGCCGGTGCGATCCCGTGGACGGCGGGCTTTGCGGAGCGCTTTGCCGAACGCTTCGACTACGACGTCATGGCGCACCTGCCCGCGCTGTTTGACGACGACCTCCCCGGCGAGGAAAACCGCCGCGTCCGCGCCGACTACCGCGATCTGCTCGGCGAGCTGTTTGCCGAGAACTACTTTCTGCCCATCCGCGACTGGTGCCGCGCGCACGGCGTCCTCTCCGCGGGTCACGTCGGCGGCGACGACGTCGCCTTCGGCAACGCCAAATACGGCTACCACCATATCCTGCGCTGCCTGCGCGCGCTCGACATCCCCGGCGTCGACGCGATCTGGCGGCAGATCTTCCCCGCGCCCGAGACGCCCGGCCGCGAGGCCTATGCGCCCCGCTGCGCAAACCGCCTCTTCCCGCGCTACGCCTCCTCCGCCGCCCATCAGACCGGCGCGCGCCTCGCGCTGACCGAGTCGTACGCCATCTACGGCGAGGGGCTGACCTACGACCAGATGCGCTGGGTCTTCTCCTTCCAGGCCGTGCGCGGCATCAACGTGCTGAACCTGATGAGCATGGCCTACAGCTACCGCGGCTGCATGCTCGCGTCGACCGGACGCCCGACGTTCTCGCCGCTCGTGCCCGGCGCGGAGGATCTCGCGGTCTTCAACGAATGGGCCGCGCGCGTCTGTTACCTCGCCTCCGCCGGCCGTCCCGCCGCCGACACCGCGCTCTATATGCCGATGCGCGACATCTGGCCCGCCGACGAAGCCGCGCACCGCATGGCGGACGCCTTCGAGCAGACCGGCGCCGCACTCGAGCGCGCGGGGCTCGACTTCGACGTCGCGGACGACGACGCGCTCCTCGCGGCCACGCTCACGGACGGCGCGCTGCGCGTCGGCGACGCCGCCTACCGCACCGTCATCCTCCCCTCGGGCGCGACGCTGCCCGACGCCGTGCGCGAAAAGCTCGACGCGCTGGCTGCCGCCGGGGGCGAGGTCATCACGGACGCCGCCCGGGCACGCGGCGTCATCCGCTCGGATAACGCCTCCCTGCGCGTCATGCGCCGCGACACCGCCGAGGGAAGGCTCTACTTCATCACGAGCGAGGCCTTCTCCGCGACAGACGCCGCGGTCGAATTCCCGGACGAGGACGCGGCGGCGGCCTTTGCGCTTCGCCCCGAGGACGGCACGCGGCAGGCCGTCTGCGTGCGCCCCTATGCGCTCTCGCTCCCCTTTGGCGGCATGGCGGTGCTGCTCTTCCCGCGCGAACCGATCCCCGGCGCGGCGGTTTCCGAGGGGGATCCTGTCCCCGCAATCCCCGTACACAGGATGGAGCTGCCCGCGCCGGCGTTCCGCAGGCTGCGCCGGGTTTATCTGACCCGCGACGGCATCCGCGACGAGACGCTTACCGAGCCTCCCGTCCCCGCGTCCTGCGGCGACTGGCGAGCGCTTGCGGGGGAGGACTTCTCCGGCGACGCCGAGTATGTCTTCTCCTTTGACGCGCCCGACGGCACGGACAGGGTCTATACGCTCGACCTCGGCGACGTGCGCTACTCCTGCGAGGTCACGCTCAACGGGGAGAACCTCGGACGCGCGGTCTTTACGCCGTTTACGTTCACGCTGCCGCGTCTTCTGCCGCACAACACCCTCACCGTCCGCGTTTCGAACACGATGGCGAACGCCTTCGCCGCCGTGGACTTTACGGACTGGTACGCCCCCTCCACCATCGGCCCCTATGACGAAATCGAGCGCGGTTTTGAGCAGGAAAGCCTCGCCTCCGGTCTGTTCGGCCCCGTCCGCCTGCTCTGGTAACGTTTTTCGAAAGGATCTCACGGATGATTACCATCGATTTCCCCGTTCGCCACTCCTATCTCTGCGCCAACGGCACGCTGCGCCCCTCCATCCTGCTCGAATGGCTCCAGGACTCCGCCACCGCCGACGCCGAGCGGAACATGGATCTCGGGCGCGAGGCGCTGCTGCGCTCCCACAACGCGCTCTGGATCGTCTCGCGCACGTCCCTCTATATCGACCGTCCCCTGACGCCCGGCGACTACCGCATCACCACCTGGCACGCGGCGGTGCGTGCCGCGCTCTGGCCGCGCGGCTATGTCGTCACGGATGCGGATGACCGCGTCGCCGCGCGCGCCGTCACGCACTGGACGGTGCTCTCCGCGTCCCTGCCGCGCCGCATCGTGATGCTGCCGCCCGTGCCGCCGCAGGACTCGCCCTACGAGCTCCCGCGGCTCGTCCGCGCGCGTCTGCGCGAACCGGAGGCAAGCGCCGCCCACCTCGTCACGCTGGCCGACCTCGACGAGAACCGCCATGTCAACAACGCCCGCGCGCTCGACATCCTCGAGGACGCGCTGTCCCCCGGCGAGGCGGCGTACTCGCGCAGGCTTGCCGAGGCGCACATCCACTACGCCGGTGAGGCGCATCTCGGCGACACGCTGACCCTTGACGTCTCGCACGACGGCGAATACGCCTGCGTCGCGTCCTCGGTCGGCGCATCCCGCGTCCACGAGGCGATGCTGCGCTATGAAGCGCTCTGAGCGGCGCGTTTTTGCCGTTTTCCGGCTCATAATTGCACAAAAAGGACGGTACCCGGCTTTGGTACCGTCCTTTTTTGCCCGTTCGGGCGTCAGAATGCGTCCCAAAACGGGGATTTTTCAGCCGAAGGTCTCCGTCAGCACCGTTTCCGTGCCCGGCTCGCCGCAGATCAGAGCCTCCCCGCCGAGCTCGCGCACCGTGAGCGTGCGGGAGAAGCTCTCTTCGCTGATCTCCCAGCCGAGGCGGAGCGCCGCCGTGCCGTTCCACGGCGCACCGTCCTCCCCGGCTTCCCAGAAGCTGTAGCTGTAGATCATGCCGTCCTCCGTCACGCCGCGGAAGGTGAAGACGCCCTCGTACAGCGCCGTCAGCTCCTCCTCGAACACGCTGATCTGCAGCCCGACCTCGCCGCAGCCGGAGAGCGTCAGCGAATAGAACGTCTCGCGTCCGCTGCCTTCAAACTCGTGCGTCACATACGCCGTCCAGTCGCCGTAGAAGTCCTCGCTCATCGTCTCGCGCTCCTGCCAGAGCAGCGGGCTGAGCGCGACGGCGTTCCCCCAGTAATCGGACGCGCGGAGCATGCCGTCCTCCCCGGAGCACAGCGATGAGACCCACGAAAGCCCCATCAGCGGCCCGCCGGTGCAGAAATACCCGCCGGAAAGGCTCTCGCACAGGTCCACGTATTCGAGCCTGCCGCAGTCCGTCCGCAGGAACAGATACGGCTTTCCCATTTCGTCGCAGATACCGAAGGCGAGATCCGTATACACGGAGAACGCGCCCTGCACCGGGATGTCCCGCCCGTACAGCGCCCCGCCGTCCGCGCCGCAGTATTCCATCAGCGCTTCGCTCTCCGCGGTCCTCTCAAAGCGCAGGGTCAGCACCCCGTCCTCGAGACGCGCGGTCAGATAATCCCCGTACGCCGCCGTGAGCGTGCCGGAGGGGACGGGTGCGAGCGCCGCCGGGCAGTAGGTGATCTCCGCCTCGCCGAAGGACGCGAGAGGCAGGATCACCTGCAGCGCGCCGTCCTCGCCGAGATAGAGCGGCGTCCCGGACAGGTTCTCCCGCTCCAGCGTCCGCGCGCGCAGGAGCGGATAGAGCCCCGGAATGACATCCAGACCGGACTCCTCCCAGACCGGATACTGCATCGCGTCGAAGCTCTGCGCCGCCGTGCGGCATACCGCCTCGGCGAAGGCCGCGCGGTCGGACAGCCCCGCGCGGTCGAGGATCGCAGCGTTATCGAGCCGCACGCCCGCCGCCGTGTCGTAATTGTACACCTCGAACGTCTCATAGCTGCCGAACAGATCGGTGCGGTGCAGCACAAGGCTCAGCACGTCCCCGTTTTCATAGTACCGGTACCCCAGCTCGACGCAGAACGGCACTTCCTTCCCGGCGATGCAGTCAAGACTCTCCTCCGCGAGCTGACCGAAATACGCCCGGATCTCGCCGTTGATCTCCCGCGCGTCCGGCGTATCGAAGCCGAGCTGCGGCACATGGTAGGCGTAGTCGAACGCCGTCCCGTCTTCGGCGGTGGCCGTCCCCTCCTCGGCGTACAGCTCCGTCACGGGCGGGATCGCACCGGCGGGCTCCGCGGCCGTCGTCTGTACGGTTGTCGTCTGCACCGCCGTGGTCTGTGCGGTCGTGGTTTGTACGGTCGTCGTCTGCGCGGTCGTGGTCTGCGCCGCCGTCGTCTGAGCGGCTGTGGTCTGCGCCGCCGCGGTCGTGCTCTTTGAGGTGACGCTGCCCTCCAAGGTGATGCTGCACGCGCAGAGCAGCGCCAGCATGGCTGCCGCAAAACAGAGGATGATTGTTCGTTTCATACCGTTTTTTTCACCCCTGCACCCGGTTTACGCCCACGGGTCGCGCGACTTCGGCGTGCGGATGTCCACCAGCAGGTACTGCTCCCACAGGCACCAGCTGCCGTCGCCTTTCCGGCGCAGGCGGATCGGACGCGGGCTGTCCGCGCCGCCGCTCGCGATGTAGAGCCGCGCGTAGCCCTCCTCGTCGAACGA
>JAEDGJ010000122.1 GCA_016297585.1 Clostridiaceae bacterium
GACGCCTTCGGAGAAATTGCGCGTGCGGTCATAGCGGTAGACTCCGTTTTGCTCCTGCTCGATGTCGGTCAGCTGCGTATAGCAGAACGCGCAGATGTTCGGATTGTCAAGCAGCGCCGTCGTCAGCCCCTCGTAGCGCACGCCGACCTCCTCCTCGGACTGCGGCGTGTTGCCGTAGCCCCAGCCGTCGGTGCGTCCGGGCGCCCACCAGGTGCCGCCGTATTCGCTGACGAAGAACGGCTGCCCGGCGTACTGCGCATAGTTCCGGTTGTAGCGGTCAAACGCCGGATCCTCCGGGCTCTCGCCGTCGAGGCAGACGTAGGTCGCGCGGAACTTCTCCGGATCCTGCTCGTAGTCGTGGACGTCGTAGACGTCGGTCACGACGTGGTGGTAGCCGGAGGTATCGATGCACGGGCGCGTCGGGTCGATCGCGCGCGTCAGCTTGTAGAGCGTCTCCGGCGTGCGGCGGTCCTGCGTCGCCGGGGTCTCGTTGAGCGGGCACCAGCCGATGAGCGCCGGGTGGTTCCGGTCGCGCTGCACGATCTCGACCCACTCCTGCGCGAACGCCGCGAGCCCGTCCGGCTCGTTGATGCGGATGCCCCAACTCGCGTGCTCGCCCCAGACGAGGTAGCCGAGCCGGTCGGCCCAGTACAGGAAGCGCTCCTCGAACACCTTCTGATGCAGCCGCGCGCCGTTGAAGCCCGCCGCCATCGACAGCTCGATGTCGCGCTTTAAGTCCTCGTCCGCCGGCGCGGTATAGATGCCGTCGGGGTAGAAGCCCTGATCGAGCACGAGCCGCTGGAAGATCTTTTTGCCGTTGATGCGGAAGCTATTGCCGTCGATCTCCGAGCTGCGGAAGCCGAAATAGCTCTCGACGGTGTCCGTCTCGCCCGACGCCGCGGTCAGCGTGTAGGTCACGTCATAGAGCTCCGGCGCGCCGGGCATCCAGAGCTTCGGGTCCCCGACCCGCACCTGCGCCGCCGTATACGCGGACGCGCGCACCGCCGTCTCCCCGACGGGCGCGCCGTTGTAGCTGACCTTCACCGCAAACTCGCCGCCGCCGCGGAGGCCGTCGAGCTGCGCCTCGAACGTCACGAGTCCCGCGGCGGCGTCCGGCACGATGCGCACGTCGCGGATATAGGCGCGCGGCACGAACTCGAGCCACACGGTCTGCCAGATGCCCGTCGTGCGCGTGTAGTGACAGGCGCGGGAGAAGTAGTCCGGGCACTGCTTGCCGCCGGGCTGGCCCGAGCCGCGCGTGTCGTCCTGCGCCTGCACGACGAGGACGTTTTCGCCCGGCTGCACGGCGGACGTGATCTCCACGCCGAACGACGCAAAGCCGCCCGTGTGCTGCGCGAGCTTTTTGCCGTTTACATAAACCGTCGCCCGGTAATCGACGGCGCCGAAGCGCAGGAACACGCGTCCTGCGCACTGTGCCTCGGTCAGCGTGACGGTCTTCCGGTACCAGACGGCGGGGATAAAGTCGGTATGCGCCAGTCCCGAGAGCTTCGACTCGGGGCAGAACGGCACGAGGATCGTCTCCGGGTACGCGGCTCCCTCGCGGAACATGCCGCGCGGCTCGCCGGAGTCGCCGAAATCGAACGCGAATTCCCACGGACCGTTCAGGTTCTCCCAGGAATCGCGCGCAAACTGCGGACGGGGATATTCGGGACGCGGAATGGACATGGCGTACTTCCTCCTTAAAGCATTTTGTGGCAGTTTCATGCAGCTTCTGCCGGTTTATTCAGGGCAATGCAGTCATTTTTTTCGGGGGATACTCAAAGCGTTACGATATAGACCGTCGCCGTCAGGTCGCCCGAGCCGACGGCGAGCTTCGTGCCGTCCGGCGAGAGCGCGACGGCCGTCAGCACGTCCGCGCCCACGACGCAGTCCTCGCCATGGCAGATCCAGCGCAGCATCCCCCGCTCGCACAGGCCTTTCCGGTCGTCGTAGGTAAAGAGCTTCCCGATGTCCCAGGCGTCTCCCGCCGCGCACCAGGCAAGCGTCTTCTCCGCATTCGTGCAGAGCGCGCGCACGGGACCCGACCCGCTCGTCAGCCCCAGCGAAAAGACCGCGCCGCCGTCCACGACCGCGAGCTTGCCGTCCTTCGTGCCCACAAGCGTCCGTCCGCCGTTCCACGGGACGGTGCAGGACGGTACCGCGAGATACTGCCGTCCCGCGACGGCGGGAAGCACGGCGCCGACCGGCGTGATCTCCGGACAGGCACGGCGCAAAAGCGCCTCCCGCGCATCCGGTTCCAGCGACTCCCACGGCTCGACCGCGGTCACGCGCGCGTCCCGGATCGTGAACGCGTACCGCGGCGCATCCGCACCCGCGACGCCGCGTACCGTATGCGCGTCCTCCCAAAATAGCCCGCGCACGGCGGCGTTTTCCATGTCGCCGGGGATCTCCGTCCACAGGCGCGCCTGCGTGACCTGCTCGGGCGAAAACGCCTCGTGGGCATTTTCCAGCGACGTGCCCTCGTATTCGGCGCCGCGTTTTCCGTCCTCCGTCTTCGGCACGGGGACAAAGCGGCGGTCTCCATGCGCGGGGCCGCGCTCTCCGGCATGCGCGCGCTGCTGCGCGAGGTCGATGCACATCACCGGCGGGCCGTTGTCCTTATCCGCGGCGCAGGACGCAAAGAGCACGTCGCGCGACCGGTCGATGCGCACCTCGGAGATCAGGCCGCAGGCCAGTCCCGGCACGCCCATGACGCCCAGCAGCTCCGCCTCGCGTCCGCGGCGGTAGTCCCAGCGGAACAGATACGCCGGAGCGGGATTCGTCTGCGCGCGGTACGCCTCCGGCGGATCCATCAGCCGCGGCGTCATCGCGTACCACAGCACGCCGTCCGAGTCGAGGTCGCCGTTGAAGCAGTAAAAATAGTTCCCGAAGCCTTCAAACATTTCCCGCGCGCCCTGCATCTCGCCGTAGTCGCGCAGCTCGCAGGACCGGGTGTCGTACTCGAAAAGGTGGTTTGAATAGCCGCCGATCATCAGCATCCGGCGGTCGTCGAGGTCGAGATAGGTCGAGATATAGCGGTAGACGAAGCGGCGGCTGTAGTCGGAGCGGTGCTTTGCAAGCCGGATGCCCGTCCACTCGATGCGGTTCGTGTCCGTGCGGACGCGGAAGAAAAAGCCCGAGGGGGACGTGGCGTAGACATGCCCGTCCGGGCCGACGTGCAGGCGGTGCGAGCAGGTCTCGACGGCCTTGCCGAGGTCGAGCACGCTGCGGCTTTCAAGATCATAGCGGAACATATGCCCGCGCTGATACCCGAGCATGAAGTAGGCGTTGTGCGCGCGGTCGTAGACGCCGCCGTACATCGACTCGTGCGGCGCGGGGATGCCGAGATTCTCCGCGTGTCCCGTGCGCGGGTCGTAGATCATGAGCGTGGAGCCCTGGAAGCCCTCCCACGGATGCCCGTAATAGGCGTAGGGCAGCCATTCCGGGTGTCCGGGCGCGCGGTCGGTCGTATGATTGCAGCAGATGATGCGTCCGTCGGGCAGAAAATCGATGGCGGAATGGATCTTCGACCCCGGCAGCGCGCGGGGGCTCGGCAGCACGACATCCCGGGTGTAAAAACAGGGCTCGATGCGGTTTTCGCGCTCGTTATAGCGGTTGAGGAAGGCATATCCCCCCTCTCCGTTCTCGCTGCCGAGGGAGAAATAGAACGTGCCGTCGGGCGACAGCGTCCCGTCCCAGCAGCAGTTGTAGCCGCGATACCCCACCGGCGCCGCGAGCTTCACGCCCGCCTGCGGGATCAGCGCGCCGGCCTTTTCCTCTCCGTAACGAAACCAGAATGCTCTTTCCATGATGACCTCCTCCACAGCGGCGCGCAGCCGCTCCTATCCCGGCAAATTTCACGAAAAAAACCGCAGCGGCAAAAAAGTCCCTCCCGGCGCCGCGGTTCGGGTTTTTATAAAGACCCTGAAGCCGCCATACGGACCTGACTGCATTATACCACAGCGTCCCCGCGTGAAGCAAGCCCTTTTTCGTGGTTTTGCCGAAAATGCAGCGATTTTTTCAGAGTTTCTTGTTGCATTGCGCGGCGCGGTGTGTTAAAATAAACGGGAACGGGAATCGCAACGCCACAAGAACGGAGGTTTTTTGTATGTCCATGAACTTTGCCCACCGCGGTTTTTCGGCCGCGTTCCCCGAAAACACGATGCCGGCCTTCGAGGAAGCCGTGAAGGCGGGCTGCGACGGCATCGAGCTTGACGCGCGTCTCTCGCGCGACGGGAAGATCGTCATCTCCCACGACGGCAGCCTCGAGCGCATGGCCGGACGTCCCGGACATGTGCGCGACTACACGCTCGACGAGCTCCGCGCGTTCAACTTCTGCGGCAGTCACCCCGAAGCGGGCTTTGTCCCCATCGCGACGCTCGAGGAGTACTTTTCCTTCATCCGCACGACGGATGTCGTCACGAATATCGAGATCAAGAGCGATGTCGGCAACTTCCTCGCGCTCGAGGACGCCTGCATCGACCTGATCCGCCGCTTTTCGCTCGAGGAAAAGATCATCTTCTCCTCGTTCAACCACGATTCGATGCTCTACTGCAAGCGCCGCGCGCCCGAGATCCGCACGGGGCTCCTCTTCGGCACGTCCTGGAGCACCGAGTTTGCGTCCCTCTCCCCCGCCGCCTACGCCCGGCTCTGCCATGCGGATTATCTGCACCCGCACGCTTCCGGCATGTCTCCCCGCGACGTCCTCACCGCCCAGCTCGAGGGCATCGGCGTCAACGTCTGGACCGTCAACGACGAGGAGACGATGCGCGCCTACATCGCCGTCGGCACGCACGGCATCATCTCGAATCACCCCGACGTACTGCACAAGCTTCTGAAGTAACAAAAAAGGAGGGCATTTTTCCATGAAAATTCTCATCATCGGCGGCACCGGCCATGTCGGCAGCCACCTCGTCCCGATCCTTCTCTCCCACGGCCACGACGTCGCCATCGGCTCGCGCGGCAAGACCGCGGCCTCGGCCGATCTTTCCGGCGCCCGTCTGATCCCCTGCAACTCGAACGACCCCGAGAGCCTGCGCGCCGTCGCCGCGTCCGAGACCTTCGACGCCGTCGTCGACTTCCCCGGCACCGCCCGCAATGTCTGGAACGCCTTCCGCGACAGCGCCGATCACGTCGTCGCCTGCGGCTCGCTCTGGATGTTCGGCCTGCCCCATGTCGTTCCCACGCCGGAACGCACGCAGGAGACCTGCGTTTTCGAGGGCTATGAGAGCCGCTATCAGGAGATCCTCAACATGATCGCGGATTCGCAGCGCCATCGCGCGGCGTTCACCGCCGTCATGCCCCCCAACATCTGCGGCCCCGGCAAGATCCCGCTCGACACCCTCGGCGGACGCGACATCGAGGTGCACCGCGCCAACATGCGCGGCGAGCCGGTCTATCTCCCCGACGGCCCCGAGGCGCTCATCGGCCCCTGCGACGCCTACGACCTCGCCACGGTCTTCGCGCTCGCGATCGAAAACCGCACCGCCGCCGCGGGTCAGATCTTCAACGGCGGCTCCGCCTACGCGCTGACCTCCTCCCAGTTCGTCCGCACGATGGGACGCATCTATCGCTCCGACATCCCGATCGAATACGTCCCGTGGGAGCGCTACAAGAGCGAGATCAGCCCCGGCATCGGCTACTGGTGGCATTTCTATGCGCATATGTGCCCCGACATCTCGAAGGCGGAAAAGCTCCTCGGCTACCGTCCGCGCTACACGCCGGAGGAGACGCTCGAGCGCGCCGTCAACTGGATGCGCGAAAAGGATCTGCTGTAACCTGTAAAAAAAATTCCTGCTTTCGGGGAGGTTTTTTGCCCATGCGGCTTTCGACCACGCTGTCGCCCTATCTGAAAAACCCCGACGGCACGCTCCGTCCGCTTTCCGACGTCATCCGTGACGCCGCGGACGACGGGTTTGCCGTTCTCGACTTTCCCCTGCATGCCGTCCCCTTCCTCGCGGACGGCGAGGACTGGCGCGCGCCCATCCGGGAAGCCCTCGACGCCGCGGACGCGCTCGGCGTGCGCTTTGGATATGCGCACCTGCCGTTTGACTTCCCCGCGGAGGACGACACGGCGGGCTGGGAGCGCTTTGACCGCCGCGTCCGGCGCGCGATCGAGGCCGCCGCGGCGCTCGGCGTCGGGCAGGCAGCCGTCCACGGACACTGCCCGCCGCGTCCGAACTACAGCTACGACCGCTCGTTTGCCCATGTCTGCGGCTTCCTTGCGCCCTATGCGGCGCTCGCGCGGGAGGCGGGCGTCGGGCTCTGCGTCGAAAACATGATCAAGCGCGCGATGACCCACCTGCGCCGCTTCGGCGAGACGCCCGAGGACATCCTCGCCGCCGCCGATGCGCTCGACATCGGCGTCTGCCTCGACACCGGACACGCCAACTGCTCCGGGCTCGACGTCGCCGACGCCGTCCGCAAGCTCGGGCCGCGCCTGCGCATGGTCCATATCAACGACAACCTCGGCCTCGGCGACGACCACCTCCCGCCCTTCCTCGGCAATGCGGACTGGCGCGCCATCTTCGCCGCGCTGCGCGAATGCGGCTATCCCGGCGACTGCAACTTCGAGGTCAACACCCGCCACATTCCCCCCGCGCTGCTGCACGGCTTCATGCGGAGCCTGCACGATACCGGCGCGTACCTGCTGACGCTGTGAGTATTCCTCTCAACATCGGTCTGATCGCGCATGTCGACGCCGGCAAGACCACCCTGACCGAGCGGCTGCTCTATGCCGCGGGCGCGCTGCGCACCGCCGGCAGCGTCGACGACGGCACCACCCAGACCGACTATCTATCCATCGAGCGCGCGCGGGGCATCTCCGTGCGCGCTTCCTCCGCGACCCTTCTATGGCACGGCGCGCCCGTCCGCATCGTCGACACCCCCGGTCACGCCGACTTTTCCGGCGAGGTCGAGCGCGCGTTTGCGGCTCTCGACGCCGCCGTGCTCGTCGTCTCCGCCGTCGAAGGCGTGCAGGCGCAGACCGAGGCGCTGCTCGAGGCTCTCGAGACCGAGAAGCTCCCCTTCCTCGTCTTTGTCAACAAGCTCGACCGCGCGGGGAGCGATTATGCCGCCGTGCTCGACGAGCTGGCGCAGCATACCCCGCGCCGTCTCGTCCCCTTCTGCGTCCCCTCGGGCGAAGGCAGCGAAGCCTGCGCCGCCGTCCCGCTGGCGCCCGAGGTGCGCCGCGAGACCGAAGCGTCCGCGGACGACGGGCTCGTGCTGCGCTTTCTCGACGGCGAGACCATCCCCGACGGCGAGCTTTTT
>JAEDGJ010000123.1 GCA_016297585.1 Clostridiaceae bacterium
CCTCCCCGGCCGTGTCGGGATCGAAATCCGTGCAGCGGATCCGCAGCGCGTGCATCGCATGGGACATATACTGCGCCTGAACGCCGCAGAGTCCGCGGACGACCGTCATTTTATCCGCCGGTGCGGTCAGATACTGCCCCGCCAGCCGCCGGAGCCGGATTTCCTCCGCTGTCATAAAAAAACGCCCCTTTCTCGGAGACCTCGTATGCAAAAAGCGTCCCCGCGGCACCTTCCGATGCGGCGGGGACTCGGGGAAATTTCAGTTCAGGGACATCCACGGCTCGGCGTTGCCGTCCTCCGGGAAGGGCGGTAAGACCTCCGCGAAGTCCACCCGTTCCGGGAACACGAGCGCGGCCTGTTTTAAGTACGTTTCGTCCTGCTCGGCCAGCGCGCGGGCAAGCAGCAGGTTCTGCCGGATGCGCGACGCAAGCGACGCCTCGATAAACTCCGGCAGCTCGGGCACGGGACGCACGATGCCGTCCGCGTTGAAGCGGCAGGTCAGCTGCACCATCGCGTCCTCGGGATAATGCGGCAGCGCGCCGCGGTTGAGGACCAGCGCCGACGCACGCGCGCCTTCGTCCCGCAGGATGGAGCGCACGATGCGGGCGATGTAGACCGGGAATTCGGCGGCGCAGCGGCGGGTGCCGCGCAGGATCTGCTCCCGTGTCAGCGCAGGATCGAGCAGACGCTCGAAATCCGCGTAATTCGGGCGGCGCATCAGCTCGCTCATGCGGGTTTTCGGCAGATTCCGGAACCGGTGGCAGCCGCCGACGGGACCGTGCAGAAAGCCGGTCTCGCGCAGGATGGCGAGGTTTGCAAGAAAACCCTCCCGCCACTCCGGAAACTGCTCGTGGAAGTCGTCGACGATCAGCGCGGGGTCGTACTGCGCCAGAAGCAGCGGCTTCAGGCTGTCAAGGACGCTCTTTTCGCGCAGCAGCACGTCGTAATACCACAGCTCGTGGTTGACGCCGACGTCCATCGGCCAGACGTCCTCCTCGTCCTCGTCCAGAAACGCCGCCAGCACCTTCTGCGTAAAGGTCGACGCGTTGCAGAGTCCGACGACGCGCTCGAGTCCGAACCGCAGCCTGACCGCCGCGAGCGGGATGTCCGGCGGATTCGTCACGACGAGCAGCCACGCATCCGGGCAGAGCTTCGTCATGCGCTCGCCAATGCCCATCAGATACGCGCCGTGCTGCACGCCGAAGGCGCGGTACTCCTCAAACGGCGCAAGCCCGTACGACGCGCAGTACAGCACCAGCGCCGCGCCCTCGAGCGCAGCCTCCAGCGTCGGCGCGATCTCGAGCCGCCCGTTTCCCGCGTTGAAGCGGGAAGCGAGCGTCTGCGTGTTGACCATCTTCTGTTCCGTACGCCCGAAAAGGGAGAACCGGTACGGCGTCTCGGCGTCGGCGTACAGAAGCTCGAGGATCACGGCGGTCGTGATCTTGCCGCCGCCGCCGATCACGGCGATTTTCTTCTCCGTCATCCTGTCTTACACCATGTCCGCGTCCGTCACCGGATCGCCGCATTCGGGGCAGAATTTCGGCATTTTTGCGCCTTCGGGGAATTCATAGCCGCATTTGTCGCACTTGACCCTGCCCGGGCGCTTCGAGCCGCATTCGGGGCAGAACTTCCCCTTGCACACCGCGCCGCATTTGCAGGTCCAGGTGCCGGAGGGGGCGGGCGCGGGCTTTGCCTTGCCGCATTCGGCGCAGAATTTGCCCGTATTCACCGCGCCGCACGCGCAGGTCCACGAATCCGCCGCCGGAGCAGCCGGAGCCTGCTGTGCCGGAGCCGCGGCCTGCTGGCGGGACATCTGGCGCTCGTTTGCATCGGTCATCGCGCCCATGAAGTTCCCGGCGGCGCCCATGCCCATGCCCATCCCCATGAACGCCTGCGCGGCGCCCGCGGAATTGGAGCCTGCGGCCTCGAAGCCTCTGGCCATCGCGCCCTGGACATAGCCCTGACGCACCGCCGCGTCGGAGAGCATCGCGCCCTGGTTGCGCATATTGATGAGCTTCTGCGACTCGGCGTCGTAGGAGATGCTCGCGATGCCGACGGACTGCACCTCGAAGCCGCGCTGCTCCTTCCAGTCGTCGTCGAGCGTCTGCGCCATGTACTTCGACAGCTCGACGCTCTTCGACGGCGCATGGGAGATGCGCACACCGTCGACGGAGAGCTGGTTGATCGCCGCCTGCAGCGCCGACAGGAACTCGTTCATGTACTGCTCGTTGATCTGGCCGATCTCGACGCGCTCCGCATTGCGCGGGCAGGCCTCGTAGAAGAACTTCATCGGATCGGTGATCCGGATCGAATAGGAACCGAACGTGCGGAGGAAGAGCTCCGAATTGTAGAAATTATCGAAATACTGCAGCGGGGTGCGGGTGCCGAATTTGATGCCCTTGATCTCCTGCAGATTGATGTAAAACACCTTCTGCGCGGACGACGGCACGCCGCCGTATTTGACGCGCGAGAAGGTCTCCTTGAACGCGTCGCCGAACTGGCCGCCGAACAGGGACGGCGCCGAGGAGTTCTGGACCTTATAATAGCCCTCCTCCGCCGTGTAGTCGACGACCTTGCCGCCGTCGAGCAGCATCATGAACTGATTCGGATATACATGAATGATCGAGCCGTTGGAAATCATGTCCGAACTGCCCTTGGTATTGGAATTGCGCGCGGAATCCCGGCGTACAAAGACGCCCTTCGTCATCACGGTCTGGTCGCCCATATTATCCGGCTCGATAACCTCCAGCCACTGATCTGCGAGCGCTCCGCTTACCGCGCCGATTGCCGCTTTGATAATACCCATGGCCAAAACCTCCTGTAAATTTGTAAAACTTCTCTGTTTTTCATTATAGCATCCCGCGCATGATCTGTCAATCGCCGTTTTTAAGAGACTTCCGTTTCGCGCGCCTTGTAAAAAGAGATGAGTTTTTCGCTTTTTCGCGCTTGCTTTTTGGCGGAAACTGTGATACGATACGCTTGTCCCTTCACCGGGGAGAAAGACTTTCCGAAAAAGAGGAGGAATTCCATGAAGAAAGCCATCAACGCATGGGCGTACCCGTCCGATATGCCGATCGCGGAGCGGATGCGGCTCGCCGCGGACGCGGGCTACGACGGCATCGAGCTGATCTTTACCGAGGAGGGCGACGTCTCGCTGCAGTCCTCGGAGGGCGCGCTGCGCGAATACCGGAAGATCGCGGAGGAATACGGCCTGCGCATCCAGAGCGTCATCGGCTCGGTCTTTGTGTCGTCGAGTCTGGCAAGCCCCGACGCGGCGGAAGCGGATGCCGCCGTCGAGCGCGGCGCGCGGATGCTCCACGGCGCGGCGGTTCTCGGCGCGGACACCGCGCTCGTCGTGCCCGGACGCGTCTTCAAGGAGACGGAAAACCCAAACGGCCGCTATGACATCGTCTATGACAACGCCGTGAAAAACGTCCGGCGTCTGGCCGCTCACGCCGCCGCAGCGGGCGTGTATGTCGGCATCGAAAACGTCTGGAACAAGTTCCTTCTCTCCCCGCTCGAGATGCGCGCGTTCGTCGACTACGCGGAAAGCCCGTGGGTCGGCGTCTACTTCGACGTCGGCAACTTCATGCCGTGGGCCTACCCCGAACAGTGGATCCGCATCCTCGGCACGCGCATCAAGAAGCTGCATTTCAAGGATTTCAAGACGGGCGTCGGCACCGGACACGGCTTTGTCGACCTGCTCGAGGGCGACGTGGACTACGCGGAGGTCATGCGCGCCTGCCGCGAGGTCGGCTTCGACGACTACTGCATCGCGGAGGTCGGCCCGTTTGCCCAGCATCCGACGCTGAAGCTCTACACCACGGCGATGGCGATGGACGCCATCTTCGCCATGAAATAACACCGCAAAGGAGGCTTTTGTCATTATGCTGAAGGTATGCGTCATCGGCTGCGGAGGAATCGGCGGCTATCATCTGTCCCATCTCGTCCAGTATACGGATCTCGTCGAGCTCGTGGGGTTCTGCGACCTCGTGCTCTCCCGCGCGGAGGATTTCGTCCGGAAGGCCGGCTCCGGCAAGGCGTACACAAACTTCACCGCGATGCTCGACGAGCAGAATCCCGACGCCGTCTTCGTCTGCATCCCGCCGATCTCCCATGGGGAGGGCTTTATCGAGCTGGAGCTTGTTTCGCGCGGCATCCCGTTCTTCGTCGAGAAGCCCGTCACGCTGAATCTGTTCATCGCGCGCCGCATCCGGGACGCGATCGCGGCCAAAAATCTCATCACCGCCGTCGGCTTCCAGCTCCGCTACGACAATCTCGTCGATACGGTGCAGGCGTACACGAAGGCAAACCGCATCGGCACGATGAACGTCACGCGCATCGGCGGCATTCCGGGCGTGTGGTGGTGGCTCGACAAGGCCGCCTGCGGCGGACAGATCGTCGAGCAGACCATCCACCAGCTCGACATGATGCGCTACGTCTGCGGCGAGCCGGAGAGCGTGTTCTCCTATAACGCGCGCGGCTTCATCGAAAATCCCCCGGCGGGCTACAAGACCGACGACTACTCCGCGACTGTCGTCCGCTTTGCTTCCGGCGCGCTCGCGACGATCACGACCGGGTGCTTTGCGACCGGCGGCGGCGCGGCGGACAACAAGATGACCTTCAACAGCGTCGATTCCCGCCTCGATTTTTACCCGGCGCAGAAAGCCCTGATCTACGGAAAAGCGCCGGTCGCCGAGGGCAGCGACGTCAAGGGGACGCAGTCGATCATCTCGGGCGACGGCTCTCTCAAGAGCGCCGACGGCGCGCTGGAATACGAAAGCCGCGTGGATTACGGCCTGCTCTGCGACCGCACCTTCCTCGAAGCGGTCGCGTCCGGCGACGGCTCGAAGATCCGCTCGCCGTATGCCGACGCGGTCAGGACCCTCGCGTTCACGCTCGCCTGCAACGAGAGCATGGACACCGGGCGTCCGGTCAAGGTCGACCTGACCTGAGCACCTCACCCCAAAAGCACACCGCGCGGGGAGCGTTCCCGGAAAAAGAACGGCTCCCCGCGCGGTTTTTATGTAGCAAATCCCGTGTTTTTCTACCGCAGCCCCGCAAATCCGTTCTGGCGCAGCGCCTCGTAGAGCACGATCGCGACGGAGTTGGAGAGATTTAAGCTGCGCGCTTCGTTCTGCATCGGCACGCGCACGCAGCGCTCGGGGTGCGCCTCCAGCAGCGGCATCGGCAGCCCGCGCGTCTCCGGCCCGAACAGCAGGTAGTCGCCCGGGCGGTACTCCACGTCCGTATAGCGGGTATGCCCCTTCGTCGTCGCGTACCAATAGCGTCCGCCGGGATTCCTCCCGAAAAAGTCGTCGAGGCTGTCGTAGAGCTTTCCGTAGCGCTCGAAGCCGTAGTCGTCCTCATGCGCGTCGTTCGGCACGCGCGCGGCGTCGAGAAAATGCCAGTAATCAAGCCCCGCGCGCTTTAAGGAGCGGTCGTCCACGTCAAAGCCGAGCGGGCGCACCAGATGCAGCCGGGAGCAGGTCGCGGCGCAGGTGCGGGCGATGTTTCCCGTATTCGGCGGGATCTCGGGTTCGACGAGGACGACATGGAAGCCGTTCATGCGTTGGGTTCCTCCTTGGTGGTGATTTCATGGAGCGCTTCTTTTTTCAGATACTGCGTATAGCCCGCGACGGCAAGATTCATGTACGGCGTGACATAGATCACCGACAGGCCGCAGGTAAAGGCCGCGAGGATCTCCCACGCGAGGAAGGACAGCCGGAATACGAAGAACTCCCGGACGCGCTTTTTCATCACGTTTCCGCAGAAGGAAAACGTCGCGCGGATGCCGAGCTTCGGGTTTTCCGCGATCATGTACATCGCCGGCAGATAGGCGTTGATGCGGGCATACGCGCACACGAGCAGCGCCATGAAGACGAGAAACGCCGCGAGATACAGTACGATCGCCGCGCCGTCCGGAATTTTGCCGAACAGCAGCGCCGAGCCGTAAAAGACCGCGGCGCCCGGGATGCCGAATATCGCCATGTACCGGACGGCGATCAGCAGGTACCAGAGATTCGCGCCGTATGCCGCCTTCATCTTCTTTCCCTCGCCGAGCCAGGTAAACACCATCGAAAACGGCGGGCGCCCCTCCTTCGATACCTCCGCGAAAAACGCGTAGGAGCCGACCGTCAGCGGGGAAATCAGGATGGAGAAGGCCAGACTCAGCCCGTACACGAGCCCAAGCCGCGGCAGATAGGCCGAAATATCCTCTGCCTTCAGCAGCGTCTCGGCATCCGGCATCTGCGCCGTGACGATGACCGAAAACAGCGTCGTGATCACGCTGCCGATCAGCGCAACGCCGATGCAGGGCAGCAGATAGTGCCCGAGCCGCCGCTTTGCGCCGTTTTTGATCATTCTGCGAACCTGTCCTGCGTCCATCCTGAAAAATCCTTTCTTTAACCGAGCCATCCGGGCTTTTCCCCGTCCTCCCGCGGCGCCGTACCGTGAAAAGCGGCGGTTTTCCTGCTGTTTCCGGCCTTTCCGACCGTCCAGACACGGTCTTCCTTCTGATAATACGAGCGGTTCTCCATCGTCCGGGCGATCTCGCGGCCGTTTTCGCGCGTCACGCGGTAGGTGACCGTCGCATAGCCGCGCTGTCCCGCCGCCGTGCGCTCGCAGTACGTCTCTCCGAGCGACGCGTCCACCGTTTCCACGTCCTCCGGCTCCGTCACGGACAGCACGACCGTTTCGAGCTCCGTTAAGCGCTCCGGGTGCTCGTCCGTCCCGACGAGCCGCACCGTCACGGTCGAGCCCTTCTGCACGCATTCCACGCGGAGGGGAAAGTCCGTGCTGTTGCGGAAGCGGAAGTCGACACTGCCGTAATAGACCGTCGCGTCCTCGCCGAGCGGCGCATAGCCGACGGCGAACCGGTGGCAGGCGCGCTCGACGATCTCGAGATCCGCCCGCGCCGCCGCCATATACAGCGTGCTCGACACCTGACAGATGCCCCCGCCCGCGTCCTCGACCTTCTCGCCGCCGCGGAAGACCGTCGCGTCCCGGAAGCCGCGCGCATAGGTGCGCTCGCCGACCGTGCCGTTGTAGGAAAACGTCTCCCCGGCGCCGAGCACCGTGCCGTC
>JAEDGJ010000124.1 GCA_016297585.1 Clostridiaceae bacterium
GGGAACAGCAGCACGTCGCGGATGGCGGGGGAGTCGGTCAGGAGCATGCACATGCGGTCGATGCCGAAGCCGATGCCGCCGGTGGGGGGCATGCCGATCTCGAGCGCATGGAGGAAGTCCTCGTCGGTGGTGCTGGCCTCCTCGTCGCCCTGCGCAAGGAGCTCTTCCTGCGCCTTGAAGCGCGCGCGCTGATCGATCGGGTCGTTGAGCTCGGAGTAGGCGTTGGCCATCTCCCAGCCGTTGATGAACAGCTCGAAGCGCTCGGTGTATTCGGGATTGTCGGGCTTCTTCTTCGTCAGCGGGGAGATCTCGATCGGATGGTCGCAGACGAAGGTCGGCTGAATGAGGTGCTCCTCGACGTAGGTCTCGAAGAACAGGCTCAGGATGTCGCCCTTCTTGTGGCGCTGCTCATACTCGATGTGGTGGGCGTCGGCGAGCGCGCGGGCTTCCTCGGTGGTTTTCACCTCGGAGAAGTCCACACCCGCGTACTTCTTGACGGCGTCGACCATCGTGATGCGCTCGAAGGGGCGGCCGAGATCCATCTCGACGCCGTTGTAGACGATCTTCGTCGTGCCGAGCACGGTCTGGGCGACGTGGCGGTAGAGATCCTCCGCGAGATCCATCATGCCGTGGTAGTCGGTGTAGGCCTGATACAGCTCCATCAGCGTGAATTCGGGGTTGTGACGGGTGTCGAGTCCCTCGTTGCGGAAGACGCGGCCGATTTCGTAGACCTTGTCGAAGCCGCCGACGATGAGGCGCTTGAGGTAGAGCTCGAGGGAGATGCGCAGCTTGAAGTCCTCGTCGAGCGCGTTGAAGTGGGTGAAGAACGGACGCGCAGACGCGCCGCCGGCATTGGAGACGAGAAGGGGAGTCTCGACCTCCATGAAGCCCTGCTCGTCGAGATGGCGGCGGATGGCGCTGATGATGCGGGAGCGCTTCTCAAACGTGCCGCGCACCTCGGGGTTGACGATGAGGTCGACATAGCGCTGGCGGTAGCGCACGTCGGTATTCGTCAGGCCGTGGTACTTTTCGGGCAGGGGCTGGAGGCTCTTCGACAGCAGCGTCAGCTTTTCCGCGGCGACGGAGATCTCGCCCGCGTGGGTGCGGAAGACCTTGCCCTCGATGCCGGCGATGTCGCCGATGTCCCATTTCTTGAAGTCCGCGTAGGCTTCCTCGCCGACGTTGTCGAGCCGGATATAGAGCTGGATGCGGCCGCGGGTGTCCTGCAGATCGCAGAAGGAGGCCTTGCCCTTGACGCGCTTGGACATGATGCGTCCCGCGACGGAGACGATTTTGCCCTCGTAATCCTCGTAGTGCTCACGGATGTCCGCGGAGTAGTCGCGGCGGTCGAACTTGACCTGACGGAAGGGGTCCGCGCCGCGCGCCTGCAGCTCGGCGAGCTTGTCGCGGCGGATCTGCAGGATTTCGGAAAGCTCCTCCTGCGGGGCGCTGACGTTCGGTTCGTTGCTCATCGTATCGTGTTCCTCTTCGTTATTTTTGACTTTTTGACCCCGGAGAGGGTGTTATTTGATGATCTCGAGGATCTTGTACTGGAACTTGCCCTCGGGCGCTTCGACGACGGCGATCTCGCCGACCTTCTTGCCCATCAGCGCGCGGCCGAAGGGGGATTCGTCGGAGACGAGACCCATCGCGGGATTGGCTTCCTGCGAGCCGACGAGGGTGTAGGTGTCCTCTTCGTTTTCCTCGAGGTCGAGCACGCGCACCTTCGAGGCGTGTCCGACGGCGTCGGTGGAGTCGGCTTCCTCGCTGATGAGGACGTAGTTCTGCAGGATTTCCTCGATCTCGGCGATGCGGGAATAGAGCTTGCCCTGTTCGTTCTTGGCTTCGTCGTACTCGGAGTTTTCGGAGAGATCGCCGAACGAGCGGGCCTCCTTGATCAGGTCGGCGACTTCCTTTTCGCGGACGGTTTTCAAATATTCCAGCTCGGACTGCATCTGTTCGAGACGGGTAGGCGTCAGTTTGAACTGCTTTTTCATGGCGAACATCTCCTAAAGATTGTGATCGTTATAAGTTTATATTATATGGCAGGTTTTTGAATATGTCAAGCACAAAAAATGAGAAAAAGAGCGCGCGACAGGCGGACAGGATCGAGAAACGGGGCACTTGACAAGTAAGCGAAAATATGGGAAAATAAAAAAGGTCAGAAACTGCGGAGCGCACGGCGCAAAAGACGGGGGAATACGGTATGCTGGACAGGATCGATCTGGAAATTTTGCGGATTCTGAAGGAAAACGCGCGCACCCGGGCGTCGGCCATCAGCGCGAAGGTGAACCTGTCCGTCTCCGCCGTCATCGAGCGCATCCGCAGGCTGGAGGAAGCGCATACCGTGCGCGCGTTCACCGTCGCCGTCGACCAGAAGCAGCTCGGACTCGACCTGACCGCGCTGATGGAGGTCAGTCTCGAGCATCCGAAGTATTTCGACGCCTTCTGCGAGATGATTCAGGCCAATCCCTATATCGTCGACTGCTATTATCTGACCGGCGAGTTCGATTTCATGCTGAAAATCTACACGGATTCCTCCGACAGCCTCGAGCGCATTCACCGCGACATCAAGAGCATGAAGGGCGTCCAGTCGACAAAGACCCACTTCGTTCTCAAGACGATCAAGAACGATACGGCGGTGATTCCGGACACCCTGCCGAAAAAGTGACGATCGGAAGCCTGAAATTGGGCAATAAACCGAAAAAAATATGGCGGGCAGGCCCGCTTCGGAAAAATAATTGGAGCGTTTTGAAAAAATCTTGCAAATTTTTTCAAAACGCTTTATACTTGCCCTGAGGAAGGCCGCGCGCTTTCCGGATCCCCAGGGCGGGCAGGCAGACTGAGTTCTCATTTTTATGAAACAGGAGTGCGATGGACTATGGAAAATATCGGCTATTACAACGGACGCGAGGGCCTGATCGAGGAAATGACCATCCCGATGCTCGACCGTGCGTGCTACTTCGGCGACGGCGTGTATGACGCGACCTGCTGCAAGAACAACGTGATCTATCAGCTCGAGGAGCACCTGGACCGTTTCTTCAACAGCGCAGGGTTATTAAAGATCTGCCTGCCGTTTACGAAGGCCGGGCTCGCGGACATCCTGAACGGGCTTGTGAAGAAGGTCGACGCCGACGAGAAGTTCGTCTACTGGCAGTCCTCCCGCGGCGTTGCGAAGCGCAACCATCTGTTCCCGGCGGACGCGAAGGCGAGCCTCTACATCACCGTGACGCCCGCGCCGCTGCCCGATCTGTCCCGTCCGATCAAGCTCATCACCGTTGAGGATACGCGATTCCTGCACTGCAACATCAAGACCCTGAATCTGATCCCGTCCGTCATGGCGGCGCAGGCCGCGGAGGACGCAGGATGCCAGGAGGCGGTGCTGCACAGAGGCGACCGCGTGACCGAATGCGCGCATTCCAACGTCTCCATCCTGAAAAACGGCATGTTCATCACCGCGCCGACCGACCATCTGATCCTGCCGGGCATCGCGCGTATGCATCTGATCCGCGCCTGCAAGAAGCTGTGCATCCCGGTCGACGAGACGCCGTTTACGCTGGCTGACCTGAGATCTGCCGACGAGATCATCGTGTCGAGCTCCTCGAAGTTTGCGCTCGGCGCAAACGAGCTCGACGGACAGCCCGCCGGCGGACGCGCGCCCGCGCTGCTGAAAGCGATCCAGGACGAGGTCATGCGCGAGTTCCGCGAGTACGTGGGGGCGTAACGGGTTATGACGCAGAAGGAGCTGACGATGCGCAACGTCGGGCAGAGTCTCGACGACCTGATGAATCTCGATCCGCGCGGCTACGGCGTCTGCAAAATTCTGTATCCGGCGGCGCGGGAATACGCGGGCGGCCCCGTGTGTATGCGGGCGGCGCGTCTGCTGGACGAATCCGTCAAAACGGGAACGCTCGTATACATTCTGACGGGCTTTGTGCTGCTGCCGCACAAAAAGCCCGAGACGGACGGCATCTGCGGCGCGCTGCAGATGGCGCGTGCGGTGGTGGAGGCGTACGGCGCGGTGCCGGTGCTGGTCGTGCCGGAGGATTCGGTGCGCGCGGCGTTCGCGATGGCGCCGGTCGTGGGTCTGCACGCCTACGCGTCGATCGAAGAAGCGCGGGAGCTGCCGTTTTCCGTCGCGGTCGTGACGTTTACGAAGGATCGCGCGCAGGCGCCCGCGCAGGCGGAGCGGATGCTCTCGCTGGGGCTGCCGTCGATGGCGATTTCGACGGAGGCGCCGGGTGCGAACGCCGTCGGCGAGTATCACAACGCGGCGGGGCAGGGCATCACGGCGCTCGAGGCGAAGTCGGATGTGCTCTGGGACCTGCTGCGCGCGCGCGGCGTGCCGACGCTGGCCGTCGGCGACCTCGGCAACGAGATCGGCATGGGCTCGCTCGGCGCGCATATCCGGCAGTATGTGCCGCGCGCGGCGGAGAACACCTGCGTCTGCGGCTGCGGCGGCGGACTGCTTGCGGTGTCGGAGGCGGACGCGGTGGTCACGGCGACGGTGTCCGACTGGGGCATCTACGCGGTCTGCGCGGCGCTGGCGTATCTGCACGGCGATATGGGCATCTCTCCCGAGGGGAGCATGGTGCGCGAGTGCATCACGGCGGCGTCGCGCGCGGGCATGGTCGACATGACCGGACGGCTGACGCCCGGCGTCGACGGCTTCGACGTGGAGTTCAACACGCTGCTCGCGACGATGATGCGCCGCACGGCGGAATATCCGGAAAAGCTCGCCGCCGGCTGCGGACGCTGGTTCGACGAAACGGACGCGCTGGGCTTTTTTGAAAAGGACTGATACCGATGATGGACGACATCCGCTTTCTGCCGTGCGGCGATCAGGCGCTCGCGGTGGAGTTCGGGAACGCGATCGACCCGGGAATAAACGCCCGGGTCTGCGGGCTTGCGCGCCTGCTGGCGGAAACGCCGGTGCCCGGCATCCGCGAGACGGTTCCGACGTTCCGCTCGCTGCTGATCTGCTACGATCCGGGCGTTCTGCCGTATAAAAAGCTCATCCGCACCTTAAAGCCCCTCCTTGCGCGCGCGGGTGCGGCGTCGACGGGCACGCGTCGCGTCGTCGAGCTGCCGGTGTGCTACGGCGGACGCTACGGCGAGGATCTTCCGGACGTCGCCGCGCACGCGGGGCTTTCGGAGGACGAGGTCGTGCGCCGTCACGCGGGGACGGAGTACCTCATCTATATGCTCGGCTTCCTGCCGGGCTTTGCCTATCTCGGCGGACTCGACCCCGCCATCGCCGTGCCGCGGCTTTCAAGCCCCCGCACGCGGATCCCGGCGGGCTCCGTCGGCATCGGCGGCGAGCAGACGGGTGTATACCCGCTCGATTCGCCGGGCGGCTGGCGCCTGATCGGCACGACGCCGGTCAAGCCCTACGATCCCGGGCGGGAGGAGCCGATTCTGTACCGCGCGGGCGACTATATCCGCTTTGTGCCGGTGGAGGAGCGGGAATTTCTCGACATCCGCGCGCAGGTGGAGGCGGGCGAGTACCGTGTAACGGTTCGGGAAGGAGGCGCCGTATGACGATTTTACAGCCGGGACCGCTGTCGACGGTGCAGGATCTCGGACGCGAGGGCTGCCAGAGCATGGGATTCTCCGTATCGGGCGCGATGGATGCGCGGGCGCTGCGCATCGGAAACCTGCTGCTCGGCAATCCCGAGGGCGCGGCGGCGATCGAGATGACGATGGCGGGCATGACGGTCGAATTCACGTCGGACGCCGTCATCGCGCTGACGGGCGCGGATATGCGTCCGACTCTCAACGGCGCGCCGATGCCGCGCTGTACGGCGGTCTATGTCCATGGCGGCGATACGCTCGCGATGGGCGCGGCGGCGTCCGGATGCCGGGGGTATCTCTGCGTCGCGGGCGGCATCGACGTGCCGGTCGTGATGGGGAGCCGCTCGACGAACCTGAAATGCGGGCTCGGCGGCTTTGAGGGCCGGAAGCTCGCATCCGGCGACTGGGTGCCGTACGCCGCGGCGCTGCGCAACACGGCGGGACGCTGCTATGCGCCCGACGAGTACCCGGATACGGTCACGCTGCGCGCCGTGCCGGGGCCGCAGGACGACGCCTTCACGGAAAAAGGGCTCGCGGACTTCTTCGGGGAAACTTACACGGTCACGCCGTCCTCCGACCGCATGGGCGCGCGGCTCGAGGGTCCCGCGGTCGGGACGCGCGGCAAGCCGGACATCATCTCCGACGGCATCGCGGCGGGCTCGGTGCAGATCCCCGCGTCCGGCAAGCCCATCGTACTGATGGCCGACCGGCAGACGACGGGGGGCTACGCGAAGATCGCGACGGTGCTCTCCTGCGACCTCTGGCGGCTGGCGCAGGCGCGTCCGGGGACGAAGATCCGGTTTGAGCGGGTCACGCTCGCGGCGGCGCAGAAGCTCCGTGCGCGCGCGGAAAAGGAATACAGAAGACTTGCACAGGGAAAGGGATGGAGCCATCTATGAATTATGCGGACAAGACCCCTGCCGAGATGCGGCGGATGTTCCGGGAGGGCGCGCTCGCGTGTCCGACGTCGGGCATGTGCGCGGGCTACGCGCAGGCGAACCTCGTCGTGCTGCCGAAGGAGGACGCGTTCGATTTCCTGCTGTATACGCAGCGCAATCCGAAGCCCTGCCCCGTGCTGGAGGTGACGGATGCCGGTGCGCGGACGCTGTCGATGATCGCGCCGGGCGCGGACATCGCGACGGACATCCCGAAGTACCGCGTCTATGAAAACGGCGTCCTCACGGGCGAGTATACCGACGTCTCCCGCTTCTGGCGGGACGATCTCGTCAGCTTCCTGATCGGCTGCAGCTTCTCGTTCGAGGCGGCGCTGCTGGAGGCGGGCGTGCCGGTGCGCCATATCGAGGAAAACCGGAACGTGCCGATGTACAACACGAACATTCCCTGCCTTCCGGCGGGAAAATTCCACGGGAACATGGTCGTTTCGATGCGCCCGCTGCCGCCGGACAAGGTGGTGCGCGCGGTGACGGTGACGGCGTCGATGCCGCGCGTCCACGGCGCGCCGGTGCATATCGGT
>JAEDGJ010000125.1 GCA_016297585.1 Clostridiaceae bacterium
CTGTTTTCTGCGCAACGTCGACCGCGTCATCGTCTTTGAGGAGCTCGACCCCGTCATCGAGGACGCGCTCATCTACCTCTGCGGACGCCGCGCGATGATCGCGGACATCCGCGGCAAGCGCACGAACGACGTCCCCCGCGCGGGCGAGCTCGGCGCCGTCACGATCTCCGAGATCCTCGAGCGCGTCTATAACGTGCCGTCCCGCTTCGACCCGGTCTCCGTCGAGGACGCTCCGACGGTGCCCGCCCGTCCGCCGGTGCTCTGCGCCGGATGTCCGCACCGCGCGTCGTTCTACGCGGTCAAGCGGGCGATGCAGGGCCGCCGCGCCGTCTTCTGCGGCGACATCGGCTGCTACACGCTCGGCAACGCCGCACCGCTCGGCATGGTCGACACCTGCCTGTGCATGGGCGCGGGCATCACCGTCGCGCAGGGGCTTGACCACGCGTGGGAGGAGGGCGTGTGCTTCTCGTTTGTCGGCGACTCGACCTTCTTCGCGTCCGGACTGCCGGGCGTCGTGAACGCCATCTACAACAAGGCCAACATCGTCCTCGTCGTGCTCGACAACTCCACGACGGCGATGACCGGCCAGCAGCCGCATCCCGGCATCGGCCGCACGATGATGAAGACCCAGTCCGTCCCGATCTCCATCGAAGCCGTCCTGCGCGCGCTCGGCATCGATTTTGTGCGCACGGTCAACCCGCTCGACCACCGCGAGGCCGTCGATACGGTGCGCGAGGCTGCCGATCTGACCGGCGTGCGCGCGATCATCTTCAAGGCGCCCTGCATCGCCGTCGTCAAGCCGACGAAGTCGATGCAGGTGAACGCGAATGCGTGCATCGGCTGCAAGCGCTGCATCCGGGAGCTCGGGTGCCCCGGGCTCAGCTTCGCGGACGGCCACGCCATCGTCGACAGCAGCCTGTGCAACGGCTGCATGCTCTGCGCGCAGATCTGCCCGAAGGGCTGCATTTCCAAGAAGGAGGAAGCGTAAACATGAAGCTCCATAGCTGTCTACTCTGCGGCGTCGGCGGACAGGGAACGGTTCTCGCTTCCCGCATCATCGCGACGGCCGCCATCAACCGCGGCTGCTTTGCCCGAACGGCGGAGACCATCGGCATGGCGCAGCGCGGCGGCTGCGTGACAAGCCACGTCCGCATCGGCACGAAGGTCCCGTCCCCGCTGATCCCGCGCGGCTGCGCGGACAGCATGCTCGCGTTCGAGCCGGGCGAAGCGGTGCGGAATCTGCCGTTTCTGAAGAAAAACGGCTCGCTGATCGTCTGCGACCGCGCGGTGCATCCCGTGACCGCCGCGCTCGCCGATACGAAATACTCCGCGGAAGCGATGCTCGACTACCTGAAGGCGAACGTCGAAAACTGCCTCGTGCTGCACGTCGACGACATTCTCGCCCTGACCGGCTCCGTCAAGGCCGTGAACATGGCGCTCGTCGGCGCGATGGCGCAGACGGGCACGATGGAGCTGACCTATTCCGACGTCGAGCACGCGATGACGCACAGAATCAAGCCCGCGTTTCTTGAAATGAATCGCAAAGCGCTGAAATACGGCGCCGAGTGTGTAAAATAAGGGGTTTATCCGCTATGAAACTGTCCGAATCCGCGCTTTTCATGATCCGCCGTCAGGCGGCGCGCATCAAGGCGACGGGGAACTTCTACGCCAAACGCCTCGAGGGCATCGAGCCCGGGGACATCCGCACGAAGGCCGATTTTGAAAAGCTCCCCTTCTCCGAGAAGGCCGATCTGCGCGACGCGTATCCGCTCGGCCTCGCCGCCGTGCCCGAGGAACAGATCGTACGCATCCACTCGTCCTCCGGCACCACCGGCACGCCCGTCATCATCCCCTATACGCAGAAGGATGTCGACGACTGGGCGGAGCTCTTCCGCCGCTGCTACGAGATCGCGGGCGTCACGAACCGCGACCGCATCCATATCACGCCCGGCTACGGGCTGTGGACGGCGGGCATCGGCTTCCAGCTCGGCGCGGAGAAGCTCGGCGCGATGACCATTCCGATGGGCCCCGGCAACACGGAAAAGCAGCTCCAGTTCATGCGCGATATGAAGTCCACCGTGCTGTGCGCGACGTCCTCCTACGCGCTGCTGCTGGCCGAGGAGATCGCCAAGCGCGGCATCCGGGACGAGATCTGCCTGAAAAAGGGCGTGATCGGCTCCGAACGCTGGGGCGAGAAGATGCGCACCCGCATCGCCTCCGAGCTCGGCGTCGAGCTGTACGACATCTATGGCCTGACCGAGATCTACGGCCCCGGCATCGCGATCAACTGCGAGCACAACACCGGGATGCACTATTTCGACGACTACCTCTACTTCGAGATCATCGACCCGAAGACCGGGAAGGTGCTGCCGGACGGCGAGCTCGGCGAGCTGGTCATCACGACGCTGCAGAAGGAGGGCGCGCCCCTCATCCGCTACCGCACGCATGACCTGACGCGCATCGTGCCGGACGACGTCCCCTGCCCCTGCGGACGGAAATACCCGCGCATCGACGTCATCCTCGGCCGTACGGACGACATGGTCAAGGTCAAGGGCGTGAACATCTTCCCCGGACAGATCGACGACATCCTGCGCGAGGTCGAAGGCGCGTCGAGCGAGTACCAGGTGTTCATCGACCACGAGGAAGGCCGCGACCGGATCACGGTCTTCGTCGAGACGGCGCTGCCCGCGGACGCGCGTCCGGGCTTTGAAGCGGCGCTGAAGGACACCTTCAAGTCCCGCATCAACGTCGGCATCCTCCCGAAGGCCGTCTCCATCGGCGATCTGCCGCGCAGTGAGAAAAAATCGACGCGCATCTTCGATTACCGGTATTAACGGCCGCAAAAGCGCCGGAATCGGCGCGGATTTGCGCAAAAAAGAGTTCTTTTCCCGTCCATTAACATAAAAGCCGCCCCTGACGCATCCCGTCAGAGGCGGTTTTTTTGCGGTATATACGGCTTTTCAGGATATCCAGTCGCCGAGCAGCACCTCGCGGTTCGTGCCGTAGAAGATGCCGTCCTGTCCCGCGATCATGCGGAGGAACTCTTCAAAGCGGCTCCAGGTGTTGTGGATGTCAAATTCGTAGGCATGTCCCCAGACGTAAAAGACCTGCGGACGTTCGGCGTCGAGCTCGACAAAGCGGCGTCCCATCTCGAACAACGCGTCCCATTCCTGATGGTGATACACGCTCGGACGCAGCGTCAAAAGCTCGCGCTCCGGCTCGAAGGAGTACGACGAAACGGTGGTGCGCGCGTATCGGACGCCGGTTCTGCGGCGCAGCACGTCCGCGACGCGGTCGTCGAAATTGACCCCGCCGCCCGGGTAGGCAAAGCCCACCACTTCATAGCCGCAGAGGGCGGAGAGCGCCTCGCGGTCGCCCTCGACCTGCCGCACGATCTCCTCCTCGTCGCAGCTCGGGAGGAACGGATGCGTCAGCGTGTGCGCCGCGATCTCATGCCCCGCGTAGATCCCCGCGATCTCGCAGGCGCGCGGACGCACATGGGACACCGTGACCTCCTCGCGCTGCATCGGACCGCCGGTGTTAAACAGCCCGGAATTGAGGTTGAACGTGGCTTTCAGATGATATTTATCAAACAGCTCGATCAGCCTCTGATCCTGTGTGACGCCGTCGTCGTAGCTGAAGGTGACGGCTTTTCTGATTTTGCCGGACACGAAAAAACCATACTCCTTTCTCGATTAACGCCTTTTTGCGCTCACGCGCCGTAGTCGAGCAGAAATTCGCCGAGAATCCGTGTAAACTCGAGCAGTCTTTCGCACTCGATGAACTCATCCGCCTGATGCGCGCCGCCGTAGACGCCGAAATCCCGTCCGACGCCGAAGGAAAACGCGCGCGGACTGCCGTATTTGATAAACAGCGACAGATCGGACAGGCAGGAGCCGCAGGGCGCAAGCGTTCTCCCGGACGCGGTCTTTGCCGCGCGCATCAGCGACGCCATCGCGGGATTCTCCGCCGCCGTCTGCATAACGTGGAAGTGCCGCGTCGTGCGCTCAAACCGGTCGAAGTGCATCCCCATCGGCAAAAGCCGCCGTTCGAGCGCCTCCCCCATCGCGCGCAGCTCCGCGTCGATCTCCTCCGACGTGCGCGTCGTGTAGTAGCAGACCTCGACAAACGCCCGGTCGAAGTCGGAGGAGCCGTCGCCGGTGCGCATCTCGGTAAAGCGCACGGCGGTGTCGGGGATGTTGGTGTCCCGGTACAGCGGCACCTCGCGAAGCTCCGCGGCGCGGCGGCGTCCGAACTCCGCAAACGCGTCCCGCAGCGCGGCCAGCCCGTCGAGCATCGGTCCGCAGGAGTCGAGCGGCCTGTCCGCGCGGATATAGGCGCGCAGCCGTCCGCCTCCTGCCGCGACCGCCCAGATATCGAAGTTCTTGCAGTCCAGATTCACGATATCCTCACACGGGTATTTCAGGCACGCCGCGAGCGTCCCGTTGCCGCCGCCGTTTTCCTCGTCGGAATACGCGCAAAACAGCAGATCGTACGGCAGCTCGAGCTCTGCATCGCGCAGCAGCGTCAGCAGGTAGAGTACCGCCGCGATGCCGTATTTGTCGTCGCACGCGCCGCGTCCGAGGATCCGTCCGTCCCGCAGCTCGCCCGAAAACGGCGGAAACGTCCAGTTCGCGGGATCGCCGACGGGCACGGTGTCCGAATGCGCGGCAAGCATCAGCCTGCGGCGCGCGCCGCCTTTCCGGCAGGCGGTGACGTTCGGGCGGGTCTCCACATGATGCCCGTCCCAGTAATCGGGGTTTTCGGGCAGTCCCGGCACGTCCATCGGCGAATAGACGTCGGGCGTCAGCCCGATGCCGCGCAGCCGTTCGGCGATATACGCCGCGGCGGCTTCCTCCCGTCCCGAGGACCCGAAATTCTGCGAATCGATCCGCACGAGCGCGGAAAGCGTCCCGAAAAGCTCGTCCTGACGTTCCGTTATGGCGCGCAGAAACGCTTCCTTTTTCCCGGTCATACCGCATTCTCCCTTCATGCCATATAAAAAATCGTTTTTCGTCAGACCCGCTCAAACGGCGCGGGCGCTTTACCCGTCCACCGGTACAGGCAGACGCGGCTGTACTGCAGCCCGTCCGCCGTGCACCCGTTATGCGAGATGTAGTAATACCCGTCGTCCAGCGCGAAAAGCCCGGTGTCCCCATGCGGGAAATCCCAGCCGTATACGCCGCTTTTTTCGTCGTACAGCCCCTCTTTCCACAGCGTCAGTGTCTCCCTGCCCGCCTCATCCTTCACGGGAGCGGCGGCGCCGTCGACGATATAGAACGGGTAATTCGGAAATTCCGGTTTTTCGCCCGGATAGACCGCGAGGAACCAGTTGCCGGTGTAGGCGTCGTACTCCAGATTCTGCACGCCGTAGGTCGTGTTGCCGGTACGGACGAAATATTTGTGCGCGGGCTTTTCCGGACCCTCGCCGTGCGGCGCATCCTGGCGCAGCGGGTGATAATACGGCGCCAGCGCCTCCGGATCGTAGGTCAGGATGACCTGGCAGTCGTTGTCCCGGCGCTGCGTATCGCCGTAGACGCCGTAGGCGATGTTCAGCCAGGTCTTCCCGCCGCGCGTACCGAACGCGGGGCCGAACGCGAGGCCGTCGATGCCGCTGCAGCCGTGGATATGCGGCGTACCGTCCGGGGCCGTCCCGAGATAGTCGTGCACGACCTCCGGCAGCAGCGCCGCGGTCATGATGCCGTCGCGCGCGGCGTCCATGCCGGGACGCGTGATCTTCTCTCCGTCGAAGCGGGCAACGTAGAATGCGCTCTCCGGGCGGGCGTCCGAGCCGAGAGAGGCGAGAATGCCGCGGCCGATCGCATCCTGCTTATACTCAAGCGACCCGTACACGCAGCCGTCCGCGTCGCAGAAGTCGAGACACCCGAGATGCCCGACAAGCCCGCCGGCGGTGCCGATCAGGTTCCCCCGAAGATCGGTCTTGACGAGGACGGTCGTGAACGAATAGTAGATGTATTCACGCGCGGTATCGATCGCGATCCCCTGCACATGACCGGTCTTCCACAAGCCGGAATCAATCTCGCGGGGCAGATTTTCGCTTTTCATCCCGATTCCTCCCATGTTTTCTTCCAAAAATACGGCTTTTTGCCGTCTTAAAACGGTTCTCCGCGCATCGCACGGCGGATGCGCCCGAGGCTTTCGTTCAGCGTCGCGCAGTCCACGCCGTCCGGGCGCATCGACGGCGCCTCGAGCGTGACCGAATGCGCATACGGAATCGCGCGCAGACCTTCGAAAAACGCGTTCCAGTCGATGTTTCCCCGTCCCGGCTGCAGGATCGGATACATGGCGTCCCAGTCCCGGTAGCCGCCCGAGTAGTCGTTGATATGGATATGGCGCACCCGGGTGCGGAACACTTCGGACCGCACAAGCTCGGGAAGCTCGGCGTGAAATGCCGCGCATCGCGTGTCGACGATGAAGCCCTGCTTCGGATACCGCGCCGCCAGCGCCTCGAAATGCGCCTTCGGACTGCCGTGTACGCAGAAGCTGTTCTCCGGCAGCATCTCCACGCCGCAGCGCTCCGCCAGCTCCGACAGCCGTCCGACCCGTTCCGCGATCTCGCCGAAATAGGTATCGCTGTCCGGAATCCCCCAGCAGTGCACGACGACCTTCGCATGCCCTTCCGGAGACACGCCCGTCCGGTACAGCGCCGCCGCCGTCTCGAAATTCCGCCGCGCAAGCTCCATCGCTTCCGCCATCGCGTCCGCTCCGGGCGTGGACATGAGGTCGCCGATATGCTTTTCGGCATGCACGACCGGGATCCGCAGCCCCGCCGCGCGGTATTCCCGCACGAGCTCGTCGATCTTCTCCTCAAACTCGGGGAAGATCAGCAGCTCATACCCGTCGCAGTCGAGCCGCTCCGCGTATTCGATCGCAAATCTCCAGTTTCTCCCGTTGACGCGTCCCGTGAACGCGCCGGTGGACAGATATACCGGGTTCATGTGT
>JAEDGJ010000126.1 GCA_016297585.1 Clostridiaceae bacterium
GGAGGACGACGTCGCTTGGCTGATAAAAACGCAAAAACCGCCGGGGAAACGGGCTCCCCGGCGGTCATTTTTCTGCCTGTAACCTATAAAAAGAGTCTTTACGCCTCCAGCGCCTCGCGCACACGGGCGCGGAACTCGTCGGACAGCGCGAGCTTTCCCGCCGCGGCGTTGTCCTCGAGCTGGGCGACGGTGCTCGCCGCCGGAATGACGTGCGTCATGCCCGGAAGGGTCAGCATATAGGAAAGCACCATCCGCGTCATCGACACGCCGAGCGACTTTGCGAGCTCCGCGAGCGCGGCGAGCTTTTTCTGCAGCCCCTCGTCGCGGTACAGCGCGCTCTTCTGGTCGTAGAGCCGGTCGCCTTTCTTCACCTTCTGCGGCGCATTGTAGCGTCCCGTCAAAAGCCCCTCCGCCAGCGGGCTCCACGCGATGTACGACGTGCCGGACGCCGCGCATTGCGCGAGCATCCCCCGCTCCGCCTCGTGCTCGCCGCGCAGGAGGTCGAAGCCGTTCTGCACCGCCGCGATGCGCGTGCGGATGCTGCCCTCGAGGCGTCTTGCTTCCTCCAGACGGTCAAAATCCGCCGGGGCGCAGTTCGACACCGCGAAATACCGCACCATGTCGCCCCGGATCAGGTCGTCCACCGCCGCGATGCTCTCCTCGGCCTCCGCCTCGTCGTGCACGTTGTGGAAATATAAAAGGTCGATGTGGTCGGTCTGCAGCCGCTCGAGCGACGCGTACACGCCGTCCATGATGCTCTGCCGGGACAGTCCCGCGTGGTTCGGCGTCCGGCCGTCCATCAGCCCGCGCACCTTCGTCGCGAGCACGATGTCGCGCCGCAGCTCGGGATTCTCCGCAAACCAGCGTCCGATCAGGCGCTCGGAGTTGCCCGAGGACTCGTTATAGCGGTTCGCCGTGTCCCAGAAGGTGACGCCCAGCTCCCACGCGCGGTCGAAGATGTCGAACGCGGTCTCCTCGTCCACGCGGGAGCCGTCGCCGGTCTCCGGCAGTCCGAATTTCCAGGTGCCGAGTCCCACGACGCTCGCGCGCAGCCCGGTTCTCCCGAGCCGGCGGTACGGCATCCCCTGAAAGTCCGCCGCGTCAAACGGCAGACCGTATAAGCTCTCGTTCGGGGTCAGGTAATCCATCAGGTAAATCCTCCTTTTTCCCTGTGTTTACATCCCGCGCAGCAGCCCGACCGCGTCGTAATGCGGGACCGCCGCGATGCGCGCCTTTGCCTCCCGGAACTGCCGGTGCGCAAGGCTCACGACGACAAAGCCCGTCCCGAGCGCCTCGTCGAGCGTCCGGTTTTCAAAGCCCGCAACGGTTTTTGCCCGCACGTTCGGCTCGCACACGGTCACGCGGTAGCCTCTCTCCCGCATCAGCTTCGCGAAATCGACGCTCGCGGAGTCGCGCAGGTCGTCCACGTCGGGCTTATAGGTCATGCCGAGCACGCAAATCTCCGCCGGGGGGGCGATCACCTTCGCGACCTGATCGGCGACCCAGCCGGGTTTGCGGTCGTTGACCGCGCGCGCGGCGTGCATCAGCACCGTGTCGTCCGGGAACTGCTCGCACAGAAACCACGGCACGACCGGGATGCAGTGCCCGCCGACGCCGATGCCGGGGGTGTTGATATTCACGCGCGGGTGGCAGTTGGCGAGCTCGATGACCTCGAACACGTCGATGCCGAGCCCCTCGGCGATCACCGCCAGCTCGTTGGCGTAGGCGATGTTGACGTCACGGAACGCGTTTTCGGCAAGCTTGGCCGTCTCGGCGGTCACGTCGCCGGTCACGCGGACGCTGCCCTTCGTCAGGATGCGGTCGTAGATGGACTTCGCAAGCGCGGCGCCCTCCTCCGACGCGCAGCCGATGAGGCGGTCGTTTTCGCGCAGCTCGCGCAGCATCTGACCCGGGATGACGCGCTCGGGGCAGTGCGCCGTATAGAACGCGTCCGCGTCAAGGCCAGACGTTTCGGCAAGCAGCGCCGCGACGCGCCGGGTGGTCTTCGGCGGCACGGACGACTCGAGGATGACGAGGTTGCCGGGTGCGAGCACCCGTCCGATGGCCCGCGCCGCGGAGAAAACGTAGTCGAGCTTCGCGCGCGGCTCATCTCCCGTCGTGTCGAGCGGCGTGGAGACGCAGATATAGAAGGCGTCCGCGGGCTCGGGAGCGGCTCCGAAGCGCAGATTGGCGCGCGCGGCGTCAAATTCCTCCTGCAGCCCCGGCTCGTCGATGGGCACGACGCCGCCCTCGAGCGACGAGACGATCTTTTCGTTGACGTCCGCGCCGAACACCTCAAAGCCCGCCCGCGCCAGCACGACGCAGGTCGGCAGTCCGATATATCCGACGCCGACAACGCAGATTTTCCGGATTTCGGTCATATATTTTACTCTTCCCTTTCGATTCCGTGTATTTTTTTCAGTATACCACATCCCCCGCCGTTTTGCAAGCCCCGTACGCCGTCAAAAGCGCGCCGGATAACCCGCATCCGCGCTTTTTTGCCCCGCCGCCCGAAAAACGCCGCAGGTTTCTCTTGACAAACCGGAAATCTTATGCTACAATAGTACGCGTCCCTGATTCGAAGGGTCTCCGCTATGCGGAGAGATGTCCGAGTGGTTTATGGAGCCAGTCTTGAAAACTGGTGACTCCGCAAGGGGCCGGGGGTTCGAATCCCTCTCTCTCCGCCATATCCCGCTCACCGCGTCAGGGCTATATCGTTTCCTTTATCGTCACCCGGAGAAGTACTCAAGTGGTGAAGAGGCGCCCCTGCTAAGGGTGTAGGTCGGGTAACCGGCGCAAGGGTTCAAATCCCTTCTTCTCCGCCAAAAGACCGCCGTAATTCTTGATGGATTACGGCGGTCTTTTTCTGTGCCCATCAATCCGTGACACAGGCACCGCTGCCCCGAAAAGCTCCGCCGGAACGCTTTCCGAATCTCTGCCCTTTTTGGGCGCGTCCCGATAATACCATTTTCTCCGTCGTTTTCGCCTTGTTTTTTGCGTGACTTGCGTGATATAATGATTTTCGACAAAAAGACCGTCGGCTCCATTGAAAAATACGGCATTTCACCCGATAAAACCCGCAGCGTCTCGGACACTTGCGTGTAGAAAGGACGATTTCCTTCATGAAACGAAAAAGCATCCTGTACACAAAGGCCTATCTGGAGGCCGCGCGGACCAACGCGGATCCCGCCGCCGCGAAGCTCCGCCGCGAGGCGGTCGAGCACGCCGCCTACTGGGACGCGCTCTCCGACGACGAGCTCTGGGGGCTGATGTTCGGCTATACCATCCGCCGCTCCTATACCGTCTGGTCGGACGGCGTCTGCCCCGACTGCGGCAGGCCCGTGCCGATGACCTCGTGGATCATCGACGCCAAAAAGGTGCGCTGGAAGGTCGCCTGTCCGCACTGCGGCGCGCTGTTCCCGAAAAACGACTTCGAAGCCTACTACAACTCCGGTCTCGACGACGCGGGCGTCTTCCGCACCGAGCTCGCCGACGACCGCCTGCTCGCCGCGTTCATGGACGAGGACGAGTTCCGCGCGGCGCGGCTCTACCCCGACGGCTTCTCCGACGCGTCGTATGTCTGCGGTGTCGACGACGGCGACGGCGCAAACGGCGGCTGGTGCACGCAGAAGCGCTGGTACTTCATCGCCTGCTACGCGCTGCGCGGCCAGTGGCGCCAGCTCGTCGCGGAGGGCATCCTCGCGCTCGCGCAGGCCTATCTCGTCACAGGCGAGCAGCGCTACGCGCATAAGGCCGCCGTCATGCTCGACCGCGTCGCCGATCTGCTGCCGCCCTTCGACTACCACCGCCAGGGTCTCGTCTACGAGCGCCCCGGCGACATGGGCTACGTCTCCACCTGGCACGACTCGAACTTCGAGCTGCGCATGCTCGTGCTCGCCTACGACATGATCTTCGAGGGCATCCGGGACGACGCCTCGCTCGTCGCTTTCCTGCACGAAAAATCGCAGCGGTACCGCGTGCCGAACCCCAAAAACAGCTTCGAGGACATCGCCTATAACATCGACACCCGCATCCTGCGCGATATCCTGAACAATCCGCGCAAGGTGACGCTCAACTACCCCGGCACCGAAACGCTCTTAATGCTCATCCGGCTCGTGCTCGACGAGCCCGCGGAGGCGTCCCGCGCGCTTGCCGACGCCCGGGAGCTCTTCCGCCGCGCGTCCGCCGTCGACGGCGTGACCGGCGAGCGCGGCATCGGCGGCTACGCGGGCTTTACCGCCGACCAGATGCTGCAGGCGCTCGAGATCCTCTTCCTCTACTCGCCCGAGGAGGCAGCGCGCACCATCCGCGAGCTGCCCGCCTTAGAGAAAACCTTCCGCTTCTATACCGACATCTATCTTGAGAACCGCTTCTATCCGAAGGTCGGCGATACCTCGAGCGTCGGCGCCGAAATGCCCTTCTTCGCGGGCGTCAACCTCACGCACCGCATCGACGGCCATGCCGCGACGCCGGGATTTAACCTCTACTCGCTCCTCTGGAAGCTCTGGAAGCATACCGGCAACGCCTACTACCTCGACACGCTGCGCCGGAAAGCGCAGGACGGCGGCGCCGTCTGCGACATCGGGCAGGAGGACGCCCCCGCGTTCTACGCCGCGATCGCCCGGCCCTGCGCGCCCGCCGTGCCGAAGAGCACGCTGCTTCCTGACTGGCAGCTTGCGACGCTCGTCTCCCCCTCCTGCGCCGTCTGGACGCATTTTCTGCCCTACCGCGAGCGTCACGGCCACGAGGATACCTTCCATATGGGGCTGTGCGCCTTCGGACTCGAGCTGCTGCCGGACTTCGGCTATCCGCCGGTGCAGTACGGCGGCTGGCAGACCCCGAACGCGACCTGGTACCGCTCGCCGTGGGTGCATAACGGCGTGATCGTCGACCGCGAACGCGTTCCCCGCGCGGCATGGGACACGCCCGACGCGCATCCCGCCGCCTGCACGCTCTGGCGCGACGAAGACGGCGTCCACGCGGTCTCGACGGCCGCCGACGGGCTCTACGGCACGACCCTCTATGACCGCACCCTCGTCCTCGTGGAGTTATCCGGCGGGGGCTGCGTGCTGCTCGACGCCGCGCGCGTGCGCGGGGATGCGCCCGCGGAGCACATCCGCGTGATGCCCTTCTCGTTCGGCACGCTCACGACGGACATCGAAGGCGCGGATACGCTGAGCTTTGACGATTCGCTGCTGTTCGGCGAGACCCGCGGCTCAAAAACCGTCCCCGACGGCACGCGCACCGCGGACTTCCTCGCCGAAAACCGCCACGCGTTCCCGGGCGTCCCGGACGGCGTGCATCTGCGCGTCTTTGAGCTGACGCCGGGCAGGGAGCTCTATGAAACCTCGCTCTGGGCAAACGACGGCGGCGTCAACACGCGCTGCCCCCTCTATGTGCCGGGACTGATCGCGCGCCGGGAGGCCCGCGAATCCGTCTTCGCGGCGGCGTACGTCCCCTATACGGGTAAGTGCCCCGTGTCGGACGTCACCTTTGCGGACGGCGTCTTCACCGTCACGCCCGTCTCCGGCCGGCCCCTTACCGTCTCTCTCCGCTATGACGAAGCCCGCGGCGGCGCGCAGGAGCTCACCGTCTGCCGCAAGGGATAAAAATGGAGGTATACCGCCATGCTGACCCCCGAAAAGATCGCCTCCCCCTGTAAAAACTTCTGTTTCCTGAGCGCCGCTCCCTTCCGCGACCCGCGCGACGGGCGCGAAAAGGTCGCCTGCGTCACGTTTGCGAATTACGCCGGCGGCGCGCTGCTGCTCGTCGACCCCGCCGCCGACACCGCCGAGTCGTATCACCTGCCGCAGGACGAGGGCGCGTGGGCGCTGTACAACGACCGCGACCGCGCGCTGATCCTCGGCACCTGCAGCCGCTTCGGCTGCGTCCACCGCTTCGACCTCGCCTCGCGCAGCTTTTCGGAGCCCGTGCGCACCGAGACGGAGACCTACATCTGGAACTTCGCCGACGGCCATGACGGCTGTCTCTACGGCGGCACCTATCCCGGCTGCCGGCTCGTGCGCTACGATCTGGACGGCCACACGCTGACCGATCTCGGGCGCGTCTCCCCGAACGAAAAGAACCTCTATTCCCGCACCGCTGCCTATTACGACGGGCACATCCTCGTCACCGTCGGCATGGACCGCGGCTCCCGCTGGGCCTACCGGCTCTCCGACGGCAAATTCTTCGAGGACGACGGCACGATGGGCTTTCCGCCGCAGGAAAAGCTCCTCGCGTTCGAGGATCCGCGCCTTGGAGAGGGCATGAGCTGCCCCTGCGCGCTCGAACGCGGCGGGCTCTTTGCCGTCTGGGGGCAGGAGTACGTCTACTGGGCGGACGCGGACGCCGCGCCGGTCATCCGCCGCTTCCCCTGCGACGCGCCGCCGACGTCGATCATGACGCTTGCCGCCGACGAACGCGGCGTGCTCTGGGGCGCGTGTACCTTCGGCATGACCCTGTTTTCCTACGACCCCGCCACAGGGCGCGCGTGGAACTCCCCCGCGCTGACCGCGACCGGCGGCGGCGAGGCCTACGCGATCGTTTTCGCCGGCGGGAAGCTCTATCTTACCGCCTACGCCGGCGGCTGGCATATCGAATACGATCCGGAAAAGCCGTGGGATCAGCGCGCGGGCGAGAATCCGCGGGTGCTCGGCGTCTGCGCCCCCGCCTACATCCGTCCCGAAGCCGGCAGCGTCCCCGGACCGGACGGCTGCGTCTGGACGGGGTGGCTCGCGGCCTACGGCACCTACGGCGGCGCGATCTCGCGCGTGCGTCCGGAGACGGGCGAGGTGACGGTCTATCCCGTCGGAGACCGGGGCGTCGGCGCGATCGCCGCGGGGAGCCGCGCCGTCTTCTACGCGACGTCCGGCGCCGGAAACGGCCTTCCCACGCTCCCCGGCCCGTTTGCGCTCTGTGCCGTCGACGGCGAGGGAGCCGAGCTTTGCCGCACCGCG
>JAEDGJ010000127.1 GCA_016297585.1 Clostridiaceae bacterium
GAGGTGCTCGTCTTTACCTATGAGCTCGACGTGACGAAGGTCGACGGACAGAACCCAGATACGAAGCTCGAGGACGCGGAGTTTGTGCTGCTCAACAGCGATAAGACCAAGGTTGCGAAGGTTGTGGACGGCAAATTTGTCGAATGGCTCGATATTCCTGAAGCGGTGGACGGAAAGGTCACCTATCCGGACGGCTCGAAGCTGACCTCCGGCACGGACGGCAAGTTCGCCGTCGCGGGACTCGACGCGGGAACCTACTACCTCGTCGAGACGAAGGCTCCGGCGGGCTATAACCTGCTGAAAAACCCGATCAAGGTCACAATCGCGGCGACGCTCGACAAGTCCGAGAATAATCCGGCGCTGACCGCGCTCACGATCTCGGTCGACGGCGGCGCGGCGAAGGACGGCAATCTCACTTCCGGCGTGGTCGAGACGAACGTGGAGAACAACCACGGCGCGACGCTGCCGGAGACCGGCGGCGCGGGCACGACGGCGTTCTACATCATCGGCGGCTGCCTCGTGCTGGCCGCGGCGGTGCTGCTCGTGACGAAAAAGCGCATGAGCTCGAAGGGCTGAAAAACCCGAACATAGCGTCCGGCCGGCGCGCGTTTTGACGCCGGCCGGGCAAAAAACGGCGTCCGGGGAGGAAAACAGGCCTTCCCGGACGTCCGCGGACGGCCGACGGGGGAGAACGGCAAGGAGAACCCTGCATGAAAAAGAAAAAAGGCGGCTGGATAACGGGGCTTCTGGTGCTGCTTTTGCTGGCAGGGCTGTCCCTGCTGCTCTACCCCGCCGTCAGCGACTACTGGAACTCCCTGCATCAGACGCGCGCCATCGCCGGCTATGCCGAGGGGGTGGCGGCGCTGGACGGGACGCGCTATGAGGAGCTCTGGCAGGCGGCGCGGGACTATAACGACGCGCTCGCGCGGCATGAGACGAATTTCGCCCCGGACGGGGAGCGGCTTGCGGACTACGCGTCCCAGCTCGACGCGTCGGGAAACGGCGTGATGGGGTATATCGAGATCCCCTCGATCCAGGTCTCGCTGCCGATCTATCACGGCACGGACGAGGCGGTGCTGCAGGTCGCGGCCGGGCATCTCGAGTGGTCGAGCCTGCCCGTCGGCGGCGAGAGCACGCACTGCGTCCTGTCCGGGCACCGCGGGCTGCCGTCGGCGAAGCTGTTTACGAACCTCGACCGGCTCGCCGTCGGGGACGTGTTCCTGCTGCGCGTGCTGGACGAGGTGCTGACCTATGAGGTCGATCAGATCCTGATCGTGGAGCCGTCCGAGACGGACGCGCTGCGCATCGTGGGGGGCATGGATTACTGCACGCTCGTGACGTGCACGCCGTACGGCGTGAATACGCACCGGCTCCTTGTGCGGGGGCACCGCATCGAGAATGCGGAGGAGGCAAGGACGGTGCGCGTGACGGCGGACGCGGTGCAGATCGAGCCGCTGCTGGTGGCGCCCATCGCGGCGATCCCGCTGCTGGCCGTGCTGCTGATCGTACTGCTGCTGCCGCGGCGAGCCAAGAACAGACGTGGAGATGACGCCGATGAAGACGAATAAACGCCTTTGCGCCGCACTGTGCGGGCTGCTTGCGCTGTGCATGCTGACCGTATGCGCGCAGGCGGCGGGAAAAATCGACTTTTCGCGGGACACGGGTCTGACGCTCTACTGCGCGGACAACGGCGTCCCGCTGTCCGGCGTGCGCTTCGACCTCTACCTCGTCGCGCAGGCGGACGAATACGGCGAGCTGACGGTCACGCCGGCGTTTTCGATCTTCAACGTGAACATCCGCGGCGAAAACGACGGCGCATGGCGCGCGCTGGCGTCCACGCTCGAGGGCTATACCGCGGGCATGACGCCCGACGACAGCGCGGTGTCGGATCCGGCGGGCTGGGTGCGCTTCCCGACCGGCGGCCGGCGGCTCGTGCCGGGGCTGTACTTTGTGCAGGGGCGCCGCCATACGCAGGACGGGCGCGTCTATGACTTCACGCCGTTTCTCGTGCTGCTGCCGGAAAACGGGGACGAGGACTGGCTCTACGGCGTGACGGCCTGCCCGAAGTTCACCGTGACGGAGGACGTGCCGGAGAATGTGACGCGCAAGGTGCTCAAGATCTGGGACGACGCGGGGCGGGAGAGCCTGCGCCCGCAGACCGTCACCGTCCGGCTGCTGCGCGACGGCGAGGTGTACGACACCGTCACGCTGAGCGCGGAAAACGGCTGGCGGTATACCTGGACGGGGCTTTCCGGCGAGTCCTGGTGGACAGTCGCGGAGGACGTCCCGGCGGGCTATGTCCCGTCGGTCTCACGCGAGGGCGTCACGTTCGTCATCACGAACACCTGCCGCACGGACGTCCCCGTGAGTCCGGGTACGCCGACGAACCCCGGCAATCCCGGCACGCCGGGCAGGCTGCCGCAGACGGGGCAGCTCTGGTGGCCGGTGCCCGTGCTGACGGCCGCGGGACTGGCGCTCGTGATTCTCGGACTGCTGCGAAGACGGAGGAAGGGTCATGCGGAATAGGCGGGGCGGCGCGCTCATCGGGCTGGGGCTCGGACTGCTGGCGGCGGCGCTCTGTCTTGCGGCGTACAACCTGTACGACGGCGTCCGTGCCGGAAAAGCGTCCGCTGCGGCGCTCGACGCGGTGCTCGCGGCGACGCGGGACCGCCCCGATGCCGCAGAAAGCGCCTCTTCCGCACCGGATGATACGCCCTTTGCGCCGGACGGCGTGAGCCCGCTGCCGGGTATCGGCGCTTCCGGGCAGGAAAACGAGTCTTCCGGGTCGGAAGACGGGTCGTATGATGAGAAAAACGGGTTTTCCGGACAGGAAAACGGCTTGGCGGCGCCGGAGGACGGGGAGACCGCGCCCGGGGAGACGGAGATCCCGGATCATGTGCTGAATCCGGCGATGGAGATGCCGGAGACGGCGGTGGACGGCGCCTCCTACATCGGCGTGCTGCGGATCCCGGCGCTGGGGCTTTCTCTGCCGGTCATCGGCGAGTGGAGCGACGACGGGGCAAAGCTCGCGCCGTGCCGGTACGCGGGCTCGGCGTATACGGACGACCTTGTCATCGCGGGGCACAACTACCGGACGCATTTCGGCTCGCTCGGCAGACTTTCCGTGGGGGACGAGGTGACGTTCTGCGACCTCGACGGGAACGTGTTCGTCTACCGCGCGGCGGCGAAGGAGACGCTTGCGCCGGAGGACACGGAGGAGATGACGGACAGCGGCTGGGCATTGACGCTGTTTACCTGTACGACCGGCGGCGCGTACCGGCTCGCGATCCGCTGCGAGCGGGCGGCGGCGCCGTGATTTTTTTTTTGGCGCGCCGGGGAAAACGCGGCGCGGGCGGACAGCGGCAGCGATCAAAAGACCGCGGGAAAGCGGCTGCGCGGCGGCGAAATCGAGCCGGAATTGCGGGAAATCCCGGCAGATCGGGATAGTTTTCCGGAACCCATCTGTGATATACTCGAAACACACATCCGTAAGATGGGGGAACACGAAACATGGACAGACAGTATACGTATTTCCGGCCGAAACGGGCGGCCGCCTGGATTACGACCATCGACGACCTCCTGTGGCCGGATATCAACATCATCCGGAAGATCGAGCGCATGGCGAAAGGCTTTGCCGACGCGGGCGTCGATCTCGCGATCAACTACGGCTTCCACACGCGCTTTGACTTCTCGGATTACTTCGAGACGCTCAACGGCTACTATAAAAACGTCTGCGACGAGCTGCACAAGTACGGCATCCGCTTCATGGACCACTACAGCTGCAACCTCGTGGAGCGCCCGAAGCCGGAGCACTTTTATGAGCTCCACAACTCCGAGCGCCACCATGTGCTGCTGCACAAGGACCCGATCGCCGCGGAATTTGCGCAGTACGCGGGGCACCGCTTCCGCGACATCCTCGAAAAGGACGTGCGCGACGGCTCGAACGCCTACTGTGTCTATAAGGCGGAGATGTTCTGCCACAACAACCCCGGCTTCATCGACATGCACCGCAAGTACCTCGAGAGAATGCTCGCCGTCGTGCCGCTCGACGCGATGGAGGTCGACGACATGTGCGACTACGGCGGACTGACGAGCTGCGGCTGCGACTACTGCCGCGAGCGCTTCCGCCGCGACTACGGGCGCGAGCTGCCGCCGCTGGAGGACCGGGACTTCTGGGGCGATACGTCGAAGCCCCAGCTTTCGTGGGGCAATTACGACAATCCCGCGTTCCGCGACTGGGTGCGCTGCAAGACGGACGGCGTGCACGACCACATCCGGATGATCAAAGAGGTGCTCGGCGACCGTCCGCTGATGACCTGCTGCAGCGGCACGGGTCCGATGGTGCTCAACGGGCTCGGACTGAATCTGGAGCGCTTCGCGGACGACCTCGACCTCGTGATGCTCGAGAACTGCGGCATGGCGCTGAACGTGACCAACTGGGCGGGCAAGGACGCGGAGGCGATGCTGCAGAAGGACATCGCGGCGAACACGATGGGCGGCGCGCCCGCGGTCGCGCTGAGCTACCAGACCTACGAGCCGAGCGCGTATCTCGGCTGGGCGCTGGCGCGCTTCTGGGGCGCCGCGAACTGGGGCAGCACGATGGTCGGCCGCCTGAGCGTCGATCCGGGCGACATCGGCACGCCGTACGACCTGATGGCGCCGACGGCGAACTGGGAGGACCGCTACAGCCCCATTCCGGAGAACAGCGGCGAGGAGGCGGCGGACATCCGCATCGCAAACAACCTCCTCTGCCGCGAAAACGGACACCGCGACGAAAACGGCCGCGAACACTGGAAGGACGCGTCGGGCTGGAGCCGCGCGTGCGTGGAGCACAACGTCGGCTACCGCTTCGTGCGCTTCCGGGAGCTTTCGGACGCCGGGGCGCTGCTGCGCGAGCGGACGCCGCTCGTGCTTGCGAACATGGGCGTCGTCTCGGACGCGCAGTTTGAGGCGATCGAGGCGTATCTTGCGGCGGGCGGCCGCGCGATTTTGAAGCTGCCGTTCGGCACGCGGGACGAGCAGGGCTTTGTCCGCCCCGAGCCGCTGTCCGCAAAGCTCCTCGCGAAGGGCTACGCGGGGCTGACGGTGACGGACGGCGACGCGGAGGACGCGCTTTCTGCGATGCTGGAGGCAGGCGTTATCCGTCCGGCGATCACGCAGACCGAGGGCGAGACGACGTGGGCGATGCGCCTGCGCCGTAACGACGGCCGCTTCTTCCTGCACATCTTAAACCGCGCGCTGAAGTCCGTGCCGCATCCGACGGTGCGCGTGACGGAGACGCACGGCGGCGGACAGATCATCGCGGACATCGAAAAGACGAATTGCGGCGGACGCGTCAGCGTCATCCTCCGCGTGCCGGTGCCGGAGCGGCTTGAGCTGCGCACGCCCGAGCGCGGACGGCTCGCGTTCCCCGTCGAGACGGAAAAGCTCGCGGACGGCGGCACGAAGCTGACGTTCGATCTTTCCGACATCACCCTGTACGCGGTCGTGCAGGAGAAAACCGGCGCATAAACGAAAAAAACGCTCCGCAGGGGGGATCCTCCTGCGGGGCGTTCGATTTTCCGGACGAAAAGGGGGAGCGGCAAAAAAGAATTGACAAGGCCGTGCCGGAGGTGGTATGATAGGGGCAAACTTTGATGGAAAGCTGCTGCAAAGGATGGTACATCGATATGGTAGACGCCAATCTGTTTCCGGGTGCGGACGACAATGAGATCCTCGAAAATGCGGTCAGAAGCCGGGACGGCGACGGGATCGTCGTGATTCCGCCGCGGCGTCAGACGACGGAGCCGGAGCGGGACTGGTGGCGCCTTGACCGGGCGGTGCTGCTGCCGGAGAACACGACGCTGGTGCTGCGAAGCTGCCGCGTCAAGCTCTCGGACCGGTGCCGCGACAACTTCTTCCGCACGGCAAACTGCGGCATGGGCTTCGCGGAGCCGGAGCGGATCCGCAATGTGCATATCCGGGGCGAGGGGCTCTGCGTGCTGGAGGGAGCGGATCATCCCCGCGCGACGGGCGACGGCTCGAAGCTGCTTGCGCGTCCGTGTCCGTATCTCGACCGGGATCTGTGCCGGTACGCGGACTGGGTCCCGGAGGAGAGACGGCAGCCGGACAGGCTTTCGTTCTGGGACCGCCACGACCATTCCTACGGCACGGACGCGGACAGGCCGGAGGAATCCCGGTACGGCGACTGGCGGGGCATCGGGATCCTGTTTGCCAACGCGGAGGACTTTTCCGTCGAGAACCTGCGCATCGTGAATTCGCACGGCTGGGGCATCTCGCTGGAGGCCTGCGCGCACGGACGCATCGCGCGGATCGACTTCGACGCCTGCATGTCGAAGGAGATCGACGGGATGCTGCAGAATATGGAGAATCAGGACGGCGTCGACATCCGCAACGGCTGTCACGACATCCTCATCACCGACATCACCGGCCGGACGGGCGACGACATGGTCGCGCTGACCGCCATCGCGAACGACGACGAGCCGTATCTCCCCGGCGGCTCGCTGTGTACGACGCACGTCATGCCCAACGACTGGTCGAAGCGCGACCGGGACATCCACGACATCGTCATCCGCAACGTCATGGGCTACTCGTCGCTCTGCCTCCTCGTGCGGCTGCTTCCGTGCGGCTCGCGGATCCGCAATGTGGTGATCGACGGCGTCGTGGACACCACGCCGGACGGCCGCGACACCTTCGGCGGCATCCTGCTCGGGGATCTGGACGGCTACGGACGCAACCTGCCGGACAGCCTGTCCGGCATCTCGATCTCGAACGTCGTCTGCCGCCGCCGCAACGGCGTGATCGTGCAGGGATTTCTGACGGATTCCGCGATCTCGAACGTCGTCTGCACCGCCGAAGGGTTTCAGGCGCTGAAGATCGAACGCCCGAACGCGCTGAGAAACGTCCGGACGTCGAATCTGGTGTCCGC
>JAEDGJ010000007.1 GCA_016297585.1 Clostridiaceae bacterium
CAGCAGGAACACGCCCATGAACTTCTGGCCGTCCTGCGCGCCGTGCATGAACGCCATCGCGCCGGCGCCGGCGATCTGCGCGCCCTTGAAAAACGGGATGGTCCTGCGCCGGTCCATATCCCGGCAGATCAGTTCCACAAGCTTGACCGTGCAGTAGCCCATCACAAAGCCCAGCGCCGTCGAAAACAGCAGGCCCCACGCGACCTTGGCGAGTTCTCCGCCGTTGACGCCGCCGAAGCCGCCCGAAAAGGCGACCGACGCGCCGATGACGCCCGCGACCAGCGCGTGGCTTTCGCTCGTCGGGATGCCGAACACCCATGCCGCGACCGCCCAGACCACGATGGCAAACAGCGCCGCGCACAGCGCAAGGCTCGATTCCTTCGGGTCGTTGCCGAAATCCGCGATGTTGTAGATCGTGCTTGCGACCTTGCTCGATACCAGCGTCATGAACAGTACGCCGAAGAAGTTCAGCACCGCTGCCATCAGAATCGCCGGCTTCGGACGCATCGCGCGCGTCGAAATGACTGTCGCGATCGCGTTCGGCGCATCCGTAAAGCCGTTGACCACGATGACGCCCAGCGTCAGCACCACCGTGATGGCCAGCACCGGATTGTGCAGAAAGGAGTAGATAAATTCTGAAAAACTCATACGCGCTCCCTATAAAATATATTTATACCTACCATATATTTCATTATACCATGTCCTGGCAGAAAAAGCAATCCGCAATACTGCCCACATCTTTTGCCGCGGGGCGAAAATTTTGATACTTCCTGACGGGAATCCATAAAACGCTTGCTTAATTCGCAGAATGTGATATAATACGAGCGGGATTTTTTTAGTGGAAAGGGAACCGAAGCGGTTTTAGAAGGCAGTTTTATGCGTATCGTGATTGTAGGCGACGGGAAGGTCGGCTTTACGCTGGCCGAGCATCTTTCCGGAGAGGGGCATGACATCGTCCTGATCGATCACTCTCCGAGCGTGCTGTCACAGTCGGTCAATTCGCTGGATGTGCTCGGCATTCCGGGCAACGGCGCGTCTTATGATGTGCAGGAGGAGGCGGGCGTCGGCAAGTCGGATCTGCTGATCGCGGCGACGTCGGCGGATGAGGTCAACATCCTGTGCTGTCTGGTCGCAAGAAAGCTCGGCGCGCGGCATACGATCGCGCGCGTGCGCAATCCCGCGTATACCAAGCAGCTTTCGCTGATGAAGGATGAGCTCGGGCTGTCGCTGGCGGTCAACCCCGGCATTCAGGCGGCGAGCGAGATCTCCCGCATCCTGCGCTTCCCGCCGGCGCTGCACATCGAGACGTTTGTGCGCGGCCGGGTGGAGCTCGTGGAAACGCCGATCACCGCCGAAAGTCCGCTCTCGGGCGTCTATCTGCGCGAGCTTTACGCGCGCTTCCATGTCCGGGTGCTGATCTGCGCGGTGCAGCGGGGCGACAACGTGTACATCCCCGGCGGCGATTTCCGGCTTGCGGCGGGGGACCGGATCAGCATCACGGCGGCGCCCGCAGACATCGAGATCTTTTTCCGGGAGATCGGCGCGCCGCGCGTGCGCATCCGCAGCGTCATGATCGTCGGCGGCGGCTTTATCGCGCTCCATCTGACGCAGCAGCTTCTGGAGATGGGGATGTCCGTCAAGATCATCGAAAAGGACGAGGAGCGCTGCCGGATGTTAAGCGAGCAGCTGCCGCGCGCCGTCGTCATCCACGGCGACGGCACCTCGCAGGAGCTTCTCGACGAGGAAGGCATCGATTCGATGGACGCCTTCATCGCGCTGACCGGCATCGACGAGGAAAACATCGTCATGTCGATGTACGCCAGCGCGAAAAACGTGCGCAAGGTCGTGACGAAGGTGGAACGCCTCCGTTTCCCGGAGTTTCTCGACCACGCCGGCGTCGGCAGCCTGATTTCCGCGAAGAATCTGACCGCGAACCGCATTCTGCACTATGTGCGCTCGATGGAAAACGCGACGGCGTCCGGCGTCGAGACGCTGACGCGCGTCGTCAACAACCGCGTCGAGGCGCTGGAGTTCCGGGTGCGCGACAAGGGGGATTTTCTGGGCGTGCCGATCGGGAAAATGCGCTTCAAGAAGAATCTGCTCATCGCCGCCATTGTGCGGGCGGGAAAAATCATCATTCCCGGCTCCGCCGACACCTTTGAGTACGGTGACAGCGTCGTCGTCGTTACGACGAACGAGCAGCTCGCCGATCTGCGCGATATTTTCGCCTGAAAAGAACTATGATTTTACAAAGATCCTCTATGAATTTCCGGATGGTTGTCCACATCCTCGGAAAGGTGCTGTGCGTCGTCGGGCTGCTGATGCTGCTGCCGGCGGCGCTGGCGCTGTATTACCGGGAGACCTGCTTTGCGGCGCTGGCGGCGACTGCGGCGGGCATGATCGCCGCAGGGCTTCTGATGTCGTGGAAAAAGCCCGAAAACCGCACGCTTTACTCCCGGGAGGGCTTCCTCATCGTCGCGCTCGCGTGGATCGGCATTTCCGTCGGCGGCGCGCTGCCGTTTTATTGTTCGGGCGAGATCCCGCGCTTTATCGACGCCTTTTTCGAGGCGGTCTCCGGCTTTACGACCACCGGCTCGTCGATCCTGACGGACGTCGAGGCGATGTCGAAGAGCCTGCTGTTCTGGCGCAGCTTTACGCACTGGATCGGCGGCATGGGCGTGCTCGTATTCGTCATGGCGATCATGCCGCTCGGCGGCAGCCGGTCGATGCACCTGCTGCGCGCGGAGAGCCCCGGCCCCGAGGTCGGCAAGCTGGTGCCGAAGATGCGCTTTTCGGCGATGATCCTCTACGGCATCTATTTCGGGCTGACGGTGCTGGAGATCGTGCTGCTGTCGCTGGGCGGCATGCCGCTCTATGACAGCGTCATCACGACCTTCGGCACGGTGGGCACGGGCGGCTTTTCCTCCCGCGCGGCCTCCATCGCCGCCTATGACAGCGCCTATGTCGACGGCGTCGTCACGGTCTTTATGATCCTGTGCGGCGTCAACTTCAACCTCTATTATCTCATGCTCCTCGGGCGCTTTTCCCAGGCGCTCAAAAGCGAGGAGCTGCGCTGGTACCTCGGCATCCAGCTCGCGGCGATGGCGATCATCACGGCCAATATCGCGCATCTGTATCCGTCGATCGGCACGGCGTTCCGCTACGCGTCGTTCCAGGTGGCGACGATCAACTCGACGACCGGCTTTGCGACGGCCGACTACACGCTCTGGCCGGAGCTGTCGCAGTGCATTCTCGTGCTGCTGATGCTCTGCGGCTCCTGCGCGGGCTCGACGGCGGGCGGCATCAAGACGGTGCGCGTCATCCTGTCGTTCAAGAGCGTCGGACGCGAAATGCGCCGCATGACGCACAACCGCTCCGTCAGCGCGCTGCGCTTTGAGGGAAAGCCCGTGCGCGAGGAGACGATCGGCGGCGTCAACCTCTTTCTCGTGCTGTATACCTTCATCATATGCGCGTCGACGCTGCTCATCTCCATCGACGGCTTTGATTTTACGACGACGCTGACCGCGTCGATCGCGACGATCTCGAACATCGGCCCCGGACTCGGCCTGATCGGCCCGATGGGCAACTTCGCGGATTTCTCGTGGTTTTCGAAGCTCGTGCTTTCCTTTAACATGCTGGTCGGCCGTCTGGAAATCTTCCCGCTGATCATGATCTTCTCGCCGAGCATATGGAAGCGATAAGCGCCGGCGTCTATATTCATGTCCCCTTCTGCGTGAGAAAATGCGGTTACTGCGACTTCTACTCGCTGCCGTGCGCAGGGTACGCATCCGGCGCTGCGGAGGAGAAGTTCGACGCCTATACCGCCGCGCTGACCGCGGAAATTTCCGCGGAGACGCCCGGCGTGCGTGCCGATACCGTCTATTTCGGCGGCGGCACGCCGTCGCTGCTCGGTGCGGAGAGGCTTTCGCGCATTCTGGACGCCGTGCGGGAGCGCTTCGACGTCGCCGGGGACGCGGAGATCACGCTGGAGGCCAATCCCCTCGACCTCGCGCAGCCGGAAGCGCTGCGGAACGCCGGTTTCAACCGCCTTTCGCTCGGCGTGCAGTCCGCGCACGACGAGGAGCTCGCGATGCTCGGACGGCGGCACACCTTTGCGGACGCCCGGCATACCGTGGAGACTGCGCGGCGGGCGGGCTTTGAGAATCTGTCGCTCGACCTGATGTACGGACTGCCGGGACAGACGCTTGATAGGTGGGAGCAGAGCGTGCGCGCGCTGCTGGCGCTTTCCCCGGAGCATATCTCCTGCTACGCGCTGAAGCTGTCCGAGAACGTGCCTCTTTTTGCGCGGGAGGCAGAGCTGCCGGACGACGAGACGCAGCTTGCGATGTACCTTTCCGTGACGGAAGCCCTCGCCGCCGCCGGATACCGGCAGTATGAGATCTCGAATTATGCCCGCGCGGGGCGGGAGAGCCGCCACAACCGCAAATACTGGCTCGGCGTGCCGTATTACGGCTTCGGCCCGGGCGCGCATTCGTTTATCGAAGGCTGCCGCCTGGCCTGCCCCGAGGATCTCGTAGGCTACCTCGGCGGGAGGGCGCGGCGCGAGCTTGTGGAGGCGCATCCGGACGCGCGGGAGGAATATCTCATCCTCCGGCTGCGTATGACGGAAGGGATCCGCCCGTCCGATTATGAAAGCCGCTTCGGGGAGAGCTTTGCGCCCTTTGCCGCGGTGCTCGACCGCTATGCGCCTCTCGGCCTGACCGCGCGGGACGGAGAGCGCCGGTATCTGACGCCGCGCGGGATGTTCGTGTCCAACGCGATCCTCGAAGAGCTGATCGATTTGCTGTAAAAAAGGAGTTTTTTCGCCCATGAAAGCCATTATCACCGTCGTCGGCCGCGATACGGTCGGCATCATCGCCAAAACCTCCGCCGTGCTGGCCTCCCGCGGCGTGAACATCCTCGACATCACCCAGAGCGTCCTCGGCGACGTCTTCGCCATGGTGATGTTCGTCGACATCGCCGGCTGCACCATCCCCTTTACCGACCTCGTCGACGAGATGGACGCGCTCGGGCAGGAGATCGGCGTCAAGATCCACACGATGCACGAGGACATCTTCAACTCCATGCACCGGATATAAAGGAGCGCCGATCATGCTGAATACCGGAGACATTCTCGAAACCATCCAGATGATCGAGCGCGAGCACCTCGACATCCGCACCATCACCATGGGCATCTCGCTGTTCGACTGCGCCGCCGACACGATGGAAGGGCTGACCACGCGCATCTACGACAAGATCACGCGCACGGCCGAGCATCTCGTCCGCACCGGCGAGGACATCGAAAAGGAATACGGCATTCCGATCATCAACAAGCGCATCTCCGTCACCCCCATCGCGCTCGTCGCCGCGTCCTGCCGCGCCGACGACTATACCCCCGTCGCCCGCGCGCTCGACCGCGCCGCCAGCGAGGTGGGCGTCAACTACATCGGCGGCTTTACCGCGCTGGTGCACAAGGGCTTTACGAAGGCCGACCGCATCCTGCTCGACTCCATCCCCTCCGCGCTGTCCCAGACGGAGCGCGTCTGCTCCTCCGTCAACGTCGCCACGACGAAGACCGGCATCAACATGGACGCCATCGCCCAGCTCGGAAAGATCATCAAGCAGTGCGCCTATCTGACGCGCGACGACAACTCCGTCGCCTGCTCCAAGCTCGTCGTCTTCGCGAACGCCGTCGAGGATAACCCCTTCATGGCGGGCGCGTTCCTCGGCGCCGGAGAGCCGGAGTCGGTCATCAACGTCGGCGTGTCCGGACCCGGCGTCGTCCGCGCGGCGCTGGCGGGACTCGGCGACTGCGACCTGACCACCGTCGCGGAGACCGTCAAGCGCACCGCGTTCAAGATCACGCGCGTCGGCCAGCTCGTTGCGACGGAGGCGTCGAAGCGTCTCGGCGTCCCCTTCGGCATCGTCGACCTGTCGCTGGCGCCGACCCCGGCGGTCGGAGACTCCGTCGCGCATATCCTCGAGGAGATGGGACTCGAGCACTGCGGCGGCGCGGGCACGACGGCGGCGCTCGCCCTGCTCAACGACGCCGTGAAGAAGGGCGGCGTCATGGCGTCCTCCCACGTCGGCGGGCTTTCCGGCGCGTTCATCCCCGTCTCCGAGGATGCCGGCATGATCGACGCCGCGCGCGACGGGTATCTGACGCTCGAAAAGCTCGAGGCGATGACGGCCGTCTGCTCCGTCGGACTGGATATGATCGCCATCCCCGGCGATACCTCCGCCGACGTCATCAGTGCGATCATCGCCGACGAGATCTCCATCGGCGTCGTCAATACGAAGACCACCGCCGTGCGCATCATCCCCGCGTTCGGCAAAAAGGTCGGCGACGAGGTCAACTACGGCGGACTGTTCGGCAGCGCGCCCGTCATGCCGGTCAATACCTCCTCCCCGGCGCGTTTCATCGCCCGCGGCGGCCGCATCCCCGCGCCGATCCAGAGCCTGAAAAACTAAAAAGCCCTCTCGCACGGCATAAAATCGCCGAAATAAGGCCATAAAGCGACAAAAACCCCCGGAACGGAGCCGTTCCGGGGGTTTTACATTCCAAACGGGGGAAAACTTTAGCCGATCAGCTGCTCGGTGATCGCCTGCGCGGCCGCCTTGCCGGCGCCCATCGCGAGGATGACGGTCGCAGCGCCCGTGACGGCGTCGCCGCCGGCATAGATGCTGTCGCGGGTGGTAAGACCCGTGCTCTCGTCGCGCACGATCAGGCAGCCCTTCTTGTTGGTCTCCAGACCGGGCGTCGTCATGCGGATCAGCGGGTTCGGCGTCGTGCCGATCGCGACGATGACGCAGTCGCAGGGAACGACAAACTCGCTGCCCTCGACCGGCACCGGGCGGCGGCGTCCGGAAGCGTCGGGCTCGCCGAGCTCCATCTGCACGCACTTCAAGCCCTTGACCCAGCCTTCCTCGCCGACGACCTCGACGGGAGCGGTCAGCAGCTTGAAGATGATGCCCTCTTCCTTCGCGTGATGCACTTCTTCGGCACGCGCGGGCAGCTCGGCCTCGCCGCGGCGGTAGACGATCGTCACGGACTTCGCGCCGAGACGCAGCGCGCAGCGGGCGGCGTCCATCGCGACGTTGCCGCCGCCGACGACGGCCACATGCTCCGCATGCATGATCGGCGTCGGGGAGTTCTCACGGTAGGCGCCCATCAGGTTGATGCGGGTCAGGTACTCGTTGGCGGAGTAAACGCCGTTGAGGTTTTCGCCCGGCACACGCATGAAGGACGGCAGACCGGCGCCCGTGCCGAGGAAGATCGCGTCGTAGTGCTCCTCTTCGAGCAGCTCGTCTACGGTGGAGGTGCGGCCGATGACGTAGTCCGTCACGATATGGACGCCCATCGCGCGCAGGTTCTCGATCTCGCGGCGGACGATCGCCTTCGGGAGACGGAACTCGGGGATGCCGTACATCAGAACGCCGCCCGCAACGTGCAGGGCTTCGTAGATCGTAACGTCAAAGCCGCGCGCGGCAAGGGAACCGGCGCAGGACAGTCCCGCGGGGCCGGCGCCGACGATGGCGACCTTCTTGCCGTTCGGCGCGGCGGGGGTGGGAAGCTGCTCGGTGTGCGCAAGGTGCCAGTCGGCGGCAAAGCGCTCGAGGCGGCCGATGCCGACGGGCTCGGTCTTGATGCCGCGCACGCACTTCGACTCGCACTGCGTCTCCTGCGGGCAGACACGTCCGCAGACGGCGGGCAGCGCGTTCGTTTCGTGGATGATCTGATAGGCCTGTTCAAATTCGCCCTTGGCGATCGCCGCGATGAAGTCGGGGATCTGCACGTTGACCGGGCAGCCCTCGACGCAGGGACGCGTCTTGCAGTGCAGGCAGCGTTCCGCCTCGCCCATCGCCATTTCGACGGAATAGCCCGTCGCGACTTCGTCAAAGTTGTGTGCGCGGATGTCCGGCGCCTGTGCGGGCATCTCCGTCTTCTTCGGATTCATATTCGGCATTTTACCGCACCTCCCCGGTTAAACGGCAGACATGACGCTCGCGCGCAGCCTGCTCCTGCTTCTTGTACATGGCACCGCGGCGCATGGCCTCATCAAAGTCGACCAGATGGCCGTCGAATTCCGGACCGTCCACGCAGGCGAACTTTGTTTCGCCGCCGACGGTCAGGCGGCAGCCGCCGCACATGCCCGTGCCGTCGATCATCGTCGAGTTCATGCTGACGATCGTGCGGACGCCGTAGGGCTTGGTCGTCTGCGCGACGAACTTCATCATGATGACCGGGCCGATCGCGTATACCGCGTCGTACTGGACGCCCGCGTCGAGCTTTTCCTTCAGGAACTGCGTGACAAGTCCCTTTCTCCCGTTGGAGCCGTCGTCGGTGCAGATAACGAGGTCGTCGGAAACCGCGGCCATTTCATCCGAGAGCATGATGAGCTCCTGGTTGCGGAAGCCCGCGATGATGTCGACCTTGGCGCCCTGCTCGTGCAGCGCCTTCGCAGTGGGGTAGGCGATCGCGGTGCCGAGTCCGCCGCCGATGACGCAGGCGCGCTTGACGCCTTCGATGTTCGACGGATGCCCCATCGGGCCGACGAAGTCCTCGAGCGCCTCGCCGACGTTTTTCTCGCCGAGCGTCATCGTGGATTCCCCGACTTCCTGGAAAATGATCGTGACGCTGCCTTCCGCCGTGTCGGTTTCGGCGATGGTCAGCGGGATGCGTTCGCCGTCGGGCGCCGCGCGCAGGATGACGAACTGACCGGCGCGCGCTTTCTTGGCAATATGCGGCGCGAGAATGCGCATCCGCGTAATGGAAGGCGCCAGACGGTCCTTGGAAAGAATGGTAAACATTTGTCAAGCCTCCAAAGAAACTAGAATCAGCGTTTGTGAAGGACGGAAGCGGCGGCGCCTGCGAGCGAGCAGCAGACGGCGGTCGCCGCAACGGGTAAAAACCCGCGTCCGAGGGACAAAGAGGCGAAAAACACGGCTCCGAACAGACAGAGGAGCAACAGAAAAACGCCTCCCGATGCAATTCCTGCGAGGGCGGCGCGTTTTTCCGTATGGCGGCCTGCAAGCAGACCGGCGAGCGCGGCGCCAAGTCCGGCCGACACGCTGGCCGCCGGAATGCGCAGGGATTCATCCAGTTTTCCGCCCGCGATGAGGAGCGAGGCGGCGAGAAGTGCCGCCAGCGTCAGCGACAGCCCGACGGCCGCGCAGACGGTGAGGCGGAGGGTCTCCGCCGCGATTTTGCGTGTGTCCATAGTCATGCCTCCGAAAGCTCGATTTCATGACTATCCATATGCGCGCAGACGGGCGGGCAGACCCGAAAACGGGAAAGTATATGGCAGGTTTTTTGAAAGGGAGGATCAGTTGCTCAGCTTTTCTTCCTTCGACGCGATGGCCCAGCGGGCGACGGTGATGCGGACATTGGCCGCGCCGGTCTCGATGACGATGTTGTCGTCCTTGATCTGACGGACGGTGCCGAGAATGCCGCCGCGCGTCGTGACGACGTCGCCGACTTCCAGGTTGGCGCGCATATTGTTCTCTTCCTTTTCCTTCTTGCGCTGCGGACGGATCAGGAGGAAGTAAAAGACGACGATCAGGATGGCGAACGGCGCGAGCTGAATCAGAAGGGCGGCGGTGGAGGACATTTCGGACGTCGTGGCGGTTTCCATGAAGTTTGCGAGCATGGGCAGCTTGTTCAGCATGGCAGTGTTGCACCTTTCAAAAAAAGTATTCCGCATATAAAGGCGGTCTTGTAAAAGTGTCTACGAGTATTATACAAGCTTTCCGCGCATAATACAAGCGTAAAATTTCCGGATTTATAGTTTTTTAACAATCCCGTTTTGAAACGAACGACTAAAAAGGGGGAAGCATCATGCTGACCTGTTTTCTTCGAACCGTCATTCTCTACCTTGTCATCGTGCTCGCCATGCGCGTCATGGGAAAGCGGCAGATCGGACAGCTCCAGCCCTCCGAGCTGGTCGTCGCCATCCTGATCTCCGAGGTCGCCGCCGTGCCGATGCAGGACTTAGGCGTGCCGCTCGTCTACGGTGTGATCCCGATTTTCGCGCTGCTGGCGCTGGAGCTTCTGTGGAGCGCGCTCTGTGCGCGCTCCGTCCGGATGCGCAATCTGCTCTGCGGACGTCCGAGCGTCCTGATCCGCGAGGGCGTGCCCGATCAGCGCCAGCTTTTCGACCTGCGCATCAACGCCGCCGAGCTGATGGAGGAGCTGCGGTTAAAGGACGTGTTCGACATCGGCACGGTGACCTGCGCCGTGCTGGAGACGAACGGACGCTTAAGCGTGCTCGTCAAGCCGGGAGACCGTCCCGTGACGGCGGCGAAGGCGGGGCTCCCGACGTCGGACGACGCCTCGCGCGTGACGCTGCTGATCGTGCAGGGGCGCCTGATCGAGAAAAATCTGCGCGCGGAGGGGAAGGACCGGCGGTGGCTTGCGGAGATCCTGCGCGGCAAGGGCCTGCGCTCGCCGGCCGACGTGTTTCTGATGACGATCGACGACCTCGGAAGGGTCGTCGTCTTCCCGGCGGACAGGCCCCTGCGCGAAAAAAAGGAGGAGGCGGTGTAAATGCGGTATGTCTGGAGCGCGCTCGGGTGCCTGGGGCTGCTCGTGGCGCTGTCCGCGGTCAACATGGGGATCATGACCGCCCGGCTTGCCGGGATCGACGCGGCGCTTGCGGAGGCGTACGAGAGCTGCGGGGAGGAGGCGCTCGAACGGGCGCGGACGCTGTGGAAGGAAAACGACGCCTACCTCTGCGCGACCGTGCCGCACGCTTCCATGGACGGCGTGACGGAAGCGATGACCCGGGCGGGGGTGTTTTTACGGGAAAAGCGGTTCGCCGATGCGCGCGCGGAGATCGAAGCGGCGCGGGAGGGCGTGCGCACGCTCGTACGCACCGAGCGGCTCGACCCGGGGAATATCCTGTAGGCGGCACGGGCATGTTTTTGACAAAACGCCTGAACCCTTTGCAGAAAATATCAAAACTTCCGGGAAAATCGCCCGTTTCGGATTGCAATTTCGGAACGGGTGATTTATAATGAAGCCAGAACCCCGTATCATGCTGGGACGTTTCAAGGGAGGTTTTTTGCCATGCTGAACATCGGCATCACGACCCGCAGCTTCGGCGGCCTGACGAACGAGGAGACCGCCCGCCGGATGCATGCCATCGGTTACCGCTGCACGGAGCTCTGCTTTTCGCAGACCGATTCGAAGTACTGGGTCTACAACGGCGTGACGGATCTGTCCGACATGAGCGACGCGCGCTTTTCGGAGATCGTCTCCGTCTACCGCGAGCAGGGCATCGAGGTGTCCGCGCTCGGCGTCTTTACCAATCTCATCGAGCCGGACGACGAAAAGCTCGAGGGAAATCTCGCAAATTACCGCCGCTTCATGGAGCTTGCCGCGAAAAACGGCATCCCCTACTTACCGAGCGAGTGCGGCTTCATTCCCGATTCCCGCGGCGTGCTCGCGCAGTACTACGAGGCGCGCTTTGACCGCCTCAAGTCGTCGCTTGCGCGGCTGTGCGAATACGCGGAGGAGTACGGGGTCTATCTCGCGCTCGAGTGCTGCGTTCTCGACGTCGTGCCGTCGGCGAAGCGCGCGGCGGATCTGATCGAGCAGATCGGCTCGGAGCGGCTGAAGGTGCTGCTCGATCCCGCAAACCTCATCGCCAACTCCTCCGAAGAGGATATGTTCTACTACCTCTCCGAGAATATCGCCTACTTCCACGGCAAGGACCGCCATGTCAACGACGCCTACGGACGGCTTGTCGGCGACGGCGACATCAACTGGTGCCAGTTTCTGGCGCTCTACCACCAGCACAACGACGGCGCGCCCTTCATTATCGAATACGCGAACGCCGACAACGCGGAGGAGGTCTACCGCCGCGTGATGGAATTTGACAAACTTGCGCAGAGAATGCTGTAAAAGCAGCAGAAAGGCAGGAACGATTTTTTATGATCAAGCTTGGCGTAAACACCGTACTGTTCAAGGACTTTTCCTTCGCCGAGGCCTGCGAGGCCGTTGCCCGCGCGGGCTATGACGGCGTGGAGATCTCCGCGATCGCCGGCATGTGCGAGCACATCGTCCTCGACGACTGGAAATCGCAGGCCGCGGACATCCGCGCGGCGCTTTCGAACACCGGCATGACGATCCTCTCCTCCGAGGTCGCGAGTCAGGATCCCGAACGGCTCAAAAAAGCCTTCGAGGCCGCGTCCGAGCTCGGCATTCCCGTCATCAACATCGGACCGGGCGGCAAAATGAACGAGCCCGGCTCGCTGGAAGCGTCCATCGAGAGCATCGCGAGCCTTGCGGAGCTCGCGGCGTCCTTCGGCGTCACGCTCTGCGCGAAGGCGCATGTCGGCGCGGCGATCTGGAACACCGAGACCACGCTGAAGCTGATGGAAGGCGTGCAGAATCCGGCGTTCGGCATCGACATGGATCCGTCGCACATCTACCGCGCCGGGGAAAATCCCGCCGACGCGCTGCCCGCCGTCATCTCCCGCGTCCGCCATATCCATATCCGCGACTGCAAGGGCCGCCAGCAGAACCCCGGCCTTCCGCCGATGCAGGCCTGCGGCAGAGGCGACATCGACCTGATCGGCTACTTCCGCGCGATGGTGCGCGCCCATTACGACGGCCCCGTCTGCCTCGAGGTCATCGGCCCGTCCCAGACGAAGGAAGAGGCCTGCACGATCGCCGCGGAGAGCTTCGGCTACATGAACGCCATCCTGCGGAGCATGGGCGCCCGCTGACATTTTAATCTGACGAAAAAGGAGTACGCAATATGAGCAAGAAGCCCAATCTGCTGTTCTTCGGCATCGACAGCATGCGTGCCGAGCATATGTCCCTTTACGGCTACGACCGTCTGACCACGCCGAACATCGATAAGTATCTCGAAGGCGGCATCGTCTTTGAAAAGTGCCTGTCCCCGCATATCCCGACGACGCCGGGCTATTCCTCCATGCTGACCGGTCTTGACGCCTTCGGCACCAACGTCGTCGCGCTGCGCCACAAGGGCGGCCTGCCGGACAACATCAAGACGCTCGCCGAAGTGCTCCGTGAGAACGGCTACGACACCTCCTGCATCGGCTTTACGTCCAACCCCGCGTCCCGCGGCTTTGACAAGTACATCGAATTCGAAAGCTGGGGCTCCTGGGAAGCCGGACGCTCGCCTAAGGCGGAAAACCTCAACGCCGTCGCGATCCCCGAGCTGGAGCGCCTCGCCGCGGGCGACAAGCCGTGGTTCCTGTTCATGCGCCACATGGATCCCCATTCCCCGTACCTCCCGCCGGAGCCCTTCCACCGCATGTTCTACGGCAAGGACGAGTTCGACCCCGAGAACCATACCCTCGACCCCGTCTACGCCTTCAAGCCCTTCTGCGACTACTTCCGCTCCTGGTTCGCGCCGGGCTGCACCGATAAGGACTACATCATCGCCAACTACGACGGCGCCGTCGCCTACATGGATGCCTGCATCCAGAATATTCTCTCCCGTCTCGAAGGCCTCGGCCTCGAGGAGGAGACGCTCGTCGTCTTCGTCTCCGACCACGGCGAGACGCTCTACGATCACGACTGCTACTTCGATCACCACGGCCTGTACGAATGCACGATCAACGTGCCGTTCGCGCTGCGCTGGAAGGGCCACCTGCCCGAGGGCAAGCGCTACTCCGAGTGGTGCTCGCTGCAGGACGTTATGCCCACGATCCTCGACGTGATGGGCATCGATCCGCAGATCGACTACCGCTTCGACGGCCAGAGCCTGATGACGCTCGCCAACGGCGGCCATACCGGCAAATGCGAGTACTACATCACCGAGGCGACCTGGGAGCGCAAGCACGGCTGGAGGACCCCCGAATGGAAGCTCATCGAGGCGCTCGAGCCGGACTTCCACTTCAAGCCCGCCGTCGAGCTGTATAACCTCGTGACCGATCCCGGCGAGCTCCACAACGTCGCGGACGAGAATCCCGAGATCGTGGCGGCGCTGCACGCGCGTATGGAAGCGCATATCGCGAAGCGCAAGGCCGAGGTCGGACACGAGAACCCGATGGATACGAACCTCGACTGGCACGGTCTGGGCTGCGGCCCGTTCAAGACCTCGCAGCAGGCCTATGACTCCATGCACATCGGCGATCCGGAGACGGCCCGCAGACTGCAGGCCGAAGGCGAAAAGCGCAATAAATAACGGACACCTGCCGGAGCGGCTTCCCGCGCGGTGAGAAAAACGGGAGCCGCTCCCGGACGATGCTTTTTTTAGAGGTGAATTTTTCGTGCTGCGAACCTGCGTGATCGGCATGGGACACATCGGCCACAACCATGCGCGGTCCTATCAGCATAATCCCGACGCCGAGCTGGTCGCGGTCTGCGACCGCAATCCGGAACGCGCCGCCGCGGCGTCGAAGGTCTTCGGCGTGCCCGCCTATACCGACGCGGAGACCATGCTCCGCGAACAGAAGCCCGACATCGCGAGCGTTGCCACCGGCGGCTTTGAGTATTCGTCCGATCACTACGAGCCGACGATGCAGGCGCTGCGCGCGGGTTGCCATGTGCTGACCGAAAAGCCCATCTCCAACGACCTGCGTCTCGCGGAGGAGATGGTGGCGGAGGCTAAGCGTCTCGGCCGCTGCTTCGGCATCGATCTAAACCACCGCTTCACGCCCGCCGCGCGGCAGGCCAAGCAGTGGCAGCTCGACGGCGAGATCGGCACGCTCCTGTTTCTGAACATGGGGCTGTGGATCGGCCGCCCGGAGAAGCTCGAAACGCCGTACTATCATATGAAGGCCTTAAATCCCCATTCGGTCGACATCCTGCGCTATTTCGGCGGCGATATCGAAGAGGTGCACTGCTTTGCGATGAGCGCGCCGGGACGCAACATCTATTCGACGATGTCGCTGAACCTGAAATTCGCCTGCGGCGCCGTCGGACACCTGACGTCCTCCTACGACATCGCGCGCGGGCATCCGATGGAGCGCTGCGAGGTCGCGGGCCTTGCGGGACGGCTGGTGTTCGAGGATATGTGGCGCGAGGCGACGCTGTATCCGGCCGGGAACCCCGTCAAGAAGGTCTACACAAACCCCGTTTTCGGCGGCTTTGAGGGCTTTTACGATACGTTTGACGACCGCATCACGTCGTTTGTCCGCCAGATCCGCGACGGCGCGAAGCCGGAGGAGATCGACGGCTCCGGCGAGGCGGGACTCGAGGCGTCGCGGGTCATCCACGCCGCGATCCGCTCTCTCAAGACCGGGCTTCCCGTCCGTGTTGCCGAGGTTCACGAGTAAACCATGCAGATTCTGCCCGTAAACCGGTTTTTCAGTGAGGGAGAGCCTCCTGTCAGCGTGAGAACGGTTGCCAATCACGATGTCAGTGCGATGCACGGGCATGAGTTCTACGAGATGGTCTTCATCCTGCAGGGCTTTACGCTCCACTCCTGCGGCGGCGCGTCCAGCATCCTGACGGCGGGAGATATCTTCTGTATGCCGCCCGGCACGTCCCATGCGTATATCGCGACGCATCAGACCTGGCTGTATAACATCCTGTTTCTGCCCGCGGCGCTCGAAGCCTGCGGCGGCGGGGATGTTCTGCCGTTTTACCGGACGCCCAGCCGGGCTCGTGCCAATCCCGTGCAGCGGCAGGAGCTGATCCCGATTCTGGAGCGGCTGATGGCGGAGCCGCAGACGCGGCACGCCGGCTGGCAGCGCATGGTCATGGCGAAATTCGGCGAGCTGCTCGTGCTCTACGAGCGCATTCACGAGACGACGCCGCATCTCGACACGTCCAACGCGCACTACCGCCAGCTGATGCGCGCGATGCAGTATATCGAGGGCAGCCTGAACCGCGACATCCTGCTGGAGGAGGTCGCGGCGGCGGCGGGACTGTCTCCCGGCAGCCTGACCCGGCAGTTCAAGCTCGTGACGGGGCTTGCGCCGATGGAATATGCCCGCAGCCAGCGCATGGCGAAGGCCGCCGAGCTGCTCAAGGACCCGGCGCAGAGCGTGTCCGACGTGGCGCGCGACCTCGGGTTTTCCGATATTTCCGTATTTTCCCGGCAGTTCAAGCAGATCACCGGGATGTCCCCGACGGACTTCCGTAAAAATCTATAAGAACCCCCAATATGAAGGAGGATTATCCATATGGCTATTAAAATCGGTGTGGTCGGTATGGGCGGCATCGGCAAGACCCACAGCCGCTGCTACAAGAACGACGAGCTCGCGGAGCTCCGCGCGGTCTGCGATGTCGTGCCCGAGAAGGCGGACGCCGCGGCTGCCGAATTCGGCGTGAAGGCGTATTACTCCCTCGCGGATATGCTCGCGGGCGAGCCCGACCTCGACGTCGTGGACGTCACGACCTCCGGTTATGAGAACGGCTCCTGGCACTACGAGCCCGCGATGCAGGCCATGCGCGCCGGCAAGCATGTGTTCGTCGAGAAGCCGATCTCCAACGACGTCCGCGAGGCGCGCGAGATGGTCAAGTACGCCTATGACCACGATCTCTACCTCGCCTGCAACTTAAACCACTATTTCACCAAACCCGCCGACCGCGCCCGCGAGCTGATCAACGAGGGCAAGATCGGCGAGCCGGTGTACATCCTTCATAAGATGGGCTTCAACGGCGGCGACACCAAGTACGGCGGCGTCGGCTCCCCGCGCTGGCAGAAGCCCTACTCCCACGCGAAGGCCTTCCTCTCCCATCCGTTCGCCGTCATGCGCTACTTCGGCGGCGAAATCACCCATGTGCAGTGCTTCATGAACCGCGCCGGCGTCCGTTCGACCGCCGTCGATCCGATGTACTCCATCAACTCCATCCACTGCCGCTTTGAAAACGGCTCCGTCGGCTACCTGATCTCCCAGCGCGGCGACGCGATGTTCGGCCTCGGCGGCTGGTGGAGCTTCGAGATGGCCGGTACGAAGGGCACCTTCGTCATCGAGAACTGCGTCGAAAAGCTCTCCTACTGGGACGCGACGAAGGATCACGAGAATCCCAACCAGCCCGAGCCCGACGAGGTGCTCGACACCGGCATCAAGGATTTCGGCACGACGTTTGCCACCCGTCTCCACGCGTTCCTCGAGGATCTGACGAACCAGGTCCCGAAGGAGCATCTGCGTTCCTCCGGCCGCGACGCGCTGGCCACGCTCGAATGCACCTTCGCGGCGATCCGGTCCTTCGAAGAGGGCGGCAGCCTCGTGCGCGTCGAGCCCGTCATCAATCTCCACGGCGACCCCAAGTACGTCTGGTAAGCTCTCCGATTTTTCCATAAAACGGTTCAGGACGTCCGAAAAAATTTCGGGCGTCCTGAACTTTTTTGTTTCCGGCGCAAAAGGGCGGTTTCCGGTTCCGCCGGGGAATGTAAAAACGGAAGAAAATCACATCCCGTGCCCGGGCGGCTCGGGAACCCGGGAAAACGCCCTGAAAATACCGTTTTCTGGAACTTACGGGCTTATGTCAAGCGGAATACCGGCAGCGCGCCGGAGTGCATTTCCGGCGAAAAAACGGGCTTTGAAAGGGCGGAAAACACAATATGTCGTGGTCTGTCGAATAAAAAACCACAAAATTTAGTGAAAAATCAAAAAAGGGGCTTGATTTATCTGGAATAATATGGTATATTAGAACCAGCAACAAAAAACTATATTTAATTGGAGGAAAAACTATGCTGCAGTCTCACATTCGCGTGCTTCTGGTCGATTGTAATCAGGACTTCCGCACAAAACTGGCGGAGCGTCTCGAGAGAGAGCCGCGCATCGACGTCGTAGGCGCCGTAGCCGACGGCAACGAGGCGATACAGAAGACGGCGGAGCTTTCCCCGGATATCGTCATCATCGATATCATGGTGCCGCCGCTGGACGGGCTGTACGCGATCCGTGAGATCCTCGCGCTGCAGCTTGTGAAGGTTCCGGCGTTCTATGTGCTGTCGCAGTTCATGTCGCAGGAGACGCTTTCCTACGCGGTGGGGCTGGGCATCAGCTACTTCATGATCAAGCCGTTCGACATCGAGGCGCTCGTGCAGCGCGTGCTGCAGCACGGACAGGCCGCGGGTGCCGCCGGAACGAGAAGGGCGGCTGCAAGACCGCTGCCGCCGGAGCTCGATATGGAGATCCGCGTGACGAACGTCATCCACGAGATCGGCGTTCCGGCGCATATCAAGGGGTATCAGTACTTACGGGATTCGATCATCATGACGATCAACGACATGGACGTCATCAACGCGATCACGAAGGTGCTGTACCCGACGATCGCCAAGCGCTACAACACCACGTCGTCGCGTGTGGAGCGGGCGATCCGGCACGCCATCGAGGTCGCGTGGGATCGCGGCGACATCGAGGTGCTGCAGAGCTATTTTGGCTATACGGTGTCCAATATCAAGGGAAAACCCACAAATTCCGAGTTTATCTCGATGATTGCCGACCGCATCCGCCTGCAGATCAAGAGCGAGATCACGGCGTAAGCGGGCCAAGACGGCGTGGATAAATCCGTTTCGGACATGAAAAAACGCTGTCCCTTTCTCACCGGCCGGGGCTCGCCCTTTCGTTCTTTCGGGAAAAGGGCGCCGGGCGGGGGAGGGGACAGCGGGTTTTATTCCGGATCGCCGAGATGCAGGTACAGCTCCTCGAGCGCGGCGGCTTCCTCGCGCGACAGCTTTGCGCCGCCGAGCAGCGACGGACGCCGCAGCAGCGTCCGCTTTAAGGACTCCCGCATCCGCCAGTCGACGATGCGGCCGTGATGTCCGGACAGCAGCACGGGCGGCACCGCACGGCCGTGCCAGACCTCGGGACGCGTGTACTGCGGGTATTCCAGCAGGTTGTTCCAGTAGCTTTCGTCCGTGAAGCAGTTTTCCTCCGACAGCACGCCCGGCACCATCCGGCAGACGCAGTCGGCGACCGTCATCGCGGGCAGCTCGCCGCCCGTCAGGACGAAGTCGCCGATGGAGATCTCCTCGTCCACGCATTCGTCGATGAACCGCTGGTCAACGCCCTCGTAATGGCCGCAGACGAGGATGAAGCGGCCGTAGGACAGAAGCCGGCGCGCCGTCTCCTGCGTGAAGGGCTGTCCCTGCGCGCTCATCAGGATGGTGTGGACATGTTCGCCCGCGGAGAGGTGCTGATGGCAGCGGAACAGCGGTTCCGCCAGCATCACGAGCCCCTGTCCGCCGCCGTAGGGGTAGTCGTCGGTGCGCATGTTGCGTCCCGGCGCGAAGTCGCGGATGTTGGTCGCGCGGACGGAGATGATTCCCTTCGCGGCGGCGCGTCCGATGACGGACGTCTGCATGCAGGCGTCGATCATCGCGGGAAACAGCGTCATGATGTCGATTTTCATCAGCGCGTCGGGGTTGTCGGCCGGCGCGTAGCGTTCGGTCGCCATAGCGGGGAATCCTCCTTTCCCGGGATACGGTTCCCGGTTATTGTCCGTCGCCCATGCCGGGGATGGTTTCGACGGTGACGGTGCGGGAAGCAGGGTCGATGCCGCGCGTAAATTCGGGGCGTGCGGGGATCAGAATATCCCCGCCGGCGCTCTCGACGCGGTAGACGTCGCCCGCCGGAAGCGGCAGCAGCTCCGCCAGCCGGCCGATGACGGCGTTTTTCCGGAGGTCGAACACGTCGAAGCCGATGATGTCGGCGAGAAAGTACGTCCCCTCCGGCAGCTTCGCGTCGGCGCGGTCGAAATACACCGTGCGGCCGCGAAGCTTCATCGCGTCCTCGACCGTATCCACGCCCTCGAAGTGAATCAGCACGAAGCGGGTGTGAACGCGCGCGGAGACGACGCGGCGGGGCTGCCCGTCGATGTACAGCGTCCGGAACTGCGTCAGAAAATCGGGCGAATCCGCCCAGGGGTCGACCTTGACGTCGCCGCGCACGCCGTGGGTGTTGATGATCGCGCCGGCGTCCAGCAGATCGGGCATAGAGATCGTTCTCCTTTCCGGGTTTTATCCGCGCGCCGCCGGATCGCGCCGTCTGGCGATGCGCTGGCGCAGACGGACGAGCGCCTGCGCGGTGTGGCCGGTGATGGCGATGGTGGTAAAGGTCGTCGCGATGCAGATGATGACGATCTTCCACCAGGAATCGGCGAGAATGTCGAGCAGGTTGACGATGCCGACCGCCGGGGGAATGAACATCAGCGGCATGATGGCGAGCAGAAAGTCGGCGGTCTTCTCGATATGCTCAAGCTTCAGAAGTCCGGAGCAGAGCACGGCAAACAGCAGCACGAGTCCGTAGACCGCCGCCGGGATCGGCAGCGGGATCAGCTCGTGGAGCAGCTCGCCGAGGTAATAAAACGCGCCGATCAGCAGGAATTGCAGCAGATATTTCATAGCGTTTCCCAATCCAATAAAAGGGGGACGCGCGAAAAGGAAAACCGATTCCGCGCGTCCCGCAGCCTGTCAAAAAAGCGCGTGTCAGATCTTGACGACCCAGCCGAACGGATCCTTGGCACGGCCCCACTGGATGGCCGTCAGCTCGTCGTAGATCTTCTGGGTCAGCGGACCCGTCTTGAAGTCGGAGATCGTGACGGTCTTGCCCTCGTAGTAGAGCTCGCCGATCGGGGAGATGACCGCGGCGGTGCCGGTGCCGAAGGCTTCCTCCAGCTTGCCGTTCTCGGCGGCTTCCATCAGCTCCGCGATGCCGAGCTTGCGCTCCTCAACGGTGACGCCCCAGTAGCGCAGCAGCTCGATGACGGACTTGCGGGTGATGCCGGGCAGGATCGAGCCGCCAAGCGCCGGGGTGACGACCTTGCCGTCCAGCTTGAACGCGACGTTCATCGTGCCGACTTCCTCGACATACTTCTTCTCGGCGCTGTCGAGCCACAGAACCTGCGTATAGCCGAGCTTCATCGCCTTTTCCTGCGCGGCCAGCGAGATCGCGTAGTTCGCCGCGGCCTTCGTGAAGCCGGTGCCGCCGACGCTCGCGCGGGAATACTCGTCCTCGACGTAGATCTTGACCGGGTTGACGCCTTCGGGATAGTAGGCGCCGACCGGGGAGAGGATGATGACGAACTTGTAGGTCTTCGACGGATGCACGCCGACGCCGATGTCGGTCGCGAAGACGAACGGACGGATGTAGAGCGAGGTCTCGTAGGAGTGCGGCACCCAGTCGGCGTCCACGCGGACGAGCGTCTTGATCGCCTCGAGCACCAGCTCCTCGTCGAGCTGCGGGATGCACAGACGGCGGTCGGAGTTGTTCAGGCGCTTGATGTTTTCCGTCGGACGGAAGAGGGCCAGCGAGCCGTCCTCATGGCGGTAGGCCTTCATGCCCTCGAAGGTCTCCTGCGCGTAATGCAGGCACATCGTCGCCGGATCGAGCTCAAAGGGGGCGTAGGGGACGACTCTGGGGTCGTGCCAGCCGCGGCCTTCGGTGTAATCCATGACAAACATGTGGTCGGTGAAGTATTTGCCGAAACCCAGATGCGCTTCATCGGGCTTCTGCTTCGGGGTCGTGGTGCGGGTGATGCTGATCTGCATAAAAGACATCTCCAAACTGTAGTATAGTCAGATAAAAGGGCGGAAAACCCGCTTTTTTCGGAATTACTGAGCGGAAGACTCGGAATGCGCCTGCTTTTCGCGGCGCAGGAGGTCGAGCTCGTGGCGCTCCAGAAGCTGGGCGATACGCTGGGACGGATTCAGGATATGGGAGATCGATGTATCGTGATTCAGAATGTTGACGATATAGGCGATGTACTTGGACATGTCGACCTCGTGGTACCACGGGCGGGACAGGAGCTCCGGCGAGCGGTAGATCAGGTTGGTCGTGAACACGCCGTCGAACAGACCGGCGGAGTAGGCCTCGTCGAAGCGCTGGAGCCCTTCGCAGAACAGGCCGAACGTCGGGCAGATGAAGATGCGGCGCGCCTTGCGGGCTTTGAGCTGCGCGGTGATGTCGAGGATGGAGTCGCCCGAGGAGACCATGTCGTCCACGATGACGACGTCCTTGCCCTCGACGTTGTCGCCGAGGAACATATGCGCGACGATCGGGTTCTTGCCGTTGACGATGCGGCTGTAATCGCGGCGCTTGTAGAACATGCCGAGGTCGAGATTCAAGACCGACGAATAGTAGATGCAGCGGGACATCGCGCCTTCGTCGGGGGAGATGATCATCATGTGGTCGCGGTCGATGACGATGTCGGGGATCGTCCGGACGAGCGCCTTGATGAACTGGTACGTCGGCTGAACGTTTTCGAAACCGGAGAGGGGGATGGCGTTCTGTACGCGCGGGTCGTGCGCGTCGAAGGTGATGATGTTTTCGACGCCCATGCGCACAAGCTCCTGCAGCGCGACCGCGCAGTCGAGGGATTCGCGCGCCGAGCGGCGGTGCTGACGGCCTTCGTAGAGCATGGTCATGATGACCGTAATGCGGCGGGCCTTGCCGGCTGCGGCGCCGATGATGCGCTTTAAGTCCTGAAAATGGTCGTCGGGGCTCATCGGGACGTCCTGATCGTACATACGGTAGGTAACGCCGTGATTGAAGACGTCGCAGATGATGTACAGGTCGTAGCCGCGGATGGTTTCGGTGATCAGCGCCTTGGCCTCGCCGCTGCCGAAGCGCGGGCAGTGCGTGTCGATCAGGTAGCTGTCGCGCAGATAGCCGTTGGAAAGGGACTGGGGGCCGGACGCCATTTCGCGCCGCCAGCCGTGGATGTAATTGTCTACCGATGCCGCAAGCTGCTCGCAGCCCCGCATGCCGATGATCCCGAGCGCGCCTACCGGCATCGTATACAAATTGTCGTAACCGTCAGCCATAAAACGTATCCTCCGTTTTTTCTCATGATAAAAACTTCGTATTACGCGGATGTATTCCGTATACAGGATACCACGAAAACCGCTTTTTTTCAAGGGTGGGAACCCGATTTTAATGCACAAATTTAACCTGCCGCAAAAGAGGATTTTTGCTTTCCGCCGGTTTTTCGCAAATGGACACAGAATGACGTTGAAATGTGCCGCATTTTGTGATACAATGCGGTAAAGGGTTCGGGCCTTCCGGGGGTTTCCCCCGAAAAAAGGGGGAAAAGCCCGCCTGCCCGTCTTTTCAATTTACAACGGAGGAATCATCCATGAAAATCGTTCGCTGCACCACCAAAGAGGATCTCGGCGAAAAAGCTGCCGATCTGATCGCCTCCCAGATCAACGAAGCGATCGCCGCCCGCGGCGAAGCGCGCATCGCGCTTTCCACCGGCGCTTCCCAGTTCGATACCCTCAAGTCCCTGATCACGAAGGATGTCGACTGGTCCCGGGTCACGATGTTCCATCTCGACGAGTACGTCGGCCTCGGCGAGGAGCATCCGGCGAGCTTTGTCAAGTACATGAAGGAGCGCTTCGTCTCCAAGGTCAACCTCAAGGCCGTCCATTTCGTCGCGCCGTGGAACTATCCGACCGTGGACGACTGCATCGCCGACCTGACGAAGCTCATCCGTGAGAAGCCCATCGACGTCGGCGTCATCGGCATCGGCGAGAATACCCACATCGCCTTCAACGATCCGCCCGCCGATTTCGACACCACCGCCGCCTACAAGGTCGTCAACCTCGACGACGCCTGCCGCCGCCAGCAGCTTGGCGAGGGCTGGTTCCCCACCATCGACGACGTGCCGAAGCAGGCCATCTCCATGACCGTCTATCAGATCATGAGCTGCCGCAAGATCGTCTCCCCGGTGCCGTATAAGGTCAAGGCCGACGCGATCTACAAGGTTGTGACGAGCGACGTCTCCAATCTCGTTCCGGCGACGATCCTGAAGACCCATCCCGACGCCACGACGTTCATCGACGAGGATTCCGGCGCGCGCGTCTGATAAAAAATACTTGCGGGGGCGTGTTTTTTTTGAAAACACACCCCCGTACGGAGGTTTTGAACGTGAATATGAGGGACAGACTGGCCGGTGTCGGCGTTGTGCCCGTCGTAAAGCTCGAGGATACCGCGCTTTCGGAGCAGCTCGCGGACGCGTTCTGCGGCGGCGGCATCCCCTGCGCGGAGGTGACCTTCCGCGCCGCCGGTGCGGGCGAGGTGATCCGCCGGATGCGCGCGCACCGTCCGGATATGCTCGTCGGCGCGGGCACCGTGCTGACCGTTGCGCAGGCGAAGGAAGCGCTCGACGCGGGCGCGGAATTCGTCGTCGCGCCCGGCTCCAATCCGCGCGTGATCGACTATGTGCTCACCCGCGGCGGCGTGATGCTGCCCGGCGTGATGACGCCGACGGAGATCGAGGCGGCGCTCGCCTTCGGACTTCATACGCTGAAATTCTTCCCCGCCGAGGCAGCGGGGGGACGTGCGATGCTCAAGGCGCTCTCCGCGCCGTATGCGGGCGTGAAATTCGTGCCCACGGGCGGCATCGGCCCGGACAATCTCGCCGATTATCTCGCGCTGCCCTGCGTCGCCGCGTGCGGAGGCTCCTATATGTCCTCCTCGAAGCTGCTTGCGGCGCACGACTTTGCCGCGATCACCGCCATCTGCGCCGCCGCGGCGGAGACCGTCCGCCGGGTGCGCTGCGCATAAAGGGCAAATTTCGCATCCTTCCCCGATTTTTGCGTAAGTTCTTTTGAAGATTGAGGGTATCATGGCCAAAAAACCGGTATACGACAACGAATCCATCAAATCGCTGAAAGGCGCCGAGCGGGTGCGCCGCCGCCCGGGCGTCATCTTCGGCTCCGACGGGCTGGACGGCTGCGAGCACGCGATGTTCGAGATCCTGTCGAACGCCATCGACGAGGCGCGGCAGGGTTTCGGAAACCGCGTGCTCGTAACGCGCCATGCCGACGACTCCATCGAGATCGAGGATTTCGGCCGCGGCGTGCCCGTGGACTGGAATCCCCGCGAAAACCGCTACAACTGGGAGCTGGTGTACTGCGAGCTGTACGCGGGCGGCAAATACGACAACGCCGAGGACGCAAACTACGCGTTCTCGCTCGGACTCAACGGCCTCGGCGCCTGTGCGACGCAGTACGCGTCGGAATACATGGATGTCACCGTGCGCCGCGACGGCTTCCGCTACGACCTGCATTTCGAGCACGGCGAGCTGGTCGGGGAGATGAAGAAAGCCCCTGCCGACCGCAGGCAGACCGGTACGCACTATCATTTCCGCCCCGACCTCGCCGTTTTTACCGATATCCGCATCCCGGACGAGTTCTACCGCGACACGCTGCGGCGTCAGGCGGTCGTCAATGCCGGGCTGACCTTCGTCTACCGCAATCAGACGGGGGAGAAGACCTATGAGACGACGGAGTTTTTCTACGAAAACGGCATTGCGGACTATGTGACGGAGCTCGTCGGCACGGAAGCGCTGACGCCGGTGCAGGTCTGGAACACCCAGCGGCGCGGACGTGACCGCGCGGACAAGCCGGAGTATACCGTGAAGCTCGAGGCGGCGTTCTGCTTTTCGCGCGCCCAGAGCTTCCAGCAGTATTATCACAACTCGTCGTGGCTCGAATACGGCGGCGCGCCGGCGTCGGCGGTCAAGAGCGCGTTCCTGTCCGCGATCGACGCCTACTGCCGGAACAATGCAAAATATGCCAAAAACGAAGCCAAAATCACCGCGCAGGACATTTTCGACTGCCTCTGCATTGTGACAAGCGGCTTTTCGACATATACGTCCTATGAAAACCAGACGAAAAAGGCCATCACGAACCGCTTCATTCAGGAGGCCATGACCGACTTCCTGCGCGAGCGGCTGGAGGTCTACTTTATCGAGAACCGCGCCGACGCGGACAAGATCGCCGAGCAGGTGCTCGTCAACAAGCGCAGCCGCGAGCAGGCGGAAAGCACCCGCCAGAGCCTGAAAAAGAAGCTCGCCGGCACGATCGACATCTCCAACCGCGTCGAAAAGTTCGTCGACTGCCGCACCCGCGACACCTCGCGGCGGGAGCTGTACATCGTCGAGGGCGATTCGGCGCTGGGCTCCTGCAAAATGGGGCGCGACGCCGAGTTCCAGGCGATCATGCCCGTGCGCGGCAAGATCTTAAACTGCCTGAAGGCGGAGTACGGCCGCATCTTCAAAAACGACATCATCACCGACCTGCTGCGCGTGCTCGGCTGCGGCGTCGAGGGCGCAAAGCACACAAAAGACCTGCCGCCGTTCGACCTCAATGCCCTCAACTGGGCCAAGGTCATCATCTGCACCGATGCCGACGTCGACGGCTTCCACATCCGGACGATGATCATCGCGATGCTCTACCGGCTGACGCCGACGCTCATCAACGAGGGCTACGTCTACATCGCGGAAAGCCCGCTTTTCGAGATCAACACCAAAAACGCGACCTATTTTGCCTATAATGAGCAGGAAAAGACACAGATCCTGCAAAAACTCGGAAATACGAAGTATACGCTCAACCGTTCGAAGGGACTCGGCGAAAACGAGCCGGACATGATGTGGCGCACGACGATGAACCCCGCGACGCGCCGTCTGATCCGCGTGATGCCGGAGGAAGCCGCGCATACCGCCGAAATTCTCGAGCTGCTGATCGGAGACAATCTCGCCGGAAGACGCGATTACATCGCGGAAAACGGCGCGCTGTATCTGGAGCTTGCGGATATTTCCTGACGAAACGGACGGGAAAAATCCGGGGACGGACGGTACGCCGGGATAAGGAGAGCGCGAGTCGCGCCGGAAGCCGGCGATTTCGAGCGTATTACCGTTCGATCATGATGCAATAAGGAGAACCGCGAACATGAAATGGTGGGAAAAAGCGCCGATGGTGATTTCGGCGATTCAGTGCAATTACGGAGAGGACAGCTTTGAAAACCTCCGGAAGCAGGTGGTGGAGCGCTCCTTTAATACCGAGCAGCTCCTGCACCTGACCGCGACCGGCCACTGGGGCTATTTTGAAGAGGCGCGCGACGGCAAAAAGCTCGACGCGTACCTTGCCGAGTCCCGTAAGCACGGGATCCGCGAGATCTTTTACTTCAACGTGCACTGCGTCTCCGTCGAGACCATCGAGCAGCATCCGGACTGGGCGCAGCTGACCCGCGACGGCGAGCCCGTGCGCGCCTATGACGTGCAGGCGTTCGTCTGCCTGCATTCCTCCTGGAAGGATCATTTCCTCCGCGAGCTCGCGAGCCTCTGCTCGCATGACATCGACGGCATTTTCCTCGACGGCCCCGTCATCGCGCAGGGCGCCTGCTACTGTCCCGCGTGCCAGAAGGCGTTCCGCGAATGGATCACGACGGTGAAGGACGTTCCCGTCGATCCGACCCATACGATCTTCGACGCGACGCCGCTGGAGATGACCGAATACAAGGTCGCGACGATGGAAGGCTTCATGAAGCTGGCGTATGAGACCGTGAAGCGCCTGCGCGGCGACGACGTGCTGCTCTACATCAACAACTCCTCGCTGCACGCCGACGTTACGGGCTCCCGCACGAGACGTCTCGAAAAGTATGTCGATATGCTCGGCTCCGAGGGCGGCTTTGTCTGGGTCAACCGGAATACGCCCATCTGGACGATCAGCGCGCAGGCAAAGCTCCTTGCGACGCAGGGGCAGGGCAAGCCCGCCGTGATCTTTACCGCGGGCGACTCCAAGCCCTGGTCGTACTATATGCACACCGCGGCGGAGACCGGCCTCTACTACGCGCAGACCGTTGCGCACGGCGCGAACGTCTGGTACGGCATCCACGGCGCGATCCCGCAGATGGAGACCCCCGGAGGCGCGCGCGCGGTGGAGTGGAACCGCTTCCTTACGGCCAACCCCGATCTCTATCACGGCTCGAAGCAGGAGGCGCGCGTCGCCCTCGTCTGGTCCCAGCCCAGCGCGAACTACTACGCCTCGAGCGTGGAAAAGTCCGACTTCACGAAGGCGGCCCAGCTGCACCGGGACGCGACCCGCGGCGACCATACGGCGGCGTTCCGCGGCTTCTTCGAGATCCTCACCCGCGAGCACGTCCAGTTCGACGTGATCGACGAGCAGAGCCTGACGGACGGTTCGCTTGACCGGTATGAGCTGGTGCTGCTGCCGACGGTCGCCTGCATGACGCAGGCGCAGGCGGACGCCGTCCGGGCGTTTGTCGAGCGCGGCGGAAAGCTGATTTCCACCGGAGACACCGGCTGCTTTGACGAGTGGGGACGGGAGACCGGGCCGAAGCTCGCGGACGTGCAGGGCATCGGGAAGGTCGAGGACCGCGTGGCGTGGACGCTCTACGGCGGCGGCTATCAGCGCAGCGACCGCGATACCTATGTGACCGAGCACCTGTCCTGGAAGCTGACGCCGTCCGCGAACGCCGCGCTGCGCGTCGAGCCGGCGGAGGGCGCGCAGGTGGCGGCCGAATACTGCGTGCAGATGGCGAGCCGCTATACCTCGCTGCCGGACGAGTGGTTCCCCGCGATCCTGCTGAACCGCTGCGGCAAGGGCGAGAGCGTCTTCTTTGCCGGTATGCTCGGCGAATTCTTCGCGGGCAGCGGCAATCCCGACGCCCAGCGCATGGTCGCCGACGCGGTTGCCCATATGAGCGCGCCGCTGGTCGAGACGGACGCGCCCTCGAGCGTCGAATTCGTGCTGCGCCGTAAGGAAAACGAGTTCATTCTCCACCTCATCAACGCGACCGGCGCGATGGAACGCCCGATCCAGAAGCTCATTCCGATCGACGGCGTACACGTCAGGCTGCATCTCGGACGGCCCGCGCAGGCGATCGAGGCGAGAACCGGCTGCGTCCCCGCGGATTTCGCGCCGGAGGCCGACGGCTGCTCGTTTACGCTGCCGCGTGTCGGGGATTACGAGGCGTATATCATCCGATAAAACCCGAACCGCTCGGGAAAATCCGGCTTTTTAGAAAGGATACCGCATGAAAATCATCAACGAAAAGGGAAAACTGTTCGGTATTATCAATCTGGTCGATCTGGTGTGCCTGCTGCTGGTGCTGCTGGTGGCGGCCGGCGTCGGCTGGAAGCTTCTCGGGCCGAAGGTTGAGGAGGCGGTCGCGCCTACGACGACGATGACGTCCACGTTCCGCATCCGCGGCGCGTACGACTATACCCTGAAGTGGCTCGAGAACAACGACCTCGTCGGGGAGACGCTCGTCATGGGTACGGGCTACGTCGACGGCGCAAAGATCACCGGCGTATCCTATGAACCGTATATCACGCAGGAGGTCACCGCCGACGGAACGCCCGTCGAGGTCGAGTACCCGACGCGCCGCGACGTGCTGATCACCGTGGAGAGCCAGGTTGCCAAGAACGCGGCGATCCTCAAGATCGGGACGCAGGAGGTGCGCGCGGGAAGGACGTTTACCCTGAAGACCCGCACGTTTGAAATGAGCGTGCTCGTCGATTCGGTGGTGGTCGAATGACGGTCTTCTCCGAATGCGCCGCCGCGCGCGCGTTCCGGTGGCTCCGGGACAACAGCGCGGCGCTGTATGAAAACAGCGTGCTCGGCCGCATGGCGGCGGCTTTCCGGAAAAGCTACCCGGAAAGCCGCATCCGGCGCGGCTGGGAGGCCTTTGTCCGCCGGGAGGGAGGCGTGGAAGCCTCCCTCTACGGACGGAGCTTTGCCGCGCTGCACCGGTTTCTGAACCGCTGCGGCCTGTGGCTGCTGCCGGCGCTGCACGCGTCGGTGCTGTACCGCGCGGGAAGCGCCGTAAAGCGCTTTTTTCACCGCTTGTTTTACGGCTCGCTGCTCTATAAGGCGTGGACGGCGGCCAAAATGGATTTCCACAGGCTGGTGATCGTCTTTTTCTCCCTCTACCTGCCGGTCGACTGGCTGCTGCGCGACATTCTGTCCGTTTCCGTGCTGGCATCGGTATGGGATGAGCTGTTTTTCCTTGCGGCGTGCGTATATGTGGTCTGGCTGCGCGTTTCCGAACGGGAATGGGACGGCAGACCGCATGTGACGGCGCTCGATATGCCGATTCTGCTGTTTTGCTGCCTCGGCTTTTTCCTGATGTGCGTCAACGCCCCGGTGCCGTCCATCGCGGTCGCGGGACTGCGCGCGACGGTGCAGTATATGCTCTGGTTTTTCGTCATGGCGCGGCTGCTGCGCAATGAAGGCGACGTGCGGGCGCTCTGCGGCGGCATCGCGGCGGTGGGGCTTGCGATGGCGCTGCACGGCATCTACCAGTTCATCGCCGCCGTGCCGATCCCCGATTCCTGGACGACGCAGACCGAGGCGGACGTGCGCACCCGCGCCTTTTCCATCACCGGCAGCCCCAACATCCTCGGCGCGTACTTCGTGCTGACGGCGCCGCTGTTCGCGGGCTTTGCCTATACGGCGAAAAAGCCCTTCTGGAAGCTCTGCGCGTGGGGGGCGGTCGGCGTGGAGATGCTGGCGCTGCTCGCGACATATTCCAAGGGCGCGTGGGTCGGCATGGTCTGCGCGGTGCTGATGTTTGCCATCCTGTATGACCGGAAGATCTTCGCGCTCCTCGGCATCGGCGTTTCCGGCGCGCTGTTTGTGCCGAGCATCCTCAGCCGGATCCAGTTCCTGTTTACGGACGACTTCGCGGCGGCGTCGGCCGTCGGAGGCCGCTCGATGCGCTGGGCGCTCGGAAGAGAGCTTCTGGCGGCCAATCCGTGGCTTGGCTTCGGACTCGGGCGCTTCGGCGGCGCGGTCGCGATGCAGAACCAGTATCTCGAGGTCACGGAGGAGTTCCAGTACTTCTATCTCGACAACTATTACCTGAAGATCGCGGTCGAGATGGGCTATCCCGGCATCATCGCGTTCGTGTTCCTGATGGCGGCGCTGCTGTGGCAGGGACTGCGCGCTTATGGCCGGACGCTGCATACGAAGCTTTCGCCGCTGGCGGCCGGCATCCTCTCCGGTCTGTTCGGCGTGATGATGCACTGCCTGTTTGAGAACATCTTCGAGGAGCCCTATATGATGGCGCTGTTCTGGGGACTGGCCGCCGCGCTGGTCACGGCGCCGCGGTGGGCCGGAAAAGGAGAATCCGCATGAAAACCGTGTCTGACATCCGCTACGCGGAGGAAGCGCCCTGCCTGCTGGAGCTGTACCTGCCCGAGGGGAAACGGGATTTTACCACGGTCGTGATGATCCACGGCGGCGGACTGGAAAACGGCGGACGCCGGGACGAGGGCATCCGCGAAAACGCCCGCGCGCTCGCGCGGATGGGCATCGCGACGGTGTCTCCCGACTACCGGATGTTTCCCGATGCGCGCTATCCCGATTTCATCGAGGACGCGGCGGCGTGCGCCGCATGGGTCAAGCGGGAAATCGCCTCATTCGGCGGCTCCGGACGCGTCTATATCGGAGGGCTCTCCGCCGGCGCGTACCTGTCGATGATGCTCTGCTTCGATCCGTCGTGGCTTGCGCGGCACGGGCTGTCCAACGCAGACGTCGCGGGGTATCTGTTCGGCTCCGCGCAGCCGACGAAGCACTTCAACGTGCTGAAGTACGCGGGAGAGGACCCGAGGCGCGTCATCGTCGACGAAACGGCGCCGCTGTTCCATGTCGTTCCGGGGCTTTGCGTGCCGCCGATGCAGATCCTCGTCTCCGACGACGACATCACGAACCGAAGGACGCAGAACGAGCTGCTCGTCGCGACGCTTGCGCACATGGAGTTTGACATGGACCGGGTCGATTTCCGCGTGCTGCACGGCACGCACTGCTCGTTTGGAAAAGAGACGGACGTCTGGGGCAACCCCGTATACGCGGGGCTGATCCTCGATTTCATGCGCAGATACTGCGGGGAGAATGTGTGACGTGGAAACGGTAGTCAATATAGTGCAGTCCTGCTCCTATTTCGGACTGATCCTGACGCTGGCGGCCTTCTTTGCGGGACGCTGGGTCACGAAAAAGACCGGCATCCGGGCGCTGAACCCGATGGTGTTCGCGATGGTCGTCATCGTCGCGATCCTGCTGGTATGCCGCGTCGATTACGACGCATACTATGAGAGCGCGCAGATCGTCTCGTTCCTGCTCGGCCCCACGACGGTGGCGCTCGCCGTGCCGCTCTACCGGCAGGTGCAGGTGCTCAAGCGCAACTGGTGGCTGATTCTTGTCTCCTGCGCGTGCGGCGCGCTGTCCGCGATGCTCTTCATCTTCGCGTTTTCCGTACTCACACGCCTGAATCCCGACGTGTTCCGCTCCATTCTGACGAAATCCGTCACCAGCGCCATCGCGCTCGGCGTGACCGCCGAATTCGGCGGGATGCCCGAGCTGACGATCTTCTCCGTGACCATCACCGGCATTACCGGCGCGACCTTCGGGCTGATCGCCTGCCGCCTGTTCCGCATCCGGGAGCCCGTTGCCGTCGGGCTTGCGATGGGCACCGCGGCGCACGCCATCGGCACCTCCTGCGCGCTCGAGGCGGGCGAGGTCGAGGGCTCGATGGCGGGGCTCGCCATTGCGACGGCGGGCATCATCTCCGTCATCGCGGCGCCCTATATCGGCTATCTGCTGTAACCGGCAAAATGACCGATTTCGGAAAAGAAAAATATACCACATTGTGAAAAATACCTATTGCGGAATATACACCGTTATGGTATCATATTATCATACCTAGGCCAAAAAATCTTTTACAGGAGGATTTGTATATGAAAAAGTGGGTTTGCTCGATTTGCGGTTATGTATATGAAGGCGAGAATCCGCCGGAACAGTGCCCGCAGTGCAAGGCGCCGGCTTCCAAGTTTGTGGAGCAGAAGGGTGAAGTCACCTGGGCTTGCGACCATGTCGTCGGCATCGCGAAGGGCGTTGACGAGCGCGTGATCGAGGGTCTGCGTGCGAACTTCAACGGCGAGTGCACCGAGGTCGGTATGTATCTGGCGATGGCGCGCGTTGCGGAGCGCGAGGGTTATCCGGAAGTCGGCGCGTTCTATAAGCTCGCGGCGCACGAGGAAGCCGAGCATGCGGCGAAGTTCGCGGAGCTCCTGGGCGAAGTCGTCACCGACAGCACGAAGAAGAACCTCGAGCTGCGTGCGGAAGCCGAGAACGGCGCGACCTCCGGCAAGCTGGAGCTTGCCAAGCTCGCCAAAGAGCTGAACCTCGACGCGATCCATGACACCGTCCACGAGATGGCCAAGGACGAAGCCCGTCACGGCCGCGCGTTCACGGGTCTGCTCGCGCGTTACTTCGG
>JAEDGJ010000128.1 GCA_016297585.1 Clostridiaceae bacterium
GCGACGTGGGCGGCGCGGGCGACGTGAACGGCGCATGCGCCGTGGCGCAGGGCTTTTTTGTTCCGAAGCGATATTCGAGTCATGAGTGTTTTGAGTCATCCTTTCGTACAAAATGGGATTCCGGCGTCGTTTTTTTGCCGGTGTTTCCATTTTATACGGGAAAACGGTAACAATCAATGCAAAAATTTTGGTAATCGCTGCATACGGGCCCGACGGGAGGGCTCGTCAGTTCAGGTGCGCGGGGTATAAAAGCTCGTCCTCAATGGCGAGCAGGCGGTTGTATTTTGCCGTCCGTTCGCCTCTCGCGGGCGCGCCGGTTTTGATCTGTCCCGCGCCCGCCGCCACCGCGAGATCCGCGAGAAAGCTGTCCTCCGTCTCGCCGCTTCTATGGGACAGAATTACGCGGTATCCGTGCGTTTTGGCCGTTTCGATCGCGCCGAAGGTGTCGGAAAGCGTGCCGATCTGATTCGGCTTGATGAGGACGGCATTCGCCGCGCCGAGCTCGATGCCCTGCCGGATGCGGCCTGCGTTCGTGACGAAAAGATCGTCGCCGACGAGCTGGAGGCGGCGTCCCGAGGAACGCGTCAGCGCCGCCCAGGATTCCCAGTCGTTTTCGCCGAACGGATCCTCAATGGAAATAATCGGAAAGCGCCCGCAGAGGCTTTTCCAGTAGGACGAGAGCTGCTTGGGCGTGAAATCGCGGCGGATTTTGGGCATCCGGTACGCGCCGTCCTCCGTGACCCATTCGGAAGCCGCCGCGTCGAGAGCCAGCGCGAAGTCCCCGGACTCTCCGGCCGTGTAGCCCGCGAGCCCGATGGCCTCCAGGATCAGCCCGCAGGCGTCGGCGGGTGTGCGCAGGTTCGGCGCAAAGCCGCCTTCGTCGCCGATGCCCGCGGAAAGCCCGCGCGAGACGAGCACGCCGCGCAGCGCGTGGTAGACCTCCGCGCACATCCGCAGCCGTTCGGCAAACGTCGCGCCCTCGCGCGTGGGGACGATCATGAACTCCTGGATGTCGAGGTTGTTTGCGGCGTGCGCGCCGCCGTTGAGGATGTTCATCATCGGCACCGGCAGCGTGCAGGCGCCCGTCCCGCCGAGATAGCGGTACAGCGGCAGTCCGTAGGCGTTCGCGGCGGCGCGGGCGGCTGCGAGGGAGACCGCGAGCACGGCGTTGGCGCCGAGCCGGGAGAGATCGTCCGTGCCGTCCAGCGCGCGCAGGCGGGCGTCGACGTGCTCCTGTGCGGCGGCGTCGCAGCCGCGCAGCGCGGCGTTGATCTCCCCGTTGACGTGGGCGCAGGCGGTCAGCACGCCGCGGCCGTGGTAGCGGGATTCGTTGCCGTCGCGCAGCTCGCGGGCCTCGTGCTCGCCGGTCGACGCGCCGGAGGGAACCGCCGCGGCGCCCTCGTATTCCTGCAGGCCGCGCCGGACGGTGACGGTCGCCGAAACGGTGGGATTGGCGCGGGAATCGAGGATCTCGCGCGCCCGTACCCGGAGAATTTCCGTGGTTTTCATAAGGCTACACCTTCCTTTACGGGAAAATCATCCCCGCAAAGGCGGGAAAATATGCGCCCAACGCTCCGTCTGTCCGCGCGGCGGCGCGATTTTTTGCATAAAAGACGCCTCCCTGCCGTTTTGCGGAGGACGCGGCGGGGAGGCAGAGCGTTTATTCGACGTCGATCTCGACGGCCTGATGGCCGTTTACGCAGGGGATGGCAAAGCGCAGGCAGCCGTCCGTCTGCTCGAAGGGCAGCTCCTCCAGCGAGGGGACGAGCCGGACGCGCACGGCCGGACGCGGCAGATCGATCTCCGCGCGCACCTGATACAGCGGCACGATGTCCTCGATGACCGAGGCCCAGCCGCGCTGGATCGGACTGGCGTAGGCGGTATGGAGCACATAGCGGTCCTGCGCGCTCTGATAGGTCAGGCGCACGCGCCCCTGACTGGGCAGGCTCACGCGGCAGAGCGGCCGGTAGATCAGACGCAGCGCGCGGAGGAATGCCTCGCGGTGCACCTGCGCGCCGTCCTGCTTATACAGGGCGCACAGCGGATGCGCCAGATAGACGATGTTTCCCCGGCGCACCGCCGCAGGATGCGCGGCGGGCTCGTCCCGGTAGGGCGTGTTCTTGTGGGAGCAGTAATGCGCCGCGGTGCGGTCGAACCACGGCTCGTACACCTCGGCCAGCACCTCGCCATCGGTCACGCGGGTGCGCTCGCCCGCGCGGTTGCAGAGAAACGGCGCGTTGCCGAAGGGCAGACGCAGGGAAGCGCCCGGGCGGAAGTAATCCAGCCGGCAGGCGGCGTGTCCGAGGTAATCCGCGCCGGGATCCAGCTGGAAGCGGCCGTCCCGGACGGCGCTCGTGCCGCTGAAGAGCACCGCGCCGCCCCGTGCGGCAAAGTCCCGGATGCGCGCCGCTTCCGCATCGGAGAGCGCCGTGCAGTCGGGCAGGATCAGCGCCCGGAAGCGGTCGAGGCTGTCGCCGGGGCTGATGACGTCGAAATCGAGGTGCCCCTCGAGCAGCATATTGTGAAGCCCCTCGTCGGATGCCCGGTCTCCGGACAGATAGACGCCTAAGTCTGCCGTCGACTGCGCCGGATACGCCCACGGCTCGATCGCCTCGAGCGCGCGGTAGGCGCGGCCGATGATGCGGTAGGTCTCCATATCCATCTGCCCGTTCGGCGGGAGCTGATCGCCCACGCTGCACTTCGCGCCGTACATGGCCATCGTCAGCACCTCGTACCGGAGGGCGTCGGGGTTCTTGTAGCCGCCGAATTCGCCCCAGATCGTGTGGAACTTGCCGGTCATGCCGAGGTATTCCTTGGGGTAGCGCCGCATGAAGCTCGCGCGCGGCGGCATCTTGTTGTAGCCGCCCCACGCCGTCGGCAGATCCTCCAGCTCAAAATGCGACTGGCCTTCCAGATATTCGGGATGGTAGATATCCGCGCCGCCGTTGAAGAAGATCGTCGCTTCGGGATGCTTTTCGTGCAGGATGCGCGTGCATTCGGCCATGAAGCGCAGGCGCTGGCGGCGGTAGTACTCCTCCGCGTCGGCGTCCGAGTCGGGATCCAGCCCCTCCGCGCGCATTCCCGCGACGCAGTTCGGGCAGTAGCAGACGTGATTCAAGAACACGATGTCGTAGAACAGGCCGTCCACGACGGGGTAGCGGTCACAGATCTCGCGTGTGAGGTCGTAGATGTGGCGCGCGTAATCGCCGCTGAGGCAGAGGTGCGCCCAGGTGCAGTCGGGAAGGGGCGCGTCGGGATCGGCGCAGGAGAGAGTCCCGGTGGAAAACGGCCGGCCGTCCCGGTCGAGCATGAGCCACTCCGGATGCTCCTCGGCGTCCAGCGCCGAAAAGCCGGTGGTGATGTAGAGGGGCGCGGCGACACCGATCTCGTGCGCGGCGTCCGCCATCGCGCCGGTCAGATCGAAGCCGGGCTTCATCGTCGGGTGCTGCGTTCCCACGCGCGTGGGGTAATAGCAGTAGCCGTGGTGGCATTTGGCGAAAACGGTGATCGAATTGACGTTTCCTTCCTTCAGTGCGGCCTGAAACTGCGCCTTGTCGAAGCGGCTTCCCACGCCGGGGATATGCGGAGAGGTGTGAAAATCCAGATGCACCTGTCTTGAGGGAAGAGTTCTCATGCTGCGTTCCTCCTTGTGAATGCCTTTTTCGTCTTTTTTGCGGCAAATGTATCATATCACAGAGCACGGAGAGGTTCAAGAGGCGTTTTGACGGGCGCGGTGCCGGTCTGCTAAAAAATGACGTCAAAAACTCGGGGAAATCCTCTTGCTTTTTTCGCGCGGATTGTGTAGAATAAGAAGAAATGAGACCGATACGGAGGAATGGATAAAATGTACATTTTGGTTATCAACGGCGGCAGCTCGTCTCTGAAGTATCAGCTGTTCGATATGGATACCCGGAAGGTCATGGCCAAGGGTCTGTGCGAACGCATCGGTAAGGGCGGACATATGCGCCACACCGCCGCGGGACGCGAGAAGCTCGAATTCGACATCGACATCCCCGATCATACCTTCGCGGCGAAGCTCGTCGTCGACAAGCTCACCGATCCGCAGTACGGCGTGCTCTCCGACATGTCCCAGATCGGCGCGGTCGGCCATCGCGTGCTCCACGGCGGCCAGTGGTTCTCCGAGAGCGTCGTGATCGACGACGCCGTCATCGGGGCGATCGAAAAGTGCATTCCGCTCGGACCGCTCCATAACCCCGCGAATCTGATGGGCATCCGCGCCTGCGCCGCCGTCATGCCGGGCGTGCCGCAGGTGGCCGTCTTCGACACCGCCTTCCATCAGTCCATGCCGAAAAGCTCGTACATCTATCCGATCCCCTATGAGTTCTACGAAAAGTATGCGATCCGCCGCTACGGCTTCCACGGCACCTCCCACCGCTACGTCTCGGGACGCTGCGCGGAGATCCTCGGCGGAGACCCCGCGGATCACAACATCATCGTCTGCCACCTCGGCAACGGCTCGTCCCTGTGCGCCGTGCGCGGCGGAAAGTGCTTTGACACGTCGATGGGCCTGACCCCGCTGGACGGCGTCGAAATGGGCACCCGCTCCGGCGCGATCGACCCGGCGGTCGTCAGCACCCTCTGCGAAAAGACGGGCAAGAGCCCGACCTATGTCGTCGATCAGATCCTCAATAAGGAATCCGGACTCCTCGGCGTTTCCGGCCTTTCCTCCGACTTCCGCGACGTCAACGCCGCCGCCGACGCGGGCAACGAGCGCGCCGTCCTCGCGCGCGACATCCTCATCCATACGATCCGCCACTATATCGGCGCGTATGCCGCCGAAATGGGACGCGTCGACGCGCTGGTGTTCACCGCCGGCATCGGTGAGAACAACGCCGCGCTGCGCGAGCATGTGACGGACACGCTCGGCTTCATGGGCGTCGAGATCGACCGGGAAAAGAACCTCAACCCGGACCGCGCGGAGGAGCTCGAGATCACCGCGCCCGGCGCGCGCGTGCGCACCTTCGTCATCGCGACGAACGAGGAATTGATGATCGCGATGGATACCGAGCGCCTCGTCGCCGCCAAAACTTCCAAAAACGACTAAAAATTCAACAAAAAATCGCGAATTTACAATTCCCTCTTTACAAGGGGAAGAAAAAGTGGTAAACTAAGCAGGATACAAGCGAAGATTTGTATTTATATACTACCAAGGAGGATTCTCATGGCTCGTAAAATGAAAACCATGGACGGCAACACCGCGGCAGCGCATGCAGCATATGCGTTTACCGAGGTTGCGGGCATCTACCCGATCACCCCGTCGTCCCCGATGGCCGACTACGTTGATAAGTGGTCTGCCGGCGGTCAGAAAAATATCTTCGGCCAGCAGGTCAAGGTCTCCGAGATGCAGTCCGAGGCCGGTGCTGCCGGCGCGGTGCACGGCTCCCTTTCCGCCGGCGCGCTGACGACCACCTTCACCGCTTCCCAGGGTCTTCTTCTGATGATCCCGAATATGTATAAGATCGCCGGCGAACTGCTGCCCGGCGTCTTCCACGTCTCCGCCCGTGCGCTGGCTTCCCACGCGCTGTCCATCTTCGGCGATCATTCCGACGTCATGGCCTGCCGCCAGACCGGCTTTGCCATGCTCGCGTCCACGAACCCGCAGGAATCGATGGATCTCGCCGCCGTCGCGCATCTGGCCGCGATCAAGGGCCGCGTGCCGTTCCTCCACTTCTTCGACGGCTTCCGCACCTCCCACGAGATGCAGAACATCGAGATCTGGGACTACGCGGATCTCGCCGAGATGGTCGACATGGACGCCGTCCGTGCGTTCCGTGAGCGCGCGCTGAATCCGGAGCATCCGGTTCTCCACGGCACCGCGCAGAACCCCGACATCTTCTTCCAGGCCCGCGAGGCGTCCAACCCCTACTACGACGCCGTTCCGGAGATCGTCGAAGAGTACATGGCGAAGGTCAATGCCAAGATCGGCACCAACTACCAGCTCTTCAATTACTACGGCGCGCCCGATGCGGAGTACGTCCTCATCGCGATGGGTTCCGTCAACGACGCCGCCGAGGAAGTCGTCGACTACCTGACCGCCAAGGGCGAGAAGGTCGGCCTTGTCAAGGTCCGCCTGTACCGTCCGTTCCGCGCGGACAAGCTGCTTGCCGCGATCCCCGCGACCTGTAAGAAGATCGCCGTTCTGGACCGCACGAAGGAGCCCGGCGCGCTCGGCGAGCCGCTCTACCTCGACGTGCAGGCTGCCGTCGCCACCTCCGGCCGCAATATCCAGGTCGTCGGCGGACGCTACGGCCTCGGCTCCAAGGATGTCACCCCGGGCTGCATCGTCGCCGCCTACCGCAACATCCAGAAGGACGAGCCGAAGGATCACTTCACCGTCGGTATCGAGGACGATGTCACCCATCTGTCCCTGCCGATCGACGAGAATCCCGACGTTACCGCCAAGGGCATCGTCTCCTGTAAGTTCTGGGGTCTCGGCTCCGACGGCACTGTCGGCGCGAACAAGAACTCCATCAAGATCATCGGCGGCGTCAAGAAGTATGCGCAGGCGTATTTCGAGTACGACTCCAAGAAGTCCGGCGGTCTGACCATCTCCCATCTGCGTTTCGGCGACGTGCCGATCAAGTCCACCTACTATGTGACGAAGGCCGACTTCGTCGCGTGCCATAACCCGGCGTACATGGGCACCTATGAGATCGTTCAGGACGTCAAGCCCGGCGGTTCCTTCCTGCTCAACACGCACTGGACGGACGAAGAGCTCTCCGAGCATCTGCCGGCCGCCGCGAAGCGCCACATCGCAAAGAACAACATCAAGTTCTACACCGTCGACGGCTACAAGGCCGGCCGCGAG
>JAEDGJ010000129.1 GCA_016297585.1 Clostridiaceae bacterium
GCCGTCGGAGCCGAAGACGATGACGTCGTCGCCGCGCTGCACGCCGGGGATGTCCGTGACGTCGAGCATGCAGGCGTCCATGCAGACGGTGCCGACCATCGGGGCGAACTGCCCGCGCACGAGCATCCGGCCGCGGTTCGTCAGCGCGCGCGGCAGGCCGTCGCCGTAGCCGATGCGCAGCACCGCGATGCGGGACGGACGCGAGGTGACGAAGCGGCGGCCGTAGCTGACGCTCTCGCCCGCGGAAAGCTCGCGCACCTGCACGACGGTGGTGTGGAGCGACATGACGGGCTTGATGCCGTCCGGGAGGGGCGTCGGGTCGGACGGCGCGATGCCGTAAAGGGAGATGCCGAGCCGGGTCATGTCGAAGCGGAAGCCGTCGTACTTGATCATCGCGGCGCTGTTTTCGCAGTGGGCGATCGGGATGCGCACGCCGAGCGCCCTTGCGCGGCGCACGACGGTCTCGAAGCGCGGCTCCTGCACGGCGGTATAGGCGTCCGCGGGGTTGTCCGCGTCGGCGAAGTGGGTAAAGACGCCCTCGAGCGCCAGCTGCGGGAGCGCCGCGATGCGCGTCAGCGCGCGGACGGCGGCGTCGGGGTCGCGCGCGTCGAGCCCGTAGCGCGCCATGCCGGTGTCAAGCGCCGCGTGGACGGCGAGGGTCAGCTCCGACCCGGCGGCGGCAAGCGAAGCGCTCGCAAGCGCGGCGTTGTATTCGCGTGCGGCGTCGAGATCGGGGACGCACTGCGAGACGTGCGCACGGGCGAGGGCGGGGATGTCGGACGCGGGGGTATAGCCGAGGACGAGGATGGGGGTGCGGATCCCGGCCTCGCGCAGCTCGAGCGCTTCCCCGGCGGTCGCGACGCCGAAGAAATCGCAGCCCTCCGCCTCGAGCAGACGCGCCGCCCAGACCGCGCCGTGACCGTAGGCGTCGGCCTTCATCAGCGTGAGCAGGCGGACGTCCGCGGGGATCATGCGGCGGAAACGGCGGTAGTTGCCGAGCAGTGCGGAGCGGCTGACGGCGGCATACGCCAGCGCATGGGTTTCCATATCGATACGCTTCCCTTATATGTATAATGTGGCTTTAGTCGGAGGAAAAAGCGAAGGTTTCGAAGGTATAGACCGCGACGCGCACGCCGTCGGCGAAAACGGCGGCGGAGAGAGGACGCAGCGTCGACGCATCGAAGCGCGTGCGCAGCTCATAGCCGTGTCCGTCGAGGGTCTCGAAGTAGACGAGCGTCACGCCGCCCGGCTCGGACGCGTACTCGGTGCAGGCGCCGCGCCAGACGTCCGCGAGCACGGGCAGAAGCCCGATCGGAGAGACGGCGTCCGGCAGGGAAAGCGCCGCGCCGTCGTAGGAGAGGGTGCGGGCGTCGGGGGTGATCTCCGCGCGGATGCCCGCGACGGACGCGGGGGAGAGCACCTCGACGGTGCTGCCCGAGGGGGAGAGGGTCCAGGCGAGGGTGAAGTCGTTTTCGGCCGCCCCCCGGCTGACGGTCGCCGCGACCTGCGCTGTAAAGCCGGTCGCGGAGGCGAAAAGCCCCGGAATGTCGGACGCGGCGCGCGATGCGGCGGATCCCGCGGCGCAGGAGGAAAAAAGCAGGCAAAATGCGGCGAAAAAGGGCAGAGCGAGGGCGGATCGGGTCATAAAAGACGCCTCCGGCAGCAAAAATGTTACCAGACTCTGCCGTTATAGCGCTTCAGGACGGCGGGGATGCGCGCGATCATGTCCGTGGGGGTCATCCCGTACTCGCCGATGGTGTTGGCGCAGAGGTCGCCCGCCGCGCCGTGGAAATAGACGCCGAGGACGGCGGCATGGACGGGGGAGAGGCCTTGCGCGAGCAGCGCGCCGATCATGCCGGCGAGGACGTCGCCGGAGCCGCCGCGCGCCATGCCGGGGTTGCCGGTCGTGTTGACGTACACATGGCCGTCCGGGGAGGCGACGATGGTGCGGTGGCCCTTGAGGACGAGGAGGCAGCGGCGGGATACGGCAAATTCCCGGGCGCACGCGACGCGTTCCATGCCGCCGGAAGGCGGGGTCACGCGGGCAAGGCGGGCAAATTCGCCGTCGTGGGGGGTCAGGATAACCGCGCGGGACAGAGTCTGTAACACATCCATATGCGCGGCGAGCGCGAATATGCCGTCCGCGTCGACGACGACGGGGCATTTGCCGGGCGCGAGCAGCGCCGGGACCAGTGCGGTCAGCGCGTCGGAGCGTCCGAGCCCGGGGCCGAGCACGACGGCCTGGGACGCGTCCTGCAGCGTCAAAAGCCCCGGCAGCGCTTCGGGCGAGAAGCGTCCGGCGGCGTCCTCGGGCATCCGGCGGGGCATCGCCTCGGCGAATTTCGGGGCGACGATCGGATAGAGCCCCGCGGGAACGGCGGCGGTCACGAGTCCCGCGCCGGTGCGCACGGCGGCGTTTGCGGCGAAGGCGACGGCGCCGGGATAGTCGGCGCAGCCTCCGACGACGAGCAGGCGTCCGAAATTGCCCTTGTGGGCGTCCGGGCGGCGCACGGGCATGACGGCGTCCGCCATCATCCGGTCGATGGTGCCGAACGGCGCGCGCACGTCGGCGAGAAGCTCGAGCGGAATGCCGACGGAGGCGGTGACGACGCGTCCCGCGTACAGTGCGCCGGGCAGCAGATAAAGCCCCGCCTTCGGCAGCGTGAACGTCACGGTCAGCGCGGCGTCAAAGGCCTCTCCCTGCACCTCTCCGGTATCGGCGTTGACGCCGGAGGGGACGTCGACCGCGATGCGCAGCGGAGAGGCAGGACCGCGGCGGCGGTTTGCAAGCTCGACGGCGGCGCGGAAATCGCCCTCCAGCGCGCCGTGGAAGCCGACGCCGAAGAGCGCGTCGACGATGACCTCGGCGCGGAGGATCCCGTCGTCGGGAGCGGTGCGCACCTCGCCTGCGTAGAGCGCGGCATAGTGCGCGGTCTCGGGCGCGCGGCGGGACGGATCGCCGAGGGAGTAGACGGTGACGGAGAGCCCCGCGTCGGCGAGCATTTTCGCCGCGGCGAAGCCGTCGCCGCCGTTTTTGCCCTGTCCGCACAGGAGGACGATCCTTTTGCGTCCGGACTGCTTTACCGCGTCGCGGACGGCGGAGGCGGCGCGCTCCATCAGCGTTAAAGAGGGAATGCCGCGTTCTTCGATGGCGACCCGCTCGATCTCGCGGATCGCGGCGGCGGTACATACTTTCATGGTTTTTTGAGAGTACTCCTGTTTTCCTTACCCGTTTTCGCCGGGCGTTGTCTCCGCAGCCGGTGTCTCAACGACGGTCGTTGCTTCTGCAACGACAACTGCGGCGGCAAGTCCTGCGTCATGGGTAATACTGACAAAAAGGCGAACCGCACCGAGGCGCTTCGCCAGAGTCTCCGAGACGGCGACGCGGGGAGCGCCCGAGGCGTCGTAGCGGATTTCGGTTTCGCGGAGCACGGTCATCAGCCCGATGCCGGGGAGCGCCTTGACGAGGGACTCCTTCGCGGCGAAGATGCCGGCGAGGGTCTCGGCGCGTCCTGAGGCGTGGGAGAGCTCCGCGGGGGTGAAGATGCGCGCGCGGGCGGCGGGGGAGAGGCGGGCGACGCGCGCGGGATCGCACAGATCGATGCCGAGCCCCGCGATCACGCCTTCATGACCTTTCGGGGCATATAGGTGCGCATATTTTCAATCATCTTGTCGGTCGGCTCCCATAAAAGGCGCACGCGGCCGTATTTTTTGGTGTCGGCGAGGATGAACCAGCGGGATTTCGCGTATTTGGACGAGGACGCGTCGACGGTCAGCGCGAACTCGCCGCGGTCGTACTGATTCTTGTATTCGTCGTTGTAGGGCGCCATGATCTCGACCTCGACGGGACGCAGGGAGCACAGACGCTTGCGGCTGCGGCGCGCGATGATCTTGTCGACGTCCAGCTCGCCGTTCGTGACGATGTACTCAAACTCGAGGTTGAAGGAGGTGAACAGCCGGTACGCGCCGTAGACGATGCCGCAGATCAGCAGCAGGAAGATCGAGCCGAACTGCGCCAGCGTCTCGGACGACATGATGAACACCATGCCGAAGTAGCAGACGAAGACGGTGCCGAGGATGATCGCGACCTTCAGAAGGGAGGTCTTCGCCTCCGGCGCTTTTTTAACGATGTACTCGAGAAATGTGTCGCCCATAAGTCAAACCCTTGCTCCTCTTTTTTTGGTGATATAGTATTTCAACATCTATTATAGCGAATCCCCCGCGCGCTGTCAACCTCAATTTGTGAACAATTCCCGAATCCGGGCGTTTTCCCCGCAAAAACCGGGGCGTTTTCTCCTGCGCCGGCATCCGTTCGCAGAGAACCGCATTGCGACGCATCCTAATTATAATTCCAACTATAATCGTAATCTCATTTCAGCTTAACCTCAATCGCAACCCCAAAAACAAAACCATTCTCAAACACACCCGCACACATAGCTTATACCGGTGCCGCCGCATCCGACGGCACGAAAAGTCTCTCCGGAAATGCGTTTTGCCGGAAAGACGCACCGAACCGGGCGCCGAGAGTGGGACAGTTCGCATTCCCGGCGAAAAACTGATACATTGCGACGGACTCCGGCCGAAACGCTTGCAATTTCGGAGGGTTTGTGATAAGCTGAACACGCCGGAACGGGAAAGCTCTGCGTCCGGCGCCCTATCAAATCACATCAGAACGACTTTGAAAAAAGGAGAGTATGGAGTAAGATGTCTGATCTTGCTATCTTCGGCGGACCGAAAGCGGTCACCCTCCCGGCGGGCAATATGTTTGACTGGCCGATCATCACGAAGGAAGACGAGGACGCGTGTCTGGAAGTCCTGCGCCGCGGCGGCATGTCCGGCACCGACGTCACGACGAAGTTTGAAGAGGAATTCGCCGCCTGGAACGGCACCAAGTACGCGCTTGGCTTCTCCACCGGCACCGCGTCCCTGCAGGCCGCCATGTACGGCGCCGGCGTGCGCACGGGCGACGAGATCATCTGCCCCGACGTGACCTACTGGGCCTCCGGCCTTCAGGCGTTCTCCCTCGGCGCGACCGTCGTCTTCGCGAACGTCGATCCCGACACGCTGTGCATCGACCCGAACGACATCGAGCGCTGCATCGGCCCGCGCACGAAGGCGATCATGTGCGTCCATTACCTCGGCCATCCCTGCGACATGGATCCGATCATGGAGATCGCGAAGAAGCACGGACTCAAGGTCATCGAGGACGTTTCCCACGCGCAGGGCGGTCTCTACAAGGGCCGCAAGCTCGGCACCATCGGCGACGTCGCCGCGATGTCCCTGATGTCCGGCAAGTCGCTGGCCATCGGCGAGGCCGGTATCCTCGTCACGGACAACCGCGAGATCTATGAGCACGCGATGGCGCTCGGCCACTACGAGCACTTCACCGCGAAGGCCATCACCTGCCCCGACCTCGCGCCCTACGTCGGACTGCCGTTCGGCGGCTACAAGTACCGCATGCATCAGCTCTCCAGCGCCGTCGGCCGCGTCCAGCTCAAGTACTACGACGAGCGCTGCGTCGAGATCCGGAAGGCGATGAACTACTTCTGGGATCTCCTCGAAGGCGTTCCGGGTCTGCGCGCGCACCGCGTCGACGAGAGCACCGGTTCGAACATGGCCGGCTGGTACGCCGCGAAGGGTCTGTACCGTCCGGAGGAGCTCGGCGGCCTGTCCGTCACCCGCTTCTGCGAGGCCGTCGCCGCCGAAGGCGCCCCGGCGTCCCCCGGCTGCAACCTCGCGCTGCACACCCATCCGCTGTTCCAGACCGCCGATGTCTACGGCGTCGGCAAGCCCACCCGTATCGCCTACGCCGACCGCGACGTCCGCGAGCTCGACAAGGCTCTGCAGCCCGCCGTCGATATCGGCAAGCACACCTACAACATCCCGTGGTTCAAGCACTATGTGCCCGAGATCATCGAGCAGTACGCCGAAGCGTACAAGAAGTGCGCGCTGAACTACAAGGAGCTCCTCGCCGACGATAAGGGCGACCCGGAGGTCCTCGGCGGCTTCCATTTCTTCCGTCACACGAAGTAATTTCCGCGTAACGACATACGGCGCGGCTCTCCGGTTTTCCGGGAAGCCGCGCCGCTTTATGTTTTTGCCGCAAAAATCGATTTTTGCCGTGAAAACGGGGGATTGCCGCAAAAACCCGGGGCTTTTGACCCCTATATCGGGGGTCAGCCGAGCAGTCTTTTCTGAATTTCCCCGACGGGCAGCGCGCGCGGCTCGACGCCCGAGGCTGCGGCGAGCGCCGCCGCCGTTCCCGCCGCCTCGCCGAGCGCCGCGCAGATGGGCATCACGCGGAAGTTCGAGTGCGCGAGGTGCGTGCCCGAGATGCAGCGTCCGGCGAGCAGCAGCCCGTCGGTCTTTTCCGGCACGAGGCAGCCGTAGGGGATGTCATAGCCCTGCGCCTGCGTAAAATGCGCCTGCGAGCCGGTCGGGTCGAGCCCCGCGCCCGTGAGGTTGTGGACGTCGAAGTTGAAGTGCGCGCCGCGCACCACCCAGTCCGGAAACTGCCGGGCGGCGAGGATGTCCTCTTCGGTCAGCGTGTACAGGCCTGCAAAATGCCGCGTTTCGCGCACGCCCATCAGCGAGGCGGACGAGATGATGTAGCAGTGCTCGAACCCCGGGACGTACTCGCGCAGGTAGTCGAGGATCGCCCACATCTGCTCGCGGCAGACGCATTCGGCGCGCGTTAAGTCCTCGGCGCGGGTGCCGTCGATGTCCGTGACGTTCGTCATGTTGCAGGTGACGATGCCGGGCAGCGTCGAGCGGTAGAGCA
>JAEDGJ010000130.1 GCA_016297585.1 Clostridiaceae bacterium
TGTCCCTTCGCCACAAGCTCCCGGATCTCCTCTTCGCTGCGGTACTCCTTCTTCGCGACCGCCTTCATCTGCTCGGTGACGATGCCCATCCGGGCCGCCTCCATCTGGGTGTGATACGCCGCAACGCCTTCACCGGAAACGCTTCCGGCGATGTCTAATGCTTGCTTCATCGTTTTTCTCCTTTCGAATCCCGCATTATTTTTCTATAGCGACAGAAAGTGGTGTTCCCGATCTGCCGCTTGCCTCCCATCCTTTCCCGCATCCCGTTTCCGCACGGAAAAAGGAGGTACCCGATACGATACCTCCGAAAGGCCAGGGAGCATAGGCCCGCTTTTCCGGCCGCAGCGTCCGCGTCCGTCGAAGCGGGGGGCTTTTGCGGACGGCCTGCCTGTCCGCGAGCCGCCGCGATTGTTATCTTATCACCTTGTTTTCTCCCTGTCAACAGCAAAAAAGCTTTCCGCGGGCGCCGTCCGCAGAAAGCTTTTTTTCAGTCGATCACATCCGCGACCTCCGCGCCGACGTAGCCGATCAGCGCGTCGACGCCGATCAGGAGCTGCGCGCCCCGCGCTCCCGCGCTGACGGTGATCTCGTCGAACAGGATGCAGGTCTCGTCGATATAGGTCGGGTACTTCTTCTTCATGCCGATGGGGGAGCAGCCGCCGTGGATATAGCCGGTCGCGCCCAGAAGCTCCTTCTGCGGCAGCATCTCGAGCTTCTTGTCCCCCGCCGCGGCCGCCGCTTTTTTAAGATTTAAGGACGCGTTCGCGGGGATACAGAACACGAGGATGCCCCGCTTCTCGCCGCGCACGGTCAGCGTCTTGAACACCTGCTCCGGCGGAAGCCCGACATAGCGCGCGACGTCCTCGGCGGTCTGCTTGGGGTCGTCCGAGGGGTATTCAAAGAGCGTAAAGGGGATGTTCGCGGCGTCGAGCAGCCGCATCGCGTTGGTTTTCGTCATTTTCGTTTGCCTCGATTCATTCGTCGGTCAGATGCATATACCGGTCCGCCTCGTTCCACGGCACGAGGAAGCCCGCGCCGTGCGCGCAGAAGACGGAGTTGCCGTCCTCCTCCGGATCGCGGAAGGGGTCGTAGCCGCGCGCGCGGACGGCGCCGGACGGGTCGGACACCGGCTCGCAGCCGTCAAAGCTCAGAGACGCGGAAGCCTGCCCGCGCGTCAGCGACGCGAGGTCGCGGGAAAGCATCGACAGCCTCGCAGTGGGCGCACGGCCGGCAATGCGCAGCGAAGCCCCCCGGTTTTCGGGCGGATCGCAGCGCGCGCCGCGCTTTTGCAGCTCGGCGAGCACCCGTCCGCCGTATTCGACCGGCACATCGACGAAAAACGCCGTATACGGCTCCAAAAGCACGCTTTTTCCCTTCAGAAGCCCCTGCCGGATCGCGCGGTAGGTCGCTTCCCGGAAGTCGCCGCCCTCGGTGTGCTTCTCATGCGCCCGCGCGGCGAGCAGCGTGACGCGGAGATCCGTCACGTCGGAGCCCGTCAGCACCCCGCGCGGCGTCCGCTCGAGCACATGGGTGCGCACGAGGTTCTGCCACGACTGCGCGAGGACGTCGGCGTGCACGGCCGAGCGGAAGGTGATGCCCTCGCCGCGCGGCGCCGGCTCGAGCCGCAGATGCACCTCCGCGTAATGGCGCAGCGGCTCGTAATGCCCGCGTCCGATCACCGGCTCCGCGAGCGTCTCCCGGTACACGACGTCCGGATCCGCAAAGGACGCGTCGATGCCGAAGCGGCTTTTGAGCCGGGACGAGAGCACCTCGAGCTGGATCTCGCCGCAGACCTCGGCGCGGATCTGTCCGAGGCTCTCGTCAAAGCGCACGCGCATGGACGGCTCCTCGTCCGCGAGAAGCCGCAGGGCGGACAGCGTCTCGCGCACCGGCGAGGACGTGCAGACCCGCGCGGACAGCGACGGCACGGACGCGGGGACCGGCCGCGGCACATAGCCGCCGAACGCCTCTCCCGCCGCGAGCGTGACCCCCGCCGCCGCAAAGAGCATCCCCGGACCTGCCTCCGCCACCTGCGCGGCTCTCGCGCCGTCGAACACGCGCAGCTCCGTGAGCTTGCCCGCGCCCGGAAGCTCGTCCCGCACGCGCAGCCGTCCCGACGCAAGCCTGCACAGCGCAAGCCGCGTGCCCCGGTCGTCGCGCGCGACCTTATAGCACACGCCCGACGGCGTTTCCCCCTCGGTCGAAAACGAAGAGGAGGCGAGCCGGTCGAGCAGAAAGAGCAGCTCGTCGCAGCCCGTGCCCTCGCGCGCCGAGCCGAACAGCACCGGCAGCACCCGGCGGGCGCCGAACTGCTCCCGCGCGGACGCCATGCAGCGCGCCGCATCCGCACGATCCTCGAGGAACGCCTCCAGCAGCGCGTCGTCGCTTAAGCTGAGCGCGTCCCGCAGCGCGTCGGGGAAGCTCCCGCGCGACACGGCGGCGGCGAAGTCCGAAAAGTCCAGCGCGTTCCCGAGCTCGCCGAGGGCGGCAAGCGTCTCCTCCCGCGCGGGGCAGGGCAGGTCGGTCTTGTTGACGAACACGACGGTCGGCACGCCGAGGGAGGCGAGGATGCGGGAGAGCGTGCGCGTATGCCCCTGCACCCCGGCGGGTGCGCTGACGACCAGCACGGCGCAGTCGGTCACGGCCAGCGCGCGCACCGTCTCGGCGGCAAAATCGGCGTGTCCGGGCGTATCGATCAGCGTAAAATCCGTGTTTTCGCAGGAAAACCGCGCCTCCGTCGCGTAGATGGTGATGCCGCGCGCGCGTTCCTCGGCGTCGGCATCGAGATGGGTGTCGCCGCGGTCGACGCTCCCCAGCGTGCGCACCGCGCCGGTCCGGTACAGGATCCGCTCGCCGAGCGTCGTCTTCCCGGCGTCGACATGCGCGAGAATCGCGAGAACCACATGCCTGCGCGTCATAAGCCTTCGTCTCCTCCCTCCGCCGTCATTTTGAAGCTACTATACCACATTTTCCGCGTCCCCGCAAGTCCCTCCCGCCCTCCGGCGGGCGTTTTCCCCATCGTCAAAGGGCAGAACACCCGCAAATTTCCGGAGGCTCCGGCGCATTTTTGCGAAAACGGCATTTACAACCCCCTTTTTCCGGTGTATACTATCCTTATCCATGATCATAACCGCAAAGGAGATACTTTGAGACGATGACATATCGCGAAGAATACGAACGCTGGCTTGCCTCCCCGGCGCTTTCCGAGGCCGAACGCGCCGAGCTTGCCGCCATCGCCGGAGACGAGCGCGAGATCCGCGACCGCTTCTATGCGCCGCTGTCGTTCGGCACCGCCGGACTGCGCGGCGTGCTCGGCATGGGCACGAACCGCATGAACCTCTACACCGTCCGCCAGGCGACGCAGGGACTCGCCTCCCTGATCGCGGGACTCGGCGCCGAAACGATGGCGCGCGGCGTCGCCGTCTGCTACGACTGCCGCCACGGCAGCCCCGAATTCGCCCATGCCGCCGCCGAGGTGCTCGCCGCCGCCGGCATCCGCGTGCTGATCTTCGACGCCATGCGCCCGACGCCCGAGCTATCGTTCGCCGTGCGGCACTATCACTGCATCGCGGGCGTCAACATCACCGCGTCGCACAATCCCAAAGAATACAACGGCTACAAGGCCTACTGGGAGGACGGCGCGCAGCTTCCGCCCGCCGAGGCCGACGTCGTTTCCCGCGCCATCCGCGAGGTCGACGTCCTGACAGGTGCCGCGACCGTGCCCTTCGACGACGCCGTGCGCGCGGGGCTTATCACCTTCCTCGGCCGCGACACCGACGAGGCCTTCCTCTCCTGCGCGCTTTCGCAGTCCGTCGCGCGCGACGAGGTCGAACGCGCCGCCGATACGCTCAAGATCGTCTACACGCCCTTCCACGGCACCGGCTACAAGCTCGTGCCGGAGATCCTCTCCCGCATCGGATTGAAGCATCTGCTCTGCGACCCCGTCCAGAGCGTGCCCGACCCCGACTTCCACACCGTCAAGAGCCCGAACCCGCAGGATCCCGAGGGATTCGCCGGTTCCATCGCGCTCGCCCGGGAAAACGACGTCGATCTCATCCTCGGCACCGATCCCGACGCCGACCGCATCGGCATCGTCGTACGCGACCGGGCAGGGGAGTACCGCACCATCACCGGCAACCAGACCGGCTGCCTGCTACTCGACTTCCTCATCCGCGCGCGGCGCGAGCGCGGGACGCTGCCTGCAAACGCCGCCGTCGTCAAGACGATCGTCACGACCGAAATGGCGCGCACCGTCGCGGAGCAGAATGGCGTCTACTGCGCCGATACCTTCACCGGCTTCAAGTTCCTCGCCGAGCAGATCGGCAAGTTCGAGGCCGACGGCTCCCACCGCTTCATCCTCGCCTTCGAGGAGAGCTACGGCTACCTCGTCGGCGACGGCGCGCGCGACAAGGACGCCGTGACCGCCGCGATGCTGCTCGTCGAGATGGCGGCGTGGTACCACAACCGCGGTCTGACCCTCTGCGACGCGCTCGAGCAGCTCTACGAGCGCTACGGCTTCTATATCGACGAGACCGTCAACCTGATCTTCCCCGGCGTCGACGGACTCGCGCGCATGAAGTCGCTGATGGACGGCCTGCGCGAAAATCCGCCCGCCGAGATCGCCGGCGTGCGGACGGTCGCCGTGCGCGACTACCTCGACGGCAGCATCCGCAGCCTCGGCGGTGAAAAGGCGCCGATGACGCCCGCGGGCTCGAACGTCCTCGGCTTCGACATGGCCGACGGCACGCGCTTCCTCGTGCGTCCCTCCGGCACCGAGCCGAAGATCCGCGCCTATATCCTCCTGCACGGCAGCGACCGCCGGGAATGCGCCGAACGCGTCACCCGCTATGCCGACGTCGCCCGCGCCTGGCAGAATTCCTGATTTTTTTGCGGCGCGGGAATTGTATTTTCATGCGCCGTATGTTATAATAACCCGAAAAACTCCCCCCCTCCGGGGCGTTTCGGACGCTGTCTGCCCGCGCTCCGGCAAACTCTTGCAAAGGAAAGGCATGATTTTTCCATGAAAATCCGCGTAGCCGTAAACGGATACGGCAATCTCGGCCGCGGCGTCATCTCCGCGCTGTCCCTGTGCCCCGATATGGAGCTTGTGTGCGTCTTTACGCGCCGCGATCCGCAGTCGATCCCCGTCAGCGTCCCCGTGGTCTCCGCCGCGAACGCCCCGGCGTGGGCCGATAAGGTCGACGTCTGCATCCTCTGCGGCGGCTCGGCGACCGATCTGCCCGAGCAGGGCCCCGCCTTCGCCCGCTGGTTCTCCACGATCGACAGCTTCGACACCCACGCGCGCATTCCGGAGTATTTCGCCGCGATGGACGCCGCCTTAAAGGCGTCCGGGCATGTCGGCATCATCTCCGTCGGCTGGGATCCCGGCCTGTTCTCCGTCAACCGCATGATGAGCACCGCCATCCTCCCCGAGGGCGAAAACTACACCTTCTGGGGCCGCGGCGTCAGCCAGGGCCACTCCGACGCCATCCGCCGCATCCCCGGCGTGCGCCGCGCGGTGCAGTACACCGTGCCCGTCCCGGCGGCGGTCGAGGCCGTGCGCGCCGGAAAGTGCCCGGCGCTCTCCACCCGTGAAAAGCACACCCGCGAATGCTGGGTCGTCCTCGAGGACGGCGCGGATGCCGCGGCGGTCGAGCAGGCCATCGTCACGATGCCGAACTACTTCGCCGACTACGACACGACCGTGCATTTCATCGACGAGGAGACCTTCCTGCGCGACCATACCGCGATGCCGCACGGCGGCTTCGTCCACCGCACCGGCAAGACCGCCGACGGCGGCACCCAGCGCATCGACTACGCGCTGGCGCTCGACTCCAACCCGTCGTTTACCGGCAGCGTGCTCGTCGCCTACGCGAGAGCGGCGGCGAAGCTCGCGGCGGCGGGTCAGACCGGCGCGCGCACCGTCTTCGATATCGCGCCCGCGTGGCTGTCGCCGAAGTCGGGCGAGGAGCTGCGCGCGACACTGCTCTAAAAAGAAAAGGAGACTGTCCAATGAATATGCAGGCCGCGGCGGTCTTTCAGAAGGTCATCCTTCCGGACAGACCCGTCCATATCAAGCTCCTCGGCGACTCCATCACCCACGGCGTCGGCGGCACCGGCTTTGCGCAGGACGGCGCGCCGATCACGAAGGGCTTTGCGCGCAACCCGAACGGCTACTGCTGGGCAAACCTTTTTGCCCGGCACATGGAAGCCTGGTACCCCTGCACGGTGACGAACAACGCCTGCACCGGCACGACGATCGAGTTCATCCTCGAGCGCTTCGACGAGCTCGTCTCGCCGGACGACGACATCGTCCTCTGCGTCATCGGCACGAACAACCGGCATCAGTTCTACGCGGACGCGCCGATGCACACGCGCGAGGAGCATATGCGAATCTTCTATGCCCATATCCTCGAGCTCGCCGCGCGCTTCCGCCGTGCGGGCAAGGACGCCGTCTTTGCCGCGAACATCCCGGCGTCCGTCGAAAACGAGCAGAGCACCGCCGACTACGCCCGGCTGTTCCATATGCGCGACTGCCGCGACCTCTACCTGAAAGCGTCCTTCGCGTGCGGCTTCCCGCTGATCGATTTCTACACCGCCTTCCTGTCCGACTGCGAGCGGCGCGGCGTACCGGTCGACGACCTGCTCGCCGACGGCCTGCACCCCAACGACCGCGGGCACGAGACGATGTTCCGGCTGCTGCTGGACGAAATCGGCCTTTCCCGCAGCGTCGAGGGGCTTCCCTTCCCGCAAAAG
>JAEDGJ010000008.1 GCA_016297585.1 Clostridiaceae bacterium
CGCCTGCAGCCATGCGCAGTTCGGCTACCGCAGAAGCCCCTTCTCGGCCGACCCGTCGCTGACCGTCCTCTCCGCGCGCCTGCGGCTTTCCCCCGGCGATCCGGAGGCCATCCGCGCCGAGATGGACGAACTCATCGCCCGGCGCGCCGCGTCCCAGCCGCTGGAGCTTCCGAGCGCCGGCAGCGTGTTCAAGCGTCCGGACGGGTACTATGCCGGAAAGCTCATCGAACAGGCGGGACTGAAGGGCTGCCGCATCGGCGGCGCGCAGGTCTCCGAAAAGCACGCGGGGTTCATCGTCAACACCGGCGGCGCGACCTGCGACGACGTCCGGCGGCTCATCGAGCACATTCAGGCGACGGTGCTGCGCCTTTTCGGCGTGCGGCTTGAATGCGAAATCCGTCTGCTGGGGGAATAACCGATGGACGCTTCCTTTTCCGCCGCCGTCCGCGAGCAGCTCGGACGCGCGGGGCTGTCAAATCCCGCCGACCTCCTCGCCGAGGCCTACGGGATGCTGCTGTTTGCCACCGCCTTCGGTCCGGACGGCATCCGCCATGTCACCGAGCAGCCCGCGCTGATCCGCCGGCTGCCGCTGCTCTATACGCGCGTCTTTTCCGTGACGCCGGACGTCCGCACGCCGCATCCGGGCGGAAAAACCGTCATTTCCGTCACCGACCGCGCGGATATTGCGCATATTTTCAACGCCTTCGGCCTCGATGCCGACCGTCCCGCGCCGCTCGGCGTCAACCGCGCCGTGCTGGAGGACGATTCCACCCGCGCGGCGTTCCTGCGCGGCGCGTTCCTCGTCTCCGGCTCCGTCGCAAACCCCGAAAAGCGCTATCATCTCGAGCTTGTGACGCCGCACTACACCCTTTCGCGCGAGCTCGTCGCGCTGCTGCAGGACATGGAGCTCGAGCCGAAGGTGACCGTCCGGCGCGCCAATTACGTCCTGTATTACAAATACAGCGAGAAAATCGAGAATTTCCTCACGCTGATCGGCGCGCCGACGTCCGCGCTGCAGGTGATGTCCGTCAAGGTCGAAAAGGACGTCCGCAACCGCGTCAACCGCCAGGTCAACTGCGACGCCGCGAACATCACGAAGTCCGTCGCCGCCGCCGCGCTGCAGTGCGAGGCCATCGAGCGTCTCCGGCGCGCCGGCGTGCTCGAAAAGCTCTCCCGCGAGCTGCGCGACGCCGCCGCCGCCCGCACCGCGCATCCCGATCTCGCGCTGACCGCGCTCGCCTCCACCTTCGACCCGCCCGTCAGCCGCGCGACGCTCAACTACCGGCTCCAGCGCCTGCTTGCCATCGACCGTGAAACCAATGGGGGAGACTCCGAATGACCGATTTCGTCCACCTGCACCTGCATACCGAATACAGCCTGCTCGACGGCGCCTGCCGCATCGCCGACATGATGGAGTACGCCAAATCCCTCGGGCAGAAGGCCGTCGCCATCACCGACCACGGCGTGATGTACGGCGTCGTCGCTTTTTATAACGCCGCCGTCCGCGCGGGGCTCCATCCCGTCATCGGCTGCGAGGTCTATCTCGCGCCCGGCTCCCGTTTCGAACGCGACCGCGAGGCCGGAAACCCGATGCATCTCGTCCTGCTCGCCGAAACGCAGGAGGGGTACCAGAATCTGATGGCGCTCGTCAGCGCGGGCTTCGTCGAGGGCTTCTACTCAAAGCCCCGCATCGATCTCGACCTGCTGCGCACCCACGCGAAGGGGCTGATCGCCTGCTCCGCCTGCCTGTCCGGCCCCGTGTCCCGCGCGATCCTGCAAAATGACCGCGACCGCGCCGTCAAAATGGCCAAAACTCTCGGCGAGATCTTCGGCGAGGACAACTTCTTCATCGAGCTGCAGGATCACGGCATGCGCATCGAGCCGGAGGTCAACCGCGTGCTGCGCGAGATCGCGCGGGAGCTTTCGCTGCCGATGGTCGTCACGAACGACGTCCACTATATGCGCCGCGAGGACGCCTATCTGCAGGATGTGCTGATGTGCATCCAGACGAATAAGACCGTGGACGACCCCGACCGCATGAAATTCGAGACCGAGGAATTCTACCTCAAATCCGGCGACGAGATGGCGGCGCTGTTCCCCGGCGATGAGGAAGCCATCGCGAACACCGTCCGCATCGCCGAGCGCTGCCAGGTCAGGCTCGAGTTTTCGGGCTACCATCTGCCCATCTTCCCGCTGCCGGACAACGCCGACCCCGCCGACTACCTCCGCGAACGCGCCTACGAAGGGCTGCGCGAGCGCTACGGGGACCGCGCGGAATCGCTCCGGGAGCGCTGCGACTACGAGCTCGGCGTCATCAACAAGATGGGATTCGCCGTCTACTTCCTCATCGTCGCGGACTTCATCGCGCACGCGCGCGCGGAGCACATCCCGGTCGGCGAGGGACGAGGCTCCTCCGCAAACAGCATCGTCTCCTACAGCCTGCACATCACGAACGTCGACCCGATGCGCTTTGACCTCTTCTTCGACCGCTTCCTAAACCCCGAGCGCGTCAGCATGCCCGATATCGACATGGACTACTGCTATCTGCGCCGTCAGGAGATGATCGACTACGCCATCCGCAAATACGGCGCGGATCACGTCGCCCAGATCGTCACCTTCGGTACGATGGCGGCGCGCGCTGCCGTCCGCGACGTCGGACGCGCGCTCGGCGTCAGCTATGCCGATACCGACGCGATCGCAAAGCTCGTGCCAAACGAGCTGCATATCACCCTAAAAAGCGCCCTTGCCGCGAATCCGCAGCTCCGCGAGCGCTATGACGCCGACCCGACGGTCAAGCGGGTGCTCGACACCGCGATGGGACTCGAGGGCATGCCCCGCCATGCCTCCACCCACGCCGCGGGCGTCGTCATCACCGACCGTCCCGTCTCGGAATACGTCCCCCTCGCGCGCAACGACGAGGCGATCGTCACGCAGTTCGACATGAACACCGTCGCGGACATGGGCCTTTTGAAAATGGACTTCCTCGGGCTTCGCAACGTGACCGTCATCGACGAGGCGCAGGCGCTCATCCGCCGCCGCGTGCCCGATTTCGACATCCGAAAGGTGCCCGACGACGACCCCGAGACCTACGACTACCTCGCCACCGGCAAGACCTCCGGCATCTTCCAGATCGAGTCCGCCGGCATGACGAACGTCGTCGTGAGCCTAAAGCCCCGTTCCATCGAGGAGATCACCGCCGTCATCGCGCTCTACCGTCCCGGGCCGATGGACTCCATCCCGCGCTACATCGAGTGCAAATTCGACCCGTCGAAGATCACCTACAAGACGCCGCTGCTCGAGGACATCCTGCGCGAGACCAACGGCTGCATCGTCTATCAGGAGCAGGTCATGGCCATCTGCCGCAGGCTCGCGGGCTACTCCCTCGGACGCGCGGACATCGTGCGCCGCGCTATGAGCAAGAAAAAGCTCAAGGTGCTGGAGGAGGAGCGGCACAACTTCATCTACGGCAATCCCGAGCTCGGCATCGACGGCGCGCTCGCCCGCGGCGTCTCCGAGGAGGCGGCCGTCTCCATCTTCGACGAGATGCAGGATTTCGCGAAATACGCGTTCCCCAAGGGCCACGCCGTGTCCTATGCGTTCATCTCGTTCCAGACGGCCTACCTCAAGTGCCACTATCCCCGCGAATACATGGCGGCGCTTTTAACCTCCGTCCTCGACGTGACGCCGAAGGTGTCCGAATACATCGCGGAGTGCCACGCGATGGGCATCGACGTGCTGCCGCCGGACGTCAACGAGTCGGACGACGGCTTCACCGTCGTCGGCGGCAACATCCGCTTCGGCCTCGGCGCGATCAAGAACGTCGGCCACGCGTTTGTGCGGGGCCTGATCGAGGAGCGCGCGGAAAACGGGCCGTTCCGGACGTTCCGCTCCTTCTGCGAGCGCATGGTGACGCGCGACTTGAACCGCCGCGCGCTCGACAGCCTCATCCGCGCGGGAGCGTTTTCGTGCTTCGGGCATACCCGCGCGACGCTGCTCGCCGCCTACGACCGCGTGCTCGATGCCGCGGCGTCCGACGCGAAAACCAGGGCATCGGGGCAGCTTTCCATGTTCGAAATGGCGTCCTCCGAGCCGTCAGACGAGCGCGAGGCCGTCATGCAGGCGCTGCCGGAGCTTGACCGCTCGGAGCTTCTGCACATGGAGAAGGAGGCCGCGGGGCTCTATCTCTCCGGGCATCCAATGGAGGTCTACGAGCCGCTGCTTGCCCGGCTGCGGCTGCCGCGCATCGCCGCCGTCATCGAGGGCTTCCGCGACGGCACGGCGGGGCTGCGTGACGGCGATACCGCCGAAATCGCGGGTCTTGTCGCACAGATCCGCGTCAAAACGACGACAAACGCGTCGATGATGGCGTATGTGACCATCGAGGACACGTCCGCGTCGATCGAAACGCTGCTTTTCTCGCGCACGCTGCAGAGCGCGGGCGGTCTTCTCCGGGAAGGCGCCGCCGTTCGCCTGCGCGGACGCCTGAGCGGCAGGGAAGAGGAGGATCCGAAGCTCGTGGCCGACAGTATCGCGCCCCTCGCGCTGCCGGAAGACGCGCCGGCGCCCGGCGATCCGCCGGAATCTGCGCCGCGCGACCCGGAAAACCCGAAAAAGCTCTATCTGCGCTTCAACGACGAAAACCGCGCCCGGTACGAACAGACGATGGCGCTGCTGCGGGTCTTCCACGGCACGCTGCCGGTGCTGCTCTACGACACGGCGACGAAGGAATATACCGACGCGGGACGTCCGCAGTACTTTATGGCCAGTCCCGTGCTGTACCGCGCGCTGCGCGGACTGCTGGGAGAGGACAATGTGGTGGTTAAATAAATGAAACTTAATATGCTCGCCTCCCGCATAAAAAACTTGCTATTCCGGGCAAGATATGTTATACTGATTCATAATATATTCGGAACCGAGGGTAAAAAAATGAGCGAACAGAAGGATTTTGCCACGATCGGCGACATCCGCATCGCCGACGACGTCATCGCCGCCATTGCCGCGATCGCGATTTCGGAAATCGACGGCGTTTCCCTGTACCCGTCCTTCTCGTCGGCGGATTTCCGCGAACTGATCGGAAAAAACCGCCTCGGCCGGGGCATTAAAGTCCGTTTCAGCGAAGAGGGCGTCACGCTGGACATCCAGATCCAGGTGCGCTACGGCGTCGTCGTCGCGGACGCCGCGAAGATCGTGCAGGACGCCGTTGCCAACGCCGTCGAGAGCATGACCGCGCTGCATGTCACGGGCGTCAACGTCAGCGTCGTCGGCGTCAGCCCGGACGCGGCTGCCAAATGAGCAGAAAAAGCGCCCGCGAACTGGCGCTGCGGCTTCTGTACGCCGCTGACTTGAACGACGCCTCTCCCGAGGAGGTCCTCGGGGAGATCAACGCCGACGCGTTTACCTCCCTGCGCGCGGAGGACGAGCTCTACAGCGCCCTGCCGAGTCCGTCCGAGCGCGTTTACATCTCCGCGATCCTGCACGGCGTTGCCGATCACCGCGCCGAGCTGGACGCCGCCATCGACCGCTACGCCATCGGCTGGCCGCTCGGACGCATCTCCCGCGTCGCCGTCTCGATCCTGCGCCTGTGCATGTTCGAGATCCTGTACATGGACGACGCCGACGTGCCGGACGCCGCCGCGATCAACGAGGCCGTCGAGCTCGCCCGCGGCTACGACAGCGAGGAGGCCGCCAAATTCATCAACGGCATCCTCGGCAGCTTCGTCCGCGCCGAAAAGAAGAAAGCATGACATACCTCGGCGTCGATACCAGCAATTACCGCACGTCGCTGGCGTTTTACGACGCGGAAAGCCGCGGGGCTTCGCTGTCCTCCCGGCTTCTTTCCGTTGCGTCCGGAGAACGGGGACTTCGCCAGTCCGACGCGCTGTTTGCGCATGTCAAAGCGCTGCCGGAGCTGACGCGCGCGCTCTATGAAAGCCGCCCTGCGTCTCCCGTCCGTGCGGTCGGCGTATCCGCCCGTCCGCGCGACGCCGAAGGGTCGTATATGCCCTGCTTCCTCGCGGGGATCGCGGCGGCACAGGCGGCGGCGTGCGCATACGGCGTCCCGCTGTACGAGTTTTCGCATCAGGCGGGGCATCTCGCCGCCGCGGCATACGGCGCTGACGCGCTGCAGCTTCTCCGCGCGCCGTTTCTCGCGTGGCATCTGTCCGGCGGCACGACGGAGCTTTTGTACGTCGAGCCCGGCCCGGACGGCATTCCGCGCGAAACCGTCATCGGCGGCACCGAGGACATCGCCGCGGGACAGCTCGTCGACCGCGCCGGCGTCGCGATGGGACTCGGCTTCCCCGCGGGACCCGCGCTCGAGGCTCTGACGGAAAACGCCGCGCCGCAGAAGGGCTTTGCCGTCCGCGTAAAGGACGCGCGCTTCTCGCTTTCCGGCATGGAAAATCAGGTGCAGACCCGGCTTGCGTCGGGGATGGCGCATGAGGACGCCGCGATGTTCGTCATCGCGACGGTCACGCGCACGATCCTCACCGCGACGCGGCAGGCGCTCGAGCGGCACCCCGGACTGCCCGTCCTCTGTGCGGGCGGGGTGATGAGCAACCGCCGCATCCAGCGCGCCATGCGCGACGCGTTCGGCGCGTTTTTCGCGCCGCCAGTGTACGCCTCCGACAACGCGCTCGGTGCCGCGCTGCTCGCCGCCGTCCGGGAAGGGGAGGACATATGGACGAAAAGCTGAACATCTACAGCGTCACCTCGCTGACCCAGTACATCAAAAGCCTGATCGACGGGGATGCTGTCCTCGCAGCCGTCTTTGTCGCGGGAGAGATTTCCAATCTGAAATACCACTCCTCCGGGCATATCTATTTTACGCTGAAGGACGACCAGAGCGTCCTGCGCGCCGTGATGTTCCGTCCCGCCGCCGCAAAGCTCTCCTTTCGCCTCGCGGACGGCATGCGCGTGATCGCCTGCGGCCGCGTCAGCGTCTTTCCCGGCGCCGGACAGCACCAGCTCTACGCCGAGACGATGCAGCCCGACGGCGTCGGCGCGCTCTATCTCGCGTTTGAGCAGCTCAAGGAAAAGCTGCGCGCGGAGGGGCTTTTCGACCCCGCGCTGAAGCGTCCGCTGCCGCTGTATCCCCGCCGCATCGCGCTCATCACGTCTCCGACGGGCGCCGCGGTGCGCGATATGCTGCGCATTCTCGGACGCCGCTATCCGCTCGCGCGCGTGCGGATCGTGCCGGTGCTCGTGCAGGGTCCCGACGCGCCCCGCGACATCATCGCCGCGCTCGAATTTGCCAACCGCCACCGCATCGCCGACGTCATCATCACCGGACGCGGCGGCGGCTCCATCGAGGATCTGTGGGCGTTCAACGACGAGGGCGTCGCCCGCGCCATCCGCGCGTCCGCGATCCCCGTCATCTCCGCCGTCGGGCACGAGCCGGACGTCACCATCGCGGATTTTGCTGCCGACGTGCGCGCCGCGACGCCGTCGAATGCCGCCGAGCTCGCCGTTCCGGATTCCGCCGACCTGCTGGCGGCTCTGTCCGCGACGAAGGCCGCGCTCGTCCGCGCCGCGCAGTCGCAGCTTGCGCGCAAACGCGACGTCTTCCGCACGCTGTCCGCAAGCCGCGTGCTGCAGAGCCCGCAGAACACCATCGACGACCGCCGCATGGCGCTCGCGCACCAGTCCGACCGGCTTTCCGCCGCGATGCAGAACGCGCTGCTGCGCAAGCGGGAGATCTTTATGCGCGACGTGTCGAAACTCGACGCTATGAGTCCGCTGAAGGTGCTTTCGCGCGGCTATGCCTTCGCGCAGAACGAAAAAGGCGCGATCGTCACGGACGCGGACGCGCTTACCCCCGGAGACCGGCTCCGGCTGACGCTCCGGCAGGGCAAAGTCCTGTGCACCGTAGACGAAATTACCCGGGGAGGTACCGCAAGTGAGTGAAAACGAAATGACCTTCGAGCAGGCGATGACGCGCCTTGAGGAGATCGTGCGCGCGATGGAACGCGGCGACGCGCCGCTTGACGAAACGCTGGCGCTGTTTGAAGAGGGGACGAAGCTGACAAAGCTCTGCTCCGACGCGCTCGAACGCGCCACGCAGCGGGTCACCATCCTGACAAAGCAGGACGACGGGCATGTCGTCGAGCAGAAATTCGGAGGCGCCGATGGAACGAACTGAACGACTCGAAGCCTATGCCGCGGCCGTACAGGAGGCGCTGGAGCGCTTTCTCCCCGCCGCGGACGACTCCCGCGCCCGCATCCGCGACGCGATGCGCTACAGCCTGCTGTCTCCGGGCAAACGCATCCGGCCCGTCCTGGTGCTCGAATTCTGCCGTGTCGCGGGCGGACGCCCGGAGGACGCGATGCCGTTTGCCTGCGCGCTGGAGATGATCCACTGCTACTCACTCATCCACGACGACCTGCCGTGCATGGATAACGACACGCTGCGCCGCGGAAAGCCGACGAATCACGTCGTCTACGGCGAGGATTTTGCCGTGCTCGCGGGCGACGGGCTGTTAACGCACGCGTTTTCCACCGCGCTCTCGTCCGCGCTGCCGCCCGAGCGCACGCTGGCCGCCGTCCGCACGCTCGCGGATGCCGCAGGCGTCGACGGGATGCTCGGCGGACAGTCCGTCGACGTGCAGAACGACGGCCGCCTTGCCTCCTTCGACGCGCTCGCCGAAATGTACGCGATGAAGACCGGCGCGCTGCTGAGAGCCGGCGCGCGTCTCGGGTGCATCGCCGCCGGAGCGGGGGAGGATGCCCTCGCCGCCGCCGACCGGTACGCGTCCGCCGTCGGGCTGGCCTTCCAGATCCGCGACGATCTGCTCGACCTCGAGCAGGACGAGGCGATCGGGAAAACGACCTATCCCGCCCTTCTCGGCGTTCCGGCTTCCCGCGCACGCATCGACGAGCTGACGAAAGAGGCAGCCTGCGCCGCGCGCTTCTTCGCCGATCCGGATTTTCTCGTCTGGCTCGCGTTTTATCTCGCAGGGCGTGACGTGTGACCGCAGGGGTGTGCCCCATTCAGACTGGAGGAGGCTCAGAGGAAACCTTGGAATGGAATAACAGAATGCTGCTCGCCGCCGTGATCGGCTGGGCCTCGGCTCAGTTCCTCAAGGTGCTGCTGGACTTTATCCGCACGAAACACATCTCCTTTGACCGCTTTGTCGGCTCCGGGGGCATGCCCAGCTCGCATACCGCCTTTGTCATCGCGCTCGTGACCTCCGTCGGCAAATACACGGGGATCAACAACGCCGCCTTTGCCATCGCCGCCGCCTTCGCGCTCGTCACCATGTACGACGCGACCGGCGTGCGCCGTGCTGCGGGAGAGCAGGCAAAAATACTGAACTATATGATGGATAACTGGAAGAACGCTCCGCAGATGTTTCAGAAGAACCTAAAGGAGCTGATCGGCCACACGCCGCTCGAGGTCATCGCCGGCGCTTTCCTCGGCCTCGGGATCGGTCTTCTGGTATAATATGAGGACAGCATGAGAAACGTTCGTATACTCGACACCACGCTGCGCGACGGAGAGCAGTCTCCCGGCTGCAGCATGGATGTCAAGGAGAAAATTGAGGCTGCGCGCGCCTTGGAAAAGCTCGGCGTCGACATCATCGAGGCAGGGTTTCCCGCGGCGTCCCCCGGCGACCTTGCCGCGGTGCAGACCGTCTCCGGCATCGTCCAGAACGCCGCCGTCTGCGCGCTTGCCCGCGCGAAAAAGGACGACATCGACGCGGCCTGGGCAGGCGTGCGTGCCGCCGTCAGCCCCGTTCTTCATGTTTTTCTCGCCACCTCGCCCGTTCACATGGCCTATACGCTGCATATGTCGCCCGACGAGGTGATCGAAACCGCCGCCGCAGCCGTCGCCTATGCCAAAGCCTTCTGCAGCGACGTCCAGTTCTCCGCGGAGGACGCCACCCGTTCCGACCGCGCCTTCCTCGCGCGCGTCGCCGAGGCCGTGATCCGCGCGGGCGCCACCGTCGTCAATCTGCCCGACACCGTCGGCTGCGCCACGCCGCAGGAGATCACGAAGCTCTTTACTTATATCCGTTCCACCGTGCACGGCATCGAAAACTGCGTGCTGTCGACCCACAACCACAACGATCTCGGCATGGCGACCGCCAACACGCTCGCCGCCGTCGCCGCGGGCGCGGGACAGGCCGAATGCACGATCAACGGCATCGGCGAACGCGCCGGAAACGCCGCGCTCGAGGAGACCGTCATGGCGCTGCGCACCCGCGCGGACGTCTTTCAGTGCGAAACGAGGATCAACACCCGGCGCATCTACCGTTCCTCCCGCCTGATCCAGTCGATCACCGGCATCCCGATGCCGCCGAACAAGGCGATCGTCGGCACGAACGCCTTCGCGCACGAATCCGGCTTCCATCAGCACGGCGTCATGTCCAATCCGCTGACCTACGAGATCCTGCGCCCCGAGGACTTGGGTATCCCGCAGTCCCAGAACATCCTCGGCAGGCATTCCGGACTCCATGCGTTCGAGGAACGCCTGACCGAGCTCGGCTATCACCTCACGCGCGAGGAGCTCGACGCCGCCTTCGAGAAATTCAAGGCGCTTGCCGGCAAAAAGAAGGTCATTCTCGACTACGACCTCGAAGCGCTCGTCGGCTCCCATACGGAGGAGCGCGTGGCGCGCTATTCCCTCGTCAATTTCGTCATCAACAGCGGCAACGCCATCTCCTCGACCGCCGTCGTGAAGCTCTCCGACGGCGAATCGGAGATCGAGCGCGTCGCGCTCGGAGACGGCCCGGTCGACGCCGCGTTCAAGGCCGTCAACGATATCGTCGGCATGGAGCTGACGCTCGAAAGCTACCGGTTAAGCTCCGTCACGGGCGGCGAGGACGCGCTCGGCGAGGCGGTCGTCCATCTGCGCGGCGCGCGCCGGAGCGTCGTCGGCCGCGGTCTGTCCACCGACGTCATCGAGGCCAGCATCCGCGCCTATGTCAGCGGCGTCAACAAGCTTGTGGGAGACGCCGCGCCCGCTGAGGAGAAACCGTTATGAGCCGGAAAATCGAAATTCTCGACACGACGCTCCGCGACGGCGCGCAGTCCCGCGGCATCTCGTTTTCCGTCGAGGACAAATGCGCGATCGCCGCGACGCTCGACTCCCTCGGCGTCGATCTCATCGAACTGGGCAACCCCGCGTCCTCCCCCCGGGAGGCGGAGGTCTTTTCGCGGGTCGGACGGTTCGCCGTTTCCCGCGCCTGCGCCTTCGGCAGTACGCGCCGCAAGGACGGACACGCGGCGGACGACCTGCGGCCGCTTGCCGCGTCCGGTGCGCCCGTCGCCGTCATCTTCGGCAAGGCGTGGCTCTATCATGTCCGCGAGGTGCTCGGCACGACGCCGGACGAAAACCTCCGCATGATCTCGGACAGCGTCGCCTGGCTGCGCGCGCAGGGGATGCGCGTCATCTTCGACGCGGAGCACTACTTCGACGGCGCGCGCGAGGACGCGGCCTACGCGCACGAGGCGCTTTCCGCCGCGCTTTCCGCCGGTGCGGAGACGGTCGTGCTCTGCGACACCAACGGCGGCGCGTTCCCGGACGAGATCGCCCGGCGCGTCGGGGAAGCGTGCGCGGTCACGGGCGGCCGCATCGGCATCCACTGCCACGACGACTGCGGCTGCGCGGTCGCGTCGACCATCGCGGCGGTGCAGGCCGGCGCCGTCCATGTGCAGGGGACGCTGCTGGGGTTCGGGGAGCGCTGCGGCAACGCCAATCTGTCGGCGGTGATCCCGAATCTGCAGCTCAAGCTCGGCTTTTCCTGCATCCCCGACGACGCGATGGCGGGGCTGACCTTCGCCGCGCGCCGTGTGGCGGATGTCTCGAACATCTCGCTTTACAAGAACATGCCCTATGTCGGCTCGAACGCGTTCACGCACAAGGCGGGGATGCACGCCGACGGCATCTATAAAAGCACCCGTACCTTCGAGCATATCGACCCCGCGCTCGTCGGGAACTCCCGGCGCGTCGTGACGTCGGAGCTCGCCGGACGAAACCTTATCCTTCGTAAGCTTCAATCCATTGCGCCCGGGCTTACGAAGGATTCGCCGCAGACACAGGCGCTGCTGGAACAGCTCAAGTCCCGCGAACAGGAGGGCTACACCTTTGAGGCCGCCGACGCGAGCTTCGAGCTGATGGCCCGGCGCGCGATCGGGCGCTGCAGAAAGCACTTTGAAATGCTCTTTTACAAGACCATCGGCGAGTACCCCGTGCCGCATGACAACCCCGCCGCCGCCATCGTGAAGGTGCGCGTCGACGGCAGGGATGCGCTCGAGGCGGGGGAGGGCAACGGCCCCGTCAACGCGCTCGACGACGCGCTGCGGCGCGCGCTGACGCGCTTTTATCCGCGGCTCGACGAGTCGTATCTAAGCGACTTCAAGGTGCGCGTACTCAATCCCGAGGCGGCGACTGCCGCCGTCACCCGCGTTCTGATGACCTCCACCGACGGCAAAAACACCTGGAGCACCGTCGGCGTCTCCGGCGACATCCTCGAAGCCTGCCGGATCGCGCTGGAGGATGCGATCGAATACAAACTGATGCTGGACGATAAGGAGAAGTTGACCCATGTTTAATTACCCCAATTCCGGAACCTGTTCCCGTGCCGTTTCCTTTGATATCACGGACGGCCGCGTTCATAACGTCCGCTTCGACGGCGGCTGCAGCGGCAACACGCAGGGCATTGCCCGTCTCGTCGAAGGAATGGAAGTGCAGGACGCCATCGCGCGCATGAAGGGCATCCGCTGCGGCTACAAGGACACCTCCTGTCCCGATCAGCTCGCCCGCGCGCTTGAGAAAGCGCTGAAGCGCATATAATGAAAGAAGGCTGCGAAAACCTATGAAACTGACGACTGTCCGGGAGCTTTTTGCCGATCCCGCGGCGTACCTCTCCCGTGAAATTACCCTCGGCGGCTGGATCCGCACCGTGCGCGATTCGAAAAACTTCGGCTTTATCGAGCTCAACGACGGCTCCTGCTTCAAAAACCTCCAGCTCGTCCTCGACGCCTCGATGGACGGCTATGAAACCGCCATCCACTACAACGTCGGCGCGGCGATCGTCGTGACCGGCACGCTCGTCGAGTCTCCCGGCGCCAAGCAGCCCTACGAGCTGCGCGTGTCGTCCGTGACGCTCGAGGGCGCCTCCGATCCGAGCTATCCGCTGCAGAAGAAGCGCCACAGCGTCGAGTTCATGCGCGAGATCGCCCATCTGCGTCCGCGCGCGAACCTCTACAACGCCGCCTTCCGCGTGCGCTCCGAGGCCGCCTTCGCCATCCACAGCTTCTTCCACGGCCGCGGCTTCGTCTACGCGCATACCCCCCTCATCACCGCGAGCGACTGCGAGGGCGCGGGCGAGATGTTCCGCGTCACGACGCTCGACCTCGACAACGTCCCGCGCACCGAGGACGGCGCGGTCGACTATTCCCAGGATTTCTTCGGCAAATCCGCGAACCTGACCGTCTCCGGCCAGCTCAACGCCGAGACCTTCGCCCTCGCCTACGGCAAGACCTATACCTTCGGCCCGACCTTCCGCGCCGAAAAGTCCTATACCGCGCGCCATGCCGCCGAGTTCTGGATGATCGAGCCGGAGATCGCGTTCGCCGATCTCGACGACGACATGCAGCTCGCCGAGGATATGCTCAAATACGTCATCCGCCATGTGCTCGACACCTGCGGCGCGGAGATCGACTTCTTCACGCAGTTTTTGGACAAAGAGCTGCGCGGCCGGCTCGAAAAGCTCGTCGATTCCACGTTTACGCGGCTTGACTACACCGACGCCGTCGCGGAGCTTGAAAAAGTGCGCGACCGGTTCGAATATCCGGTCTACTGGGGCTGCGACCTGCAGACCGAGCACGAGCGCTATCTGACGGAACAGGTCGTCGGCGGTCCGACGTTCCTCATCAACTATCCGAAGGAGATCAAGGCGTTCTACATGCGCCTAAACGACGACGGCAAGACCGTCGCGGCGGCCGACCTGCTCGTTCCGGGCATCGGCGAGCTCATCGGCGGCAGCCAGCGCGAGGAGCGCATCGACGTCCTCAAGGCCCGCATGGCGGAATGCGGCCTCGACGAAAAGGATTACTGGTGGTACCTCGATCTGCGGCGCTACGGCGGCACGCGGCACGCGGGCTTCGGCCTCGGCTTCGAGCGCCTCATTATGTACCTGACGTCCATTTCGAACATCCGCGACGTCCTGCCTTTCCCGAGAACGACCAAGAGCGCGGAATTTTAAGCGATCGGAATATGCTGCGCGGCTTTTTCCTGCAAAAAGCCGCGCAAAAAACGGATTCGGAGGTTTTCTTTTATGGTGGATAAAAAAGGCATTGCCGCCCTTCGCGAGCAGTACGAGGCATACCGCGCGAAGGGCCTGAAGCTGAATATGGCGCGCGGCATCCCGTGCACCGAGCAGATCGATCTGTCGCAGCCGATGCTGTCGACGATGCTGTCCGCGGCGGACTGCCATACGTCCGGCGGCGTGGACTGCCGTACCTACGCGGGCGCGCTGTTCGACGGCATTCCGGAGGCAAAGGACTTCTTTGCCGAGATCTACAACATCCCGCGCGACAACATCATCGTCGGCGGCAACTCCTCGCTGAATATGATGTACGACACGGTCGCCCGCGCGATGCTCTACGGCGTCGTCGGCTCTCCCGCGCCGTGGTGCAGAAGGGAGCATGTGAAGTTCCTGTGCCCCGTACCCGGCTATGACCGCCATTTCAAGGTCACGCAGTCGCTCGGCATCGAAATGATCAACGTCGACCTCGGCGAGGACGGCCCCGACATGGACACCGTCGAGCGTCTGGTCGCCGAAGACGATTCCATCGTCGGCATGTGGTGCGTTCCGAAGTACTCCAACCCCTCCGGCGTCGTCTATTCGCCCGAAACCGTGCGCCGTCTCGCCGCGATGAAGACTGCCGCGCCCGACTTCCGGCTCTTCTGGGACAACGCCTACGGCGTCCACGACCTCTACGAGCCCGTCGAGCTGACCGACATCTTCGAGGCCTGCCGCGCCGCCGGCAACGACAACCGCGTCTTCTACTTTGCCTCCACCTCCAAAATCAGCTTCCCCGGCGCGGGCGTCGCCATCATGGCCGCGTCCCCGGAAAACCTCCGTCAGATCAAGAGCGTGCTCACGATCCAGACCATCGGCGCCGACAAGCTCAACCAGCTCCGCCACGTCCGCTATTTCCGCGACGCCGAGGGCGTGCGTGCGCAGATGCGCCGCCATGCCGCGATCCTGCGTCCGAAATTCGACATCGTGCTGCGCACCTTCGAGCGCGAGCTGACCGGCATCGCGACCTGGGGCAACCCGCGCGGCGGCTACTTCATCAGCCTGAACGTCCCCGACGGCTGCGCCAAGCGCGTCTTCCAGCTCATGCGTGACGCGGGCGTCACCATCACCGACGCGGGCGCGACCTACCCCTACGGCAAAGACCCGCGCGACCGCAACCTGCGCATCGCGCCGACATACCCGAGCTGCGACGAGCTGCAGACCGCCATCGACATCCTCTGTGTCTGCGTCAAGCTCGCCGCCGCGGAAAAGGAGGAACAAGCGTGAGTCACGACAGCTATACAAGCCCCCTCTGCTCCCGTTACGCGTCGAAGAGCATGCAGTTTATCTTCTCCGACGACTTCAAATTCCGCACCTGGCGCCGCCTGTGGGTAGCGCTGGCCCGCGCCGAGCATACGCTCGGGCTTCCCGTCACCGAGGAGCAGGTCGCGGAGCTCGAAGCGCATATCGAGGACATCGACTATGACGCCGCCGCCGCCCGGGAACGCGAGGTGCGCCACGACGTCATGGCCCATGTCTACGCCTACGGCCTCGTCTGCCCGAAGGCCAAGCCCATCATCCATCTCGGCGCGACCAGCGCCTACGTCGGCGACAACACCGACATCATCCAGATGCGCGAGGCGTTGAAGCTCGTGCGCGAAAAGGTCCGGACCGTGCTCGCGTCCCTCGGAAAATTCGCGAAGGAGTACCGCGCGCTGCCCACGCTCGGCTTCACGCATTTCCAGCCCGCGCAGCTCACGACCGTCGGCAAGCGCGCGACGCTCTGGGCAAACGAGCTGCTTCTGGACCTCGACGAGCTCGACTACCGCATCGATTCGTTAAAGCTTCTCGGCTCGAAGGGCACGACCGGCACGCAGGCGAGCTTTCTCGAGCTCTTCCACGGCGACCACGAAAAGGTGCAGGAGCTTGACCGCCTGATCTGCCGCGAAATGGGCTTTTCCGCCTGCGTTCCCGTCTCCGGACAGACCTATACGCGCAAGTACGACTCCCTCGTCCTGAATACGCTCTCCGGCATCGCCCAGAGCGCGTCGAAATTCGCAAACGACCTGCGCCTTCTCCAGCACCTCAAGGAGATCGAGGAGCCCTTCGAGAAATCCCAGATCGGTTCCTCCGCGATGCCCTACAAGCGCAACCCCATGCGCTCCGAGCGCATCACGTCGCTTGCCCGCTACGTCATGGTCGACTCCCTCAACCCCGCCGTCACCTCGGCGACCCAGTGGTTCGAGCGCACCCTCGACGACTCCGCGAACAAGCGCATCTCCATTCCGGAGGCGTTCCTCGCCGTCGACGCGATCCTCAACATCTACGCAAACGTCGTCTCGGGGCTCGTCGTCTATCCGAAGGTCATCGAGCGCCACATCCTCGACGAGCTGCCCTTCATGGTCAGCGAAAACATCATGATGGACGCCGTCAGCCGCGGCGGCGACCGGCAGGAGCTGCATGAGCGCATCCGCGAGCACGCGATGGCCGCCGGACGCGAGGTCAAGGAATTCGGCCGCGCAAACGACCTGATCGACCGCATCGCCTCCGACCCCGCCTTCGGCCTGACGAAGGAGCAGATCACCGCGCATCTGAACCCCGCCGACTACGTCGGACGCGCGCCGGAGCAGGTCGACGCCTTCCTCGAAAACTGCCTGCTGCCCCGCGTCGCGGACGCCCGCGGCGAAACGTCCGATATGGAACTCAAGGTCTAACTATAACAGCGCCGCAAAGCCGCTCAAGACTCCCGCATTTTGATTTTTTCGGGGCAGAGCGGGGTTTTGCGGCGCTTTTTGCCTGTGAATTACCAAAAAAGGAGCATCGTATGAAAAACGGAAAACCCGGCATCGGCGTTCTGGGCCTCGGCAACCGCGGCGTATTCTTCGGCTGCCGTGCCTTTGTGGAAGGTCACGGCGAGCTCGTCGCCGTCTGCGATCTCGACCCCGAGAAAATCGACGCCGCAAAGGCATATTTTCCCGCCTCCGTGCATACCTATACCGACATCGACGCCTTCCTCGCGGATCCCGCGCTCGACGTCGTCTGCGTGACCACCCCGGATCGCACCCACGCCGACTGCGCCGTCGCCGTCCTACGCGCGAAGAAGCACCTGTACCTCGAAAAACCCATGGCGCAGACCATCGAGGACTGCGACCGCATCATCCGCGCCTGGGAAGGCTCCGGCACCGTCTTCATGGTCGGGCTGGAGCTGCGCTACTGCACGCTGATGCGCGACGTCCGGCGCCTCGTTGACGCAGGCGAGATCGGACGCATCATCACCGGCACCGTCATCGACAACGTCTCCGTCGGCGGCAAATACTACTATCACGGCGCCCGCCGCAAAAAGGAGTATATCAAGTCCCTGATCCTCGAAAAGGGCACCCACTCCCTCGACCTCGCAAACTGGATCGTCGGACAGAGCCCCGTGCGCGTCTTTTCCTCCGGCGCGCTCGACGTCTTCGGCGGACACGAGCCCAACGACAAGCGCTGCTCCGACTGCGAAAAGCGCGATACCTGCGCCTATGCCGTCCCTGCCTCCGAACGTTCGCCCGAGGAGCAGAAATTCCTGCGCGTGCAGGATGGCTGCGTCTATGCCGAGGAGTGCGACGTGCCGGACAACAGCCTCGTGCTGATCGACTACGACGGCGGCGCGCGCCTGTGCTATATGGAGTGCCACTTCACGCCCGAATACACCCGCGAATTCATGTTCGTCGGCGACCGCGGCAAGCTGACCGCGTTCTTTGACAACGAGCAGAACTTCAAAATCATGGTCTGGAAGCGCCACGAGGCGGAGCCGGTCTATTACTATCCCGAGAAAAACGAGGGCGGTCACGGCGGGGGAGACACCGGCATCGTCGACGCGTTCTTCCGTTACGTCGCCGAGGGCCGGCCCCGCATGGTCGGCATCCAGGGGGCGCGCGACGCGGCAGCCATCGCCATCGCCGCGGCGAAATCCGAGGAAACCGGGCTTCCGGAGCGCATCCCGCCGATGACGTATCCGGAGTCCTCGATCCGATAGGGCATTTTCTGTGCGGCGGCGACCGGGTTTTTCGCATCGGGGACTTTCCTGCGCCGCCGCCGGTTGACTTTTTCGAACCTCTATGCTAAACTACCCGTATAATTGTTCACAGGAGGCTCGATCCCCATGAAAGTTGCATTTATCGGCGCGGGATTCATCGCCGCGGAGCATCTGCGCGGGTATAAGCGCCTGCAGCAGGAAGGCCGTGACATCGAAATCTGCGCGATCTGCGATAAGTCCCCGGCCACGAGAGAACGTTACGCGGGTGTCTATCCCGTCTGCGAGGATGCCGAAGAGATGCTTTCCCGCGAGCGGCCGGATATCGTCGACATCTGCGCGCCGACGTTCCTGCACCGCTCTCTTTCGGAGCTTGCGTTCTCCTATGGCGCAAACGTCCTCTCCGAAAAGCCGATGGCGCTGACCGTTTCCGACTGCGCCGCGATGATCGAGGCGTCGGAGAAGGCGGGGAAGCTGCTCATGATCGCGCATCCGATGCGCTTTTATAAGCCCTATGACGTCATCGAACAGTATATCCGCGAAAAGCCCTTCGGCGAGCCCCGCAGCGCCTTCTTCCACCGCTGCGACGGCCGTCCCGCGCGTCCCGGCAACTGGATCCTCAAAGACGCGCTCTCCGGCGGCGTGACCCTCGATCTCGCGATCCACGACGCGGATGCCGCCCGGATGTTCTTCGGCGACCCCGCCTCCGTCTCCGCCGCCGCCATCCGCTCCGACGACATCGACATCTACGATTCCGCGTCCTATAACCTCCAGTACCCCCGCATGTACGTCAACCTCTACAACGAGTGGTCCGTCGAGGAGAATCTCCACATGGTCCGCTTCTTCCGCGTCAACTTCGAGACCGGCTATCTCATTTTCGACGGCAGCGACATGGTCGTCCGCGCCGTCTCGAACGGTCACGAGGCCGCGGTCTATGACTGCAAGGGCGACGACTGCTATTATAACGAGATCGCGTATTTCACCGCCTGCGTCCGGGACGGCAAGCCCGTCGACCGCTGCCGCCCGCAGGAAAGCATGAAGTCCATCGAGCTCTGCCGGCGCTGCATGGCCGAGATCCGGAACTAAAAAAGGAGGGTGCCCCATGTCCGCCATCACACTGTCCGGCGAAGGGAGCGTCGCGGGGATCGCGGGGCTTCTGCGCGACGAAATCGTAAACAGCGGGCTTTCCTGCGAGCTCGTCGGCTCCGTTTCCCGCGGCAGCGGCGAATACCGGGTCGAGACGATGGTCTTTGAGAAGTATTATATGCGCGCGGGCAACCGCGCGTCGCTGACCGTCGTCGTCTCCGGCGCCGGGAACCGCGTGACCGTCGACGCGATCGGCTCCGGCGGGGGACAGGGTCCCGTTTTCCGCTTTTCCTGGGGCGCGGAGGACAGCTTTGCCGAAACGGTCGCGGACATTCTCCGTCCGCACGGCTTCCGATAAGCGCGTTTTTTCGCCGTCCGCGGGAAAAAACTTCGAAAAACCCGAAAATAACTCTTGCATTTTCGAAGAGAGTGTGCTAAAATACCATTTGTGTGCTGTATATCTTGTGTTTGATGCTTTGTTCGCCCTGCCTGCACACAGGGGATCGGGCAAGAGTATCGCGCAGAAGAGAGGTGTAAACAATGAAGGAAGGAATCCATCCCAAGTACGAGCAAACCACCATCCGGTGCGCCTGCGGCGAGGTTATCGAGACCGGCTCCACGAAGAAGGACATCCGCGTCGAAATTTGCTCCAAGTGCCATCCGTTTTTCACCGGCAAGCAGAAGCTTGTGGATACCGGCGGCCGTGTCGACCGTTTCAAGAAGAAGTTCGGTCTGGAAGGCAAATAAGACCCTTTTTCACCCGGTTTTGTCCCGTTTTGTCATGGGATAACGATAAAACCTGCCGTTTTACGCGGCAGGTTTTTTATTTTCCGCAGGCGCGGCACATCTTTATCATTTCAGGAGGACCGCTGCCCGCATGAATACGAATCAAACGCATATTGACGATACCAACGAACGCGCCATCCTCGCGGGCGTCCATTCCCGCGTCTTTACGCCCGACGAGGACGCCACCTGGGAGACGCTCGACGAGCTCGAGGAGCTGCTGAAAACCGCCGGCGGCGTCTGCACCGCGAAGGTGCTGCAGGAACGGCCCTCGCCCGACCCACGCTCCCTGATGGGCGAGGGGAAGCTCGCCGAGATCAAGGCGCTCGCCGAGGCAAACGACGCGTCCCTGCTCATCTTCGACAACGAGCTTTCCCCCTCCCAGTTCAAGGCGATCGAGGAGGACACGGGTCTGCGCGTCATGGACCGCGCGGGACTCATCCTCGACATCTTCGCCTCCCGCGCCCGTACCGCCGAGGGCAAGCTCCAGGTCGAGCTGGCGCAGTACCGCTATCTGCTGCCGCGGCTTGAGGGCCTCGGCAACGTCCTGTCCCGTCTCGGCGGCGGCATCGGTACCCGCGGCCCCGGCGAGTCGAAGCTCGAATCCGACCGCCGCCACATCCGCGCCCGCATCACCCGCCTCGAGCGCCAGATCGACGACCTCGGCCGCGTCCGCGAGGTCGGACGCCATCGCCGCGCCTCCACGGAAACGCCCGTCGCGGCGCTCGTCGGCTATACGAACGCCGGGAAATCGACGCTCTTAAACGCGCTGACCGGCTCCGACATCCACACCGGCAACCGCCTGTTCGACACGCTCGACACGACGCTGCGCCGCTTCCCCGTAAACGACACGTTCGAGATCCTGATCTCCGACACCGTCGGCTTCATCCACAAGCTTCCGCATACGCTGATCGACGCCTTCCGCGCGACGCTCGAGGAGCTGAGCTACGCCGACCTGCTGCTGCACGTCATCGACCTGTCCAATCCCAACTGGCCCCGGCAGGCCGCCGTCGTCGAGGATCTCATCGCGAAGCTGAAGCTCGAGGGCGCGCCCGTGCTGCAGGTGTTCAACAAGGCGGACAAGGTGGACGCGCAGCTTCTGCCGCGCGGCGCGGACACCGTCGTCGTCTCCGCGCGGACCGGAGAGGGGCTCGATGACCTCCGCGCCGCCGTCGCGCGGCTGCTCGATCCCGGGCACCACCGCGTGCGCGTCCGGCTTCCCTACAGCGAGGCCGGAAGGCTCGACGTTCTCTACCGCGACGCGCGCGTCGAAAAGGCGGAGTACACCGACGACGCCATCCTCGTCACCGCCGTCTGCGACAGCCGCCTGTACGGCTGGCTCCGCGATTTTATCATCGAAGCCGGGTTTCCCGACACGCTGAACTAAAACAACAAAAGGGGAGTCTCGCATGGCCGATTCCACCTATCTCGTCCCATTTGCCTCGTCCGAGGTCGAAATGATCGAAAAGAAGTCCCGCTTCATCGGCAACGTCTTCCTCGTCACGAGCGAGGAGGAGGCGCTTGCCCGCATCGCGGAGATCGCGCAGCGCCATCAGAGCGCGACGCACGGCGTCTACGCCTACGACATCCACGCCCAAAACGTCACCCGCTTTTCCGACGCGGGCGAGCCCAAAGGCACCGCCGGCATGCCCGTGCTCGACGTCTTCCGCAAGCGCAAGATCACGAACTTCGTCTGCGTCGTCACGCGCTACTTCGGCGGCATCCTGCTCGGCGCGGGAGGTCTCGTGCGCGCCTACTCGCAGACGGCGGCCATGGCGCTCGACGCGGCGGGGGAGGCGAGAATGGCGCCGTATACAAGGCTCGAGATCCTCGTCGAGTACCCGTATTTCGAGAAGCTCAAGTATCTGCTCTCGGACTTTCCCGTCCGGGAATCCGAAACGGCATACGACCTCGACGTGACGCACACCATCCTGATCCCGGCGTCCATCCGGGACAGCGTCGAGGCGGCGGTCTCCGAGTGCACCGCCGGGCGCGCGATCGTGACGGAAGGGGAGACGCTCTTCCTGCCCGAGCGCGTCGAAAAGGACGGCTGAACGCCGTGCGGCTCCGAAAGCGCTTTTCAAAAAAATTCACCGAAAAAAAAGAGGGTTCTATCCCTCTTTTTTCGTATATAACCGATAGAGCGCAAAATAAGGAGGTGCGTTGGGGGCTATGACCGTTCGGGAACGATTGGAAGCCGAGGAGCTGCGCACGCTGTCGCCCTATGCGGTGCCGTCCGTCCGTTCCGTGGGACGGCTGCGCCCGAAGGAACCCTGCGACGTGCGCACCGCCTTCGAACGCGACCGCGGCAGCATCATTCACTGCTCAAGCTTCCGCCGCTTAAAGCACAAGACGCAGGTCTTTCTCACGCCCGAGGGCGACCACTACCGTACCCGTCTGACCCACACGCTCGAGGTCGGTCAGATCGCCCGCGTCATCGCCCGCGCGCTGCGCATGAACGAGGATCTCGTCGAGGCGATCGCGATGGGGCACGACCTCGGACATCCGCCGTTCGGCCATGCCGGGGAGTGGACGCTCGCCCGGCTCTGCCCGGAGGGGTTTGCCCACAACGAACAGAGCCTGCGCGTCGTCGACGTCCTCGAAAAGCACGGAGAAGGCCTGAACCTGACCGGCGAGGTGCGCGACGGCATCCTCTGCCACACCGGCGCGCGGCTCCCGTCGACGCTCGAGGGCCGCATCGTCCGCTATGCCGACCGCATCGCCTACATCAACCACGACATCGACGACGCCGTTCACGCGGGCGTGCTCTCGCCCTCCGATCTGCCCGCCGAGCTTGTCCGGGCGCTCGGCGCTACCTACAAGCAGCGCATCAACACCCTCGTCGTCGACATCATCGAGACGAGCATGGACCGGCCCCTCATCGCGCTCTCGCCGGAGCGCGAACAGGCGATGGAGGCGCTGCGCCGGTTCCTTTTTGCGGCGGTTTACACGAATCCCGTCGTAAAATCGGAGGAATCCCGCGCCGGGGATATGCTGGAGCTTCTGTACCGGCACTACACCGCGCATCCGGACGAGCTGCCGGAGGGCTACCGTGACGAGTCCCGCGGCTCCGCCGAGCGCCGCGTCTGCGACTACATCGCCGGGATGTCCGATGTGTACGCAGCCGCCGTTTTTCGCGAAATTTTCATTCCAAAAGGATGGAATAAGGCGTAATCTGCATTTTATTTTGATTATCGGGTATAATCAATACCGTTTTCAAGGAGAATAGTATGGCGATCCCCGAACGGTTCATAGACGAGCTGATCGACCGCTGCGACATTGTCGACGTCGTCTCGCGCTATGTGCCCCTCAAAAAACAGGGCTCCGGCTATGTCGGGCTGTGTCCCTTTCATTCGGAAAAGACGCCGTCGTTCCATGTACAGCGCGAAAAGGGGTTTTTTCACTGCTTCGGCTGCGGCGCGGGCGGCGGCGTGATCCAGTTTGTCATGCGCGCGGAGAATCTGCCCTTTCCGGAAGCCGTCGCGGTGCTGGCAAAGCAGGCCGGCCTCACCGTTCCGGAGGACGCCGAAAACACCGCTTACCGGCGCCGCCGCGAAACGCTCCTGAATCTCCAGCGCGACGCCGCACGCTTCTTTTACGCGACGCTGCAGTCCCCGTCCGGCGCCGAAGGGCTTGCCTATCTGCGCCGCCGCGGGCTTTCCGACAACACCATCCGCCGCTTCGGGCTCGGCTTTGCGCCGAACCGCTGGGACGCGCTGATGGACGCGATGCGCGCGAAGGGCTACGAGAAAACCGACATGCTCGAGGCGGGGCTCCTCGTCGAGGGACGCGAGGGACGCGTCTATGACCGCTTCCGCAACCGCGTGATGTTTCCCATCCTCTCCCTGCGCGGCGACGTCATCGGCTTCGGCGGGCGCGTGATGGACGATTCGCAGCCGAAGTACCTCAACTCGCCGGAAACGCCGGTTTTTGCGAAGGGGCGCAACCTTTTTGCGATGAATCTTGTCAAAAACGAGCGTCCGAGCGAGATCCTGCTCGCCGAAGGGTATATGGACGTCATCGCGCTCCATCAGGCGGGCTTCCGCACCGCCGTCGCCTCCCTCGGCACCGCGCTGACGCCGGAGCAGGCGCGGCTGATCAAGACCTACGCGGAAAACGTCGTGCTCGTCTACGACGCCGACGCCGCCGGGCAGAAGGCGACCGCGCGCGGCATCGACATCCTCAAATCCGCGGGGCTCAACGTCCGCATCCTGCGCGTGCCGGACGGCAAGGATCCGGACGAGTTCATCCGCAAAAACGGCGCGGACAAGTTTGCCCAGCTCCTGCGCGGCACGCAGGGCGATCTCGAGTACCGGCTCTCGCGGCTGCCGAACGCCGCGGATCACGACGCGCCCGAAAAGAAGATCGCCTATCTGAAGGCCGCCGCCGAGCTGCTCGCCTCCGTCGACGACCCGATCGAGCGCGACGTCTATCTCCAGCGCGTCGCCGCCGAGACCGACACCACGCTCGACGCGCTGCGCATCCAGGTCAACACCGCGCGTAAAAGCCGCGACCGCAGCGCGCGCCGGGAGGAGACGCGGCGCACGCTGAATCCCGTGCGCAATGTGCAGCCCGCCGCACGCGAGCTGCGCTACGACAATCCCCGCGCCGCGCGCGCGGAGGAGGGACTCATCGCGCTGCTGTTTTTCGACCCGACGCTCACCCAACGGCTCGCGCAGGAGGAGCTCGGCACGCTCTTTACCGTGCCGCTTTACGCAAAGCTCTATTCTCTCATCCAAAACCGTATCCACGACGGCGGCGTGCTGACGCCGGACGCCTTCGCACAGGAGCTGTCCGCCGACGAAGCCTCCCAGCTCTCGCGGATACTCGCCAGAACGCCGGTCGGAGAGCCGGATCGCGCGCTTTCCGACTATATCGCCGTCATGCGGCAGGAACATATGAAAAACGCGTCGCTTCAGGCTCTGATCGACGCCAAAAAAATCAGCGGGGGACAGTAATATCATGGCCACAATTGAAGAAAAAAAGCAAGCGCTGAAGGATCTGATCGAATACGGCAAGAAAAAGGGCAAGCTCAGCTATAAAGAGCTGATGGACGTCCTCGAGGAGCTGGAATTCGAATCCGATCAGATCGACAAGCTCTACGATACCTTTGAATCCCTCGGCATCGAGATCGTCGTGGATGACTATCCGGCCGACGCGATCATCGAGGACATCCCCGCCGATCTGGACGAAGTGGAAGAGGTCACGCAGAAGGAGCTCGACGAGACCGCGACGATGGCCGACAACTACGCGCTCGACGACCCGGTGCGCATGTACCTCAAGGAGATCGGCAAGGTCGATCTCTTAGAACCCGACGAGGAGATCGAGCTTGCGCAGCGGATGGCGCAGGGCGACGAAGCCGCCAAAAAGCGGCTCGCGGAGGCAAACCTCCGTCTCGTCGTCTCCATCGCCAAGCGCTACGTCGGCCGCGGCATGCAGTTTCTCGATCTGATCCAGGAGGGCAACTTCGGCCTCATCAAGGCCGTCGAGAAATTCGACCACACGAAGGGCTATAAATTCTCCACCTACGCCACCTGGTGGATCCGTCAGGCGATCACGCGCGCCATCGCCGATCAGGCGCGCACCATCCGCATCCCCGTGCACATGGTCGAGACGATCAACAAGGTGATGCGCGTCTCGCGCCAGCTCCTGCAGGAGCTCGGACACGACCCCTCTCCCGAGGAGATCGCCGCGGAGATCAACATGCCCATCGACAAGGTGCGCGAGATCATGAAGATCGCGCAGGAGCCGGTCTCCCTCGAGACCCCGATCGGCGAGGAGGAGGACTCGCATCTCGGCGACTTCATCTCCGACGACGACGTTCCCGAGCCCGCCGAGGCCGCGTCCTTCACGCTGCTGCGCGAGCAGCTCGTCGACGTGCTCTCCACGCTGACGCCGCGTGAGGAGAAGGTGTTAAAGCTCCGCTTCGGCGTCGAGGACGGCCGCACGCGCACCCTCGAGGAGGTCGGCCGCGAGTTCAACGTCACGCGCGAGCGCATCCGCCAGATCGAGGCCAAAGCGCTGCGCAAGCTGCGCCATCCGAGCCGCTCCAAGCGCTTAAAAGACTTCCTGAACTAAATAAAAAGGGGAGGGGATCTACCCTTGACAAATCTGTTCTGCGCCGCCTGCCGCGTCACGGAGGAAGACGGCGGCTATACGCCCGCACGCTTTACCGCGCGGCAGCTTGCGTCCCTCGGCGCGCTGCACCCGATGTACGAGCGCTTCGGACGCTGCGCCGCCGGCGTATCGCTTTCGTTTTATACCGACGCGCCCGAGATCTCGTTCGATCTTGTGACCGAGCCGTTTTATACCCGCTTTACGGGGCTGGACGTCTACGAAAACGGGCTTCTGACGGAGTTTCGAAAGCTGCCGGAAACGGCGGCGCTGACCCATATCGTCTACCGCAAGCGCGCTCCCGGAGAGGCGCTTCTCGAGTTTTACTTACCCGCCAACGCGCAGGCGACGGTGAAAAATCTGCAGCTCGGGCATTTCCGTCCCGCCGATGACGCCGCCCGCCCGCTGGTTCTCTATTACGGCGATTCCCTGACGCAGTCGGCCTATACCGACACGCCGTCGCTCTCCTTCCCGACGCTGCTTTCGCGCTGGACGAACACCCGCTTTATAAACCGCGGCGTCGGCTCGCTCTATTACGACGCGTCGACGCTCGACGACGCGGAAGCGCTCTCTCCCGCGGTCGTCTTTGCCGAATTCGGCTGCAACGACGTCGTGCGCCGCGAAAACGGGGAGGTCGTCTACCGCGACGGCATGTATCTCTGCTGGCGTCCGGACGAGCTCACGCCGCTGCTCGAGAAGGCAGAGGCGTACCTTTCGCGTCTGCGCGCGCTGTATCCGAAGGCCGCGATCTATCCCGTCTCGTTTCCCTGGATCGCGCCGGTCCCCGGCAGGCCGGACGTTGCGGAGACGCGCGCCGCCTACCGGGAGCGTCAGCTCGCGCTGTTTGACCGCATGGGCTTTCCCTATGTCCCCGGCGACGTGCTCACGCCGCATCTGCCGGAGTTCCGCACGGAAGACGGCACGCATTTCAACACGCTCGGCAGCTATGCCTGCGCCGCGGCGTATCTGCCCTTCCTCAACCGCGCTCTGCAAAACAGAAACATATAACGGAGGTACAGTATCATGGGCGTTTATCCGAAAATCGGCATCCGACCCGTCATCGACGGCCGTCCCGGCGTCCGGGATTCCCTCGAAGCGCAGACGATGAACATGGCGAAGTCCGTCAAGGCGCTGTATGAGAGCACGCTGCGCTATCCGGACGGCTCCCCGGTACAGTGCGTCATCGCGGAAAGCACCATCGGCCGCGTCGCCGAGGCCGCTGCCTGCGAAGACCTCTTTGTCCGCGAGAACGTCGGCCTTTCCCTCACCGTCACCCCCTGCTGGTGCTACGGCACAGAGGTCATGGACGCCAATCCCACCCGTCCGAAGGCCGTCTACGGCTTCAACGGCACCGAGCGTCCCGGCGCGGTCTATCTGGCCGCCGCGCTCGCGAGCTACGCCCAGAAGGGCCTGCCCGCGTTCTCCATCTACGGCCACGACGTCCTCGACGCGTCCGACACCACGATCCCCGAGGACGTCTCCGCGAAGCTCCTGCTCTTCGCCCGCGCCGGACTCGCCGCCGCGCTGATGCGCGGAAAGTCCTACCTCTCGATGGGCGGCGTCGCGATGGGCATCGGCGGCTCCATCGTCAAGGACGATTTCTTCCAGCACTACCTCGGCATGCGCAACGAATACATCGACATGATCGAATTCGACCGCCGCATCAACCGCGGCATCTACGACCACGAGGAATTCGAGCGCGCCTATGCCTGGACCCGCGCGCACTGCCCCGAAGGGCATGACTACAACCCCGTCGAAACCCAGCATACCCGCGCGCAGAAGGACGACGAGTGGGCGTACTGCGTCAAGATGGCGATGATCGCCAAGGATCTGATGCACGGCAACCCGAAGCTCGCCGAAATGGGCTTCTTCGAGGAATCCCTCGGCCACAACGCCATCCTCTCCGGCTTCCAGGGACAGCGCCAGTGGACGGACTACCTCCCCAACGGCGACTTCATGGAGGCGATGTCCAATACGACGTTCGACTGGAACGGCCCGCGCGCGCCGTACCTCCTCGCGACCGAAAACGACTCCCTCAACGGCGTCTCCATGCTGTTCGGGAACCTGCTGACGAACACCGCGTCCGTCTTCTGCGACGTGCGCACCTACTGGTCCCCCGACGCGGTCCGCCGTGTGACCGGCTGGACGCCCGAGGGCGCGGCGGAAAACGGCTTTATCCATCTCATCAACTCCGGCGCGGCGGCGCTCGACGGCGCCGGCGAATGCCTCGACGCGGAAGGCAAGCCCGTCATGAAGCCCTTCTGGGAGGTCACGCCCGAGGACATCGACCGCACGCTCAAGGCCACGACCTGGGGACCCGCGAGCCTGCCGTATTTCCGCGGCGGCGGCTTCTCCTCGACCTTCAAGTCCCGCGGCGGCATGCCCGTCACGATGGTGCGCGTCAACATCGTCGCCGGCCTCGGCCCCGTCCTCCAGCTTGCCGAAGGCTACACCGTCGACGTGCCCGACGCCGTCCATGACGTCATCAACCGCCGCACCGACCCGACCTGGCCGACGACCTACTTTGCGCCCATCCTGACCGGTCACGGCGCCTTCACCGATGTCTATTCCGTCATGGCCAACTGGGGCGCGAACCACTGCTCCTTCTCCTACGGCCACATCGGCGCGGAGCTTCTGGCGCTCGCCTCCATCCTGCGCATCCCGGTCAGCCTGCACAACGTCGACGATTCCCGCGTCTACCGTCCCGCCGCGTGGTCCGCGTTCGGCACCCGCGATCTCGAGGGCGCCGATTACCGTGCCTGCGCCGCGTTCGGCCCGCTTTACAAGTAAAACGTATCAGTTTTCGGAGGTTTTATCATGGAAAAGAGCAATAAATTCGCGTGGACCTGGACGATCAAGCCCGAATGCCTCGACGAGTACGTCGAAATGCACCTGAACGCGTGGCCGGAGGTTCTCGAAGCCCATCACAAGGCCGGCTACCGCAATTACTCCATCTTCCAGAACGGCAACCAGTTCTTCTACTGCTTCGAATGCGACGACCCCGCCGCAGCGTTCGCCTACGTCAACAACGATCCCGCCTGCCGCAAATGGGACGCGATCACCTCCAAGATGGTCGAAGGCTCCTTTGACTATTCGAAGCCCAACCCCATCACCCCCATGCGCGAGGTCTTCTATCTGAAATAATCGTCCTTTTTCGGGGAAACGGCCGCGCAAAAAAGTCTGTAGCCGTTTCCCCTCATTTTCTGTGCGGCGGCACGGACGCCGCCGGTAGGGAGAGGGTACGTGCTTTGAAAAACGAAAACCTTCACAAGGGTCACCGTGCCCGCCTAAGGGACCGTTTTCTCAAGTCGGGTCTGGACGGCTTCGAAGCGCATCAGGTGCTGGAGCTGATCCTGTTTTCCGCGATCCCGCGCCGCGACACCAATGAAATCGCCCACCGTCTGCTGCAGCGCTTCGGCTCTCTGCCCGCCGTTCTGGACGCGGACGTCCGGGAGCTGACCTCGGTCGAGGGCGTGGGGCCGTCCGCCGCTTATCTGCTGACGCTGTTCCGCGCCGTTGCGCGGCGCTACATGCTGGATTCCGCGGCGCCGAATCCCGACGCCGTCTACCTGCTGTGCGCACAGGACGCGTGCCGCTATGTGCAGAACCTCTTCATCGGCTGCCGGACGGAGGTCTGTTATGCGCTGCTGCTCAACTCCCGCCGCCGCGTGATCGCCTGCCGCCGCGTCGAGGGCGGCTCCATCGATTCGCTGCGCCTGAATCCGCAGTGGGTCGCCTCGTTTCTCTTTGATAACCACGCTGCGTCCGTCATTCTCGCGCACAACCATCCCGGCGGCCCCGCCGAGCCGTCGCCCGGCGATGCCGCCGTTACCGAGAAGGTCGCGGCATGCCTGTCCGTGCTCGGCGGCACGCTGCTCGACCACATCATCGCCGGAGAAAACGGCGTCGTCTCCTACTCGGAAAACCTCCGCCGCTTTCCGCCGCTGCATCCGGACACATTCTCCCCTTATTACGCTTAACAAAGAGGGCTTTTTTTATGTCGTTTGAAATCATTGACGCGCATATGCACCCCTTTCTTTGCAAAGAAGAGGTCGTCAACAATTATCCGTTCGACGTTGCCCCCGCCGACATCGGCGCCGATCTGGCGCGCTGCGGCATCGACCGTTTTGCGGGCTCCGTCATCTGCCGTCCCGTCGAGGATTTTGACGCCGTCCGCCGCGCAAACCGCGACGCAATGACGCTGCGCGAGATGTACGGCGGCCGCTACATCCCCGGCATCCACATCCATCCCGACTACGTCCGCGAATCCTGCGAAGAATTGGAGCGGTACGCGAAGGAGGGCGTGCGCCTGGTCGGGGAGCTCGTGCCGTACATGATGGGCTGGACGCGCTACACCTGCCCCGGCGCGATGGAGATCTTCTCGCTTGCGCAGGAGCTCGGGATGACCGTCAGCGTCCATCCGAGCGTGCCGGAGGATCTCGACGCGCTCTGCGCCGCTTTCCCGCGCATGAACGTCATCGTCGCGCATCCTGGCGAGTACAACGATTATATGCGCAACCTCGAGCGGCTGGAGCGCTATCCCAACGCGTATCTCGACATCTGCGGCACCGGCCTTTTCCGCTACCAGATGCTCCGGTACGGTGTAAACCGCGTCGGCGCGGAGCGCTTCCTCTTCGGCACCGATTATCCCGTCTGCGATCCCGCGATGCAGGTCGCCGCCGTCGAATACGAGCGCCTGACCGACGCGCAGCGCGAGCTGATCTTCTCCGGCAACTTCAAGCGCCTGCTCGCGCTCGACTAAAACCGTTTTTTGCGGGGACGAACGGCAAAAAAGTGCCGCCGTCCCTGACACAGATACAGCGAACCATCGCTTTTCGGAGGGTTTCATCTTGTCCATTGAAAAAGTCCGCGGCTACTTCGCCGCGCTCGGCATCGAAGACCGCATTCTGGAGTTCGACGTTTCCAGCGCCACGGTGGAGCTTGCCGCCGCCGCGCTTTCCTGCGAGCCCGCCCGCATCGCCAAAACGCTCTCCTTTTCTCAGGGGGAAACGGCCGTCCTCATCGTCGCCGCCGGCGACGTCCGGATCGACAACGCCAAATACAAGGCGCGCTTCGGCATGAAGGCGAAAATGCTGTCCCACGACGAGGTCGCCGCCCGCGTCGGCCACGCCGTCGGCGGCGTCTGCCCCTTTGCGCTTCCCCCGGAGGTTCCGGTATACCTCGACGAGTCCCTGCGCCGCTTTACGACGGTCTATCCCGCCTGCGGCAGCGCCAACAGCGCCATCGAGCTGACGATCCCGGAGCTCGAGACGTTTTCCCATGCGGCAGGCTGGGTGGATGTCTGCCGCGCGGCGGTATCCGGGTAAACCGATCCCATACAGCAATACAAAAGCGGGGGAGTGCTTCCCCCGCTTTTTTTGTACGCCGTCATCCCTTCAGACTACCGACCATGACGCCCTTGACGAAGTATTTCTGGGCGAAGGGATAGGTCAGCAGAATCGGAACGGTCGCGACGATGATGAGAGAGTATTTCAGCAGCGCTTCCAGACCGATCA
>JAEDGJ010000131.1 GCA_016297585.1 Clostridiaceae bacterium
AGCTTGCCTGCCTGCAGGAGATCTCCGCGCTGACGCCGGAGACGCTGCGCGCGCCGCTTGCCTTCGACGGCTTCCTGCCGTCCTTTGCCTCGGGCGGCGTATGTCTCGCGGAGGAATACCGCCGCCGCGCCGCCGATATCGGCCGCTACGGCTACGGCATCTACGCCAATAACCGCATGTTCTGCGTCGGTGACGGCGGCGCGATCGTCCCCGTGCGCAGCCCCGACCGCACGACGCTTGCCGATCTCGTGGACTACGAGCGCGAACGGGGCCTGATCCTCGACAACACCCGCGCGCTGCTCGCCGGACGTCCCGCCGCGAACATCCTGCTGACGGGCGACGCCGGCACCGGCAAGTCCTCGACCATCAAGGCGGTCGCCAACGCCCTCTATCCGGAGGGTCTGCGCATCGTCGAGCTGCGCAAGGACCAGCTCCGCGCGATCCCGCAGGTGCTCGACGAGCTGGCGGATAACCCCTTAAAGTTCATCCTCTTCATCGACGACCTCTCCTTCCTGCGCGACGACGACAATTTCAACGCGCTGAAGGCCGTGCTCGAGGGCTCCGTCACCGCGAAGTCGAAAAACGTCGCGATCTACGCCACGAGCAACCGCCGCCATCTCGTCCGCGAGACCTTCTCCGACCGCGAGGGCGACGAGGTGCACCGGAATGACACGATGCAGGAGATGATCTCGCTGTCCGACCGCTTCGGGCTGCACATCACGTTCTCCAAGCCCGGACGCGACACCTATCTGCACATCGTGCGTCATCTGGCCTCCGAGAGCGGTCTGTCGCTCCCCGACGCCGAGCTGGAGGCTCGTGCGGAGCGCTTCGCGCTCGAGCGCGGCGGACGTTCGGCGCGGCTCGCGCGTCAGTTCGTCGACGGGCTGCTGTCGCGCGAAAATCCCTGATTTTCCCCCGAAAAATGCGCAAAAAAGCTCCCGGAACCGCTATCTTTGGGCTCCGGGAGCCGTTTTTTATGCTTTTTTGCGGAATACGACGAGCTTTGAGAGCACATAGTTCAAAACGAGCACGACGACGCTGATGACGAGCTTTGAGACCATGTACGGCACCCGGCAGAGCTCGTAGAGAAGCGAAAATCCCCCCGCCTCGACGAGCATCGCGACGCCGCGCGCGGCAAAAAACGAGACCGCCTCGCGGACAAGCGCCGCCCGCGTCCCGCAGTGCGAGCGGAAGACGAAGAGCTTGTTTGCGGCATAGGCAAACAGCACGGCGCAGACGATGCTCAGCACGTTGGAGAGGTTTGCGTCGAGCCGCGCGGCGTTGACAAAGAGCCAGAGCGTGCCGAAGCTGACGGCCGTCGTCGCGACGCCGATCACGCCGTAGCGGATGAGCTCCCTGCCCTTCTCCGACCACAGAAAGCGCCAGAGCTTTTGCATTCGCAGTCCTCCTTTTTTACACGCGCTCGGCGACGATATAGCGCGCGCGTCCCTTGACCTCGTCGTAGACGCGTGCGAGATACGCGCCGAGGACGCCGAGCGAGACGAGCACGAGCGAGACGAGCACGAGCGCGAGGAGCACGAGCCACATCGTCCCCGTCACGCCCGAGCCGGTGCCGGCGCGGACGAGCATCACGACGGCGTCTGAAAGCGCGCCGAGGAAGCAGAGAAACGCGAAGGCGAACGGCAGATACAGCGGCATCGCGGTGTTCGACAGGATCGCGTTGAACGCGAGCGTCAGCAGGCGCTTCGTCGAGAAGCGCGAGGTACCGTCGTCGCGGTCGTCGACGGAGAAGGGAAAGCTCGCGCGGCGGAAGCCGACGGCGTCGACGAGCGAGCGGAAGAAGCGGTTGTGCTCGGTCATCTTCCGCAGCTCGTCCACGACGGGACGGCGCAGGAGCTTGAAGTCGGAGGAGTTGTCGAGGTCGAGCCCCGTCAAGGCGCGCAGCACGCCGTAGAAGCCGCGGGCGAGGATCTTCGACTTGAGGGACTCGTTTCCGCGGAAGGACTTGACGCCGTCGACGATGTCCGCGCCGGAGGACTCGAGCAGCTCGAGCATCCCGCGCACGCAGCGCGGCGGATGCTGGAGGTCGGAGTCCATGACGAGGTAGACGTCCTCGTCGATCGCGTCGAGCCCCGCGCAGATGGCGGTCTCCTTGCCGAAATTGCGGGAGAAGCGGATGCCGCTGACGTTCGGGAGCTCGTCCGCGAGCCGCCGCACGACCTCCCAGGTGCGGTCGCGGGAGCCGTCGTCGACGAGCAGGAAGCGGTGGGAGATGCCGTCGGCGTTCAGCACGCGGTCGATCTCCCGGATATGGGCGTCGAGCCCCTTTTCCTCGTTGAACACCGGTATCACAACGGCCAAAGCCATAAATCTGCGCGCCCCTTTCGCAAAGCATTTTGCGTATTATCTGTATTATAGCCTATCGGACGCCGAAATGCAAGAAAAGTTTCCCCGAAAAATGTCCCTTTTGCCGTCCGTCCGCGCATTTTTTGCTCCGGCTTTTTTCGAGCCGCGCCGCGATTTTTTGCGAAAAAACTCTTGACAAACGCCGCGCGGTCGTGTATAATAGCATTCGTGACCTGCGGGAAGGGTTCTGGTCCTCCGCAGAAAAGCCGCTACGGCCCGGTAGTTCAGCTGGTTAGAACGCTAGCCTGTCACGCTAGAGGTCATGGGTTCGAGCCCCATTCGGGTCGCCATTTTCGCTGTTGTAGCTCAGTAGGCAGAGCGCGTCCTTGGTAAGGACGAGGTCGGGAGTTCGAATCTCCCCAACAGCTCCAAAAAACCGCCTGTGCCGTCCGGCACGGGCGGTTTTGCTTATGCGTCCTCGTCCAGCGCTTCGAGGTAGAAGCTGACCGGGCGGAAGCCGTCGTTGCAGGAGATCATCGCGGCGCGCGGGTTCTTCATCCAGCCGTCGTAGAAGTTCCCGCCGCCGTGCGCCAGCGCCATCACGAACGCGGACATGCTCTCCCACGCGCTGACGCAGAAGCCCTCCGGCATCCGCCACCCCTCGGCGATCCAGACCTGCCCCTCGCGCACGCAGCAGGCGTGCTCCAGCGGGTTTTCGTACCGCTCCATCAGATCCGGGTAGCTCGCGCAGCGCACCGCCGTGATCCTGACCTTTTTCATCGCGTATATCCCCCTTATCCCCCGGCTTCCCGGGGAAGCTTTTCCCCTATTGTACCGCGTCCGGCGCGCGCTGTCAACGCGTCCGGAGGGGCGGAAATTGCGCGGGGTTTTGCCCGTGCAGGCATAAAAATCGTATGGAACGGGAGCGTATGCAGCGCATGACAAAGATCCTATTCGTCTGCCACGGCAACATCTGCCGCAGTCCGATGGCGGAGTTCATCATGAAGGACCTCGTAGAAAAGGCGGGGCTTGCGGACGCGTTTACTATCGAGTCCGCCGCGACGAGCACGGAGGAGCTCGGCAATCCCGTCTATCCCCCGGCGCGCCGGGTGCTCGCCGCGCACGGCATCGGCTGCGCCGGAAAGACCGCGCGCCGCATCCGCACGGAGGACTACCGCGTGTTCGACCGGCTCATCGGCATGGACCGCGCCAATCTCCGGAATATGCAGCGCTTCTTCGGCGGCGACCCGGACGCAAAGCTCGGGCTGCTGCTCGACTGCACCGATCACCCCGGCGAGGTCGCCGACCCGTGGTACACCGACGACTTCGACGCGGCGTGGCGCGACATCCTCGCGGGCTGCCGGGGTCTGCTGGCGGCCTTGACCGGGGAGCGCGGGTAAAAAATGACCGCCCGCAGCTTATAAAAAACCGCGGACGGCTTTGTTGTCGGGAAAGACGTTATCTTTCGCGGAAGGTACGGCAGCGGGTCTCGCCGGCAGCGACGGCGTCCTCGCCCGAGATGTCGACGGTCGAGGCGCAGCAGCAGCCGTTGCAGTTGTGGACGCAGCGCTGCGCGTCGCAGAGCACCTCGCTGCGGGGATTGGGGGTCTGGCTGACCGCGTTGTTGGTCATGCCGGGCACCTCGAGCTGGAAGGAGGAGCAGCAGGTGTCGCGCGACGCGCGGGCGGATTCGCCGTCCACCCGGATCTCGGAGCGGCAGCAGCAGCCGTCCCGGTTCGTCGCGCAGGATTCGACGCCGCATCGAAGCTGATTCATAAAATGTGACCTTCTTTCAAAAAGCGTTTTGCGGTGCTGTGCGCCGCACACGGAAGAGTATGCGCCGCCGGGCGTCCTCCTATGCGTTTTGTTAAGGAAAAGCACGGGGCTGTCTAAAATTGCCGGGGAATCCGGCGTTTTTTGTGCAAAGATATGCTTGACTTTTCGTCGGAAACGGGGTATACTGACCTACGCAATCGAATACCGCAGAAAATGGCGATGAGAAAGAAGAGTACGCATTTTTCGCCGCGTCCGGGTAACAACAGAGAGCTTTCGGCAGCTGAAAAGGAAGCATGGCGCGCATGGTGCGGAACATGGTCTTTTGAGCTGCGCACCGACCGTCCGGAACAGGCTTTTTTCCGGCGCAGGCTGCGACGCACGCGCTCCGTGAAAGGCGCAGGGTATGGTTTTCGTACCTGATAAAGGCCGCATGCCGCGCAAGAAGGGTTTTTGCCGGCCGGCGGTAAAGCGGGGTGGTACCACGGGCGCGCGCGCTCGTCCCCGAGGCTTCGACGCGAAGTTTCGGCAGGACGGGGGTGCTTTTTTTGCCGCAATTTCACGCTTCGGAGCACAGATTACGGCAAAAAAGAAGGTTTTGACCTATGACGCATATTTTCTATAACGGCACCTATTCCGCGTCGGACGCCGTCTCCCGCTACCGCCGGATGGCGGGGCTGGACTCGGGCCCGTTGAGCGCCGAAGCAGCTCGCGTCGATGACGCTATGGACGCTCGCTGCATCGGCGACGAGTTCCTGCGCTTCTACGGGCGCACGATGGATCTCGCGCAGCGCTGCAGCGGCGGACGCGTTCCGGCGGGCGTGCTGGACGGCGCGTTCGCGATGAAGATCGCGGGGCTGTTCGGTCCGGTCGGACGCGCGATCGACGAGGGACGCATGAGCGATGCGCTCGACACGCTCGAGGCGCACGCCCAGGCGGCGAATCTGTGGCTCGACGCGGCGCTCAAGAAGCCGGGGCCGTACACGCAGACGATCTACAACGCGGTGCAGATCGCCGTGAATCTCGCGCTTTTATACGAGCCCTTCCTGCCGCGCACCGCCCAGAGCCTGCGCCGGCGGCTGGGATTTTCGTCCTCGTGGCAGTTTTCCTCCATCCCGGCGGGCACGCTGCTGACCGCGGGCTGAGGTCTTTTTCCCCCGGGTTTTTGCGCATCGGGCGCAGCAGATCAACGAAGAAGGATGTGACGACGTGGTTCAGGATTTTCCGAGAATGCTTTCGCTTCTGCGTCAGGAGAAGGGTGTCAGCCAGCGCGTGGCGGCCGAGGCGCTGCAGGTGTCGCAGGCACTGCTGTCGCATTATGAAAAGGGCTCGCGCGAGCCGGGCTATGCGTTCCTGCTCCGTGCGGCGGACTACTACGGCGTTTCGACGGACTACCTTCTGGGGCGCACGCCGCAGCGCGGCGCGGCTTCCGCTTTCGGCGCGTCCGAAGGCGACAGCGAGGCGGTCAGCCGTCAGATGGAGATCCTGCAGGAGACCTATACGCTGCTGTGCTCGCTGCTGTCGCACGCCGGCACGTCGCGCTTCACGGACGCCGCCGCGCAGTATATGGCCTTCTCGGTCTATAAGCTCATCCGCTATGCCTTTCTCGCCAACGCGCAGTCGGCGCAGGAGCTGTTCTCGGCGTCCTCCGCGTCGTTTTCCGAGCTGTCCGACGCGCAGATCAAGCGTGCGGAGGCCGTTCTGCGCGAGTACGCGGAGACCGCCCATGCCCGCCGCCGCGAGCTGCCGCCGTCTCCGATGCCCGTCATCCGCTACGAGACGCTCGTCCACTACGCGCCGCACGCCGAATCCGCGCTCACGCTGCTGCACGCGATCGACGAAGCGCTGCGCGGAGACGGCGCCGCGGAAAATGGGGCGAAAAAAATCGAAAAAAACTCTTGACAACTGCCCGTTTGTCTGCTATAATATGTGACGTTGACTTCGAAAAGCCCGTGCTGGTGTAGCTCAATCGGCAGAGCAGCTGATTTGTAATCAGCAGGTTGCTGGTTCGATTCCGGTCACCAGCTCCACCTTCCTTTCCGGCGCAGGGATCGCGGTCAGCGTCTTACAACTTCATATGGGAGGATTCCCGAGCGGCCAAAGGGGGCAGACTGTAAATCTGTTGTCACTGACTACGATGGTTCGAATCCATCTCCTCCCACCAGAAAAACGCATTGCATCCATCTGCAATGCGTTTTTTCTTGCATTCCCCGCCCGGATGTGGTACACTGGGGGCAAAATCCCCGACCCGGATCACCCAAAGGAGGCGCCCTTTTTATGTATCTGACCCGCCTGTATCCCGCTCCCGCCGTCTATGAGGAATGCGCCGGATGCTTCTCCTTCGGCGGCGAGCTGCGCATCTTCCTGCCGGAAGGCACGAACGCTCGCCCGTTTGCCGCGATGCTTGAGACCTTCTGCTGCACGGCCACCCGCGTCTGCTCCGTCTCCGCGCCGCTGCCGCCGTTCTGCGCGTTCGTGACGGCGGGAGAAGCCCCCGGCGCGCTGCCGCTGCCCGACGCGCAGGGGTTTGAGTACGCGCTTGCCGTCACCCCCTCCG
>JAEDGJ010000132.1 GCA_016297585.1 Clostridiaceae bacterium
GTTTCCGCGATGGCAGGCAGCAGCGTGATGTCCGGATAGCCGAGCCCCGTTTCCCATTTCGATACCGCCTGCGGAGAAAGCCCCAGCTTTTTCGCAAACGCCTCCTGCGTCAATCCCTTTCCCCGCCGCAGCTCGCCGATGCGCACGCCCATGGCGTCGGTGTTATACATGATGAAATCCTCCTTTTTTCGGTGTTTTCCTGACGCCATCAGTGTAGCACGGCGGCGGGCGGAATGCAATCAATTCTCGGTTGAATCAACCAACGGTTGAACAAATGCCGCGTGCGCAACCGGCGGTTGCGAAAAATAAATCTGGATTCGGCCGGGAAATCGCATCCGGTTTGCTTGACAAAACCGGCGATTTTCAGCATAATAAATAGATATCATGTAAAAAGAAGGGGGAATGCTTCGTGACGTCGTTTGAAGAGCTGTACCGCACCTACTACGCCCGGGTGTACGGCTTTCTGTTCAAGCTCTGCCGGGACGAAGGTCTGGCAGAGGAACTGACGCAGGAGACATTCTTCCAGGCGTACAGCGCGCTGCCCCGGTACAGAGGCGAGTGCGGCGTCTATACGTGGCTTGCGTCGATTGCGAAGCACACCTATTATAAGTACCTGCGCCGCCGGAAGGCGGGTCTGGAGGCGACGGATCTCGACGCGATTGCCGACCGCGTGGCGGCATGGGAGGATACGCCGGAGGAGCAGGTGGAACGGGATGCCGTCAAGGACGCGGTGAAGAAGGTCGTCCGGAAGCTCCCCGAGAAGTACAGCGACGTCGTCATGCTGCGCGTCTATGCGGAGCTGCCCTTCCGCGAGATCGCGGAGAGCCTGAAAATCAGCGAAAACTCGGCGAAGGTGATTTACTTCCGCGCGAAAAAGATGCTTATGGAGGAATTGTCCCATGAATTTACCGTGTGATACGGTCCAGGATCTGCTGCCGCTGTACTGCGACGGCGCGGCGAGCGAGGTCAGCGCGAAGGCGGTCAAGGCGCATCTGGAGGCCTGTCCGGACTGCTTCCGGGCATACCGCCGCTGTCAGGCGACGCTGCGGCAGGATCGCACGCCCTATCCGGCGGAGAATGCGGCTGAAATCGACTACCGCGACCGGTATATGCAACTGTCGGAGAAGATCGCGAAGAAAAGGCTCTTTGTATCGCTGACGGTGGCGGCCTACGTCTGCGCGTCGGCGGGATTTCTGCTGGCAAAGTATCTGTGGAAGCCGAGAGAAGAGTAAAAAAACAACACGCGGCGCGTCCTTTCATGAAAAAGGATGCGCCGCGCGGCTGTCAGGCAAAAACCTTGCGGAACTCGTCGAGAATGACCTTCTGCCCCTCGGCATTCGGATGGATGCCGTCGGCGCACATCAGCTGCGTGAAATCCCAGCTTGAAAGGAACGCCGAGCGGACGTCGACAAGCGCGCAGTTCATTTTGATGGCGACGGAGGCGACAGCGTTGGAATACAGCTCCTGGAAGCGGTAAATGCGCTGCGTATCGCCGAGGAACTGCATGATCCGTTCCTTCGAAAGGCCGTTTTTCGTAATCCAGTTCAGGTATCTGGATGCGTCGAGCGGCGGCAGCGTCATCAGGATCGGCTTGACGCCGCGGGACATCAGCGCATGGACGGCGTCCTGATAGAGAAGCTTGAAGCGGGCAAGCTCCGTGTTCGGGATGTGCGGGATGTCGGGCGCTTCGCTGACGCGCGCCCAGTTGAAGTCGCAGTCGTTGCCTCCGAACTCGACGATGGCGTATTTCATCTTTTCGCCGCGCTTTAAGGTGTCCATCACGATCGAAATGCCGCGGTCGATGGTGCAGCCGAATTTCGAGCGGTTGGTCACCTTGATCGGCGCGCAGGCTTCGGAGAGATCGAGCGTCTTGGAAAAGCGATAGCGCCGGGCCGTTTCATCCCAGACAACGCCGCGCAGAATCGAATCACCGAAAACATAAAGCCGTTCCTCGCCCATTTTCCGTCACGCTCCTTTTTTACAGGGTGTTTTTATCGTACGCTTCACTTTATCATAAATGTCCGGTACTTGCAAGCGGAAAGATGCAAAATTTTTTCCGTTTTCGGATTAAATTTTTCTCTAGCTGCCGTAGTTTTCGAGAAAGCGGTCCAGCGCTTCCTCGGAGGACAGCACGATGCCCTTCGAAAGCCGCGCACGGTCGGCGGCGGGCAGCCCGCCCGTGTCGATTTCGCGGAGCACCGCGTAATCCCGCCGTCCGGCGGTGTGCAGACGAAGCTCCCCGCCGACGAGCTGCAATCGGTACAGCGAAAGCGGCGTGACCGTGCGGAAAAGCGCGGACAGGGAAAAAAACAGCGCAAAAACGGCGAGTGTCAGCGGAATGCAGAGGCATTTTGAACGCATGGTACGATCCTCCCGGCATAGTATTCACAGAATTTTAATATTCGGACATGCGAAGAAACGGCGCCGTATTGGGAACAAATTGGCTAGGAAAGACGGTCTGTTATGAGGAAAGAGAGGGAAAAGACGATGCATATCGAATTTTGCCCCGAACGGCGGGAGGCTATACCTTTCATAAAATCCGGCTGGATTTTTTGTAAGTCTGTGGTATAATAATATTTAGCATTGCCGGACTCCGCCGGCGTATTCCGACCTTTTTTCGAAAGGAGCACACCCTTTTGCGTAAATCATTTCGCGATGTCGGCTGGTTTTTCTCGGGGACGCTCGGCTGGATCGCCAAGATCCTGCTGACGATCGTCGTCATCGGCATCGTTACCGCAGCGATCTGCACGACGGTGTTCGCGCTCTATATCGACCGCTACATCAAGCCCGCGCTGGAAACCGTGGACGTGTCCGATCTGACGCTGAATTATACCTCCGTCGTTTACGCCGTCGACCGCGAGACCGGCGGGGAGATCGAGCTGGAGCAGCTTTACGATGAAAACAACCGCATCTGGATCGATTACGACGAAATTCCTCCCGCGATGTATCACGCGGTCGTCGCCGTCGAGGACAACCGCTTCTATACGCATCACGGCGTCGACTGGGTGCGCACCATCGGCGCGATGATCAACATGGTCGTCCCGCTCCGTTCGAATTTCGGCGGCGGCTCGACGATCACCCAGCAGCTCATCAAGAACCTGACCGGTGAGGACGACATCACCGTCGAACGAAAGCTGCAGGAGATCCTGCGCGCGCTGGAATTTGAGAAATCCTACACGAAAGAGGACATTCTCGAGCTGTACCTGAACGTCGTTTACTTCGGACGCGGCTGCTACGGCGTGGAAACGGCGGCGCAGACCTATTTTGGCAAGTCGGCGTCGGAGCTGTCGATCGCCGAGTGCGCCTGCATCGCCGCGATCACCAACTCCCCGACCTATTACGACCCGATCCGCAGGCTGGAGAACAACAAAACGCGTCAGGAAATGATCCTGAAGCTGATGTATGAGCAGGGGTATATCACCGAAGACGAGTTCAACGAGGCGCTGGCCGAGGAGCTGCAGGTGCAGAGTCTCTCCGCCGTCAACGCCGATACGCAGCCCAAACAGAGCTACTATGTCGACCAGGTCATCAACGACGTGCTAGCGGATCTGCAGACGGAGCTTGGCTATTCGGAGACCGCCGCGTCGAACCTGCTGTTTTCGGGCGGCCTGTCCATCTATGCCTGCATCGACCCCGACATTCAGGCGATCGTGGACGAGGTGTATCAGGATACGGAGAATCTGCCGCATACGACGGACATTTCCCAGCCGCAGTCGGCGATGGTCGTGATGGATCCGTATACCGGCGACGTGCTCGCCATGGTGGGCGGCACCGGCGAAAAGACCGTCGACCGCGCGTGGAACCGCGCGACGATGACGAAGCGCTCCCCCGGTTCTACGATCAAGCCGCTGACCGTGTATGCGCCGGCGATCGAGTACGGACTCATCACCCCGGCGACGGTGTTCGACGACTCCCCCATCAACGAGGAGACGATGTATCCGAAAAACACGACGGCGGGCTATACCGGACGCATGACGGTCAAAAAGGCGATTCAGCTCTCGACCAATACCGTTGCGATGAAGGTGCTGGAGCTCGTGACGCCCGAGCGCGCGTTCGAATTCGGCTCGGTCAATCTCTCCCTCGACCTCGTCCGTTCGGTGACGATCGGCGGCAAGGCCTTTTCCGACCTCAATCTCGCCCCCCTTTCGATGGGCAGCACGACCTACGGTATGACCGTGCTGGAGATGACGGCGGCCTATGCGAGCTTTGTCAATCACGGCATTTTCTCGGAGCCGCGCACCTATACGAAGGTGCTCGATTCCACGGGAAACGTGCTTCTGAGCAACGAGACGGAAGCGCATGTCGCGATGAAGGAAAAAACCGCGTATTATATGAATAACCTTCTCCGCAACGTTGTGGAAGCCGGTACCGGTACGCTGGCGCGCATCGACGGCATCGCCGTCGCCGGAAAGACCGGTACGACGACCGACGACTACGACCGCTGGTTTATAGGCTATACGCCCAATTACGTCGCGGGCGTGTGGTACGGCTATGACAACGGCCGCGAGCTGAAAATGCAGACGAACCACAACCCCGCCGTCGAGATCTGGAGCAGCGTGATGACGAAGGTCATGGAGGGCATCGAATACGAACCCTTCTTCCAGCTCGATACGGTGCAGGCGCAGTATTGTCTCGATTCCGGCTGCCTGCCGTCGCAGTACTGCTCGCTCGATCCGCGCGGCTCCCGGGTGACGACGGGCACCTTCCTGAAGGAGGACGTGCCGACGAAGGTCTGCGACTGCCATGTGCCGGTGCAGATGTGTGCGGAATCCGGGCTGCGCGCGGGCGAATACTGCCCCGACGGCGCGCTGGTGACGATCAGCCTTCTGAATCTTGACCGCAGCGGGCGCGTAACGATGGCGGACGACGCCTACGTCTACCGCGACGCGGAGGTTTATGTGGAGGGCACGGCGCAGAGCCCCTATGCGACGCTCTGCACGCTGCACACCTCCCCGCTGATGCCGGATCACCTTGGCCCGGACGGGACGGAGCCCGATCCGATGGAGGACTGGCTGTTTGACCCCATGAATCCCAACGGCGTTCTTGACCCGGAGGACAGCAGCGTGCCGGAGATCAAGCCGCCGCAGCAGACGGAGCCGCCGGACAGTACGCAGCAGCCAGAAGAGCCGGCTCCACCCCCGGATGGGGATACGGAGGACGGTGAAGACGTTCCGGGCTGGCTCGGATAAACGTTTTGAAAAGAGGAGGGAGCAACTATGCGCAGAGGCAGATGGGCGGCGGCGCTTCTCGCGGCGCTGCTGATGACGCTTGCGGGCTGTGCGGAGGCCGTGGCGGAGCCGGACGCCGGCACCGCCGTCCTTACGACCGCGGGACAGGCCGGAACGTCCGGGACGGCCGCTTTGCCGGGAAAACCCGGAGAGCGCACAACGGCGGCGAAGGCTCCCTCCAGGATGGAGATCACGCCGGAGATGGCAAAGGCCTTCCGGAAAGGCGAGGTTACGGTGGAGGATGCGCAGCTTCCGCCGAAGACGATCCGGATCTCCGCGGTGGGCGACATCATGGCGCATGACGACACGTTTCAGGCGGCAAGGGTGGGAGACACCTACGATTTCACCTATATGGTCGCCGAGCTTCGCGGCTATGTGGAGGATTCCGATTTCCTGATCGGCAATCTGGAAACCACGCTGGCCGGCGCGTCGAGGGGCTACACCGGCTACCCCGATTTCAATACGCCGGAGCAGATCGCGGACGCGCTGACGGAGACGCTGGGGATGGATCTCGTCTCGACGGCGAACAACCACTCGCTCGACCGCGGCTTTTCGGGGCTCTGTACGACGCTCGACACGCTCGACGCCGCGGGACTGTACCACGTCGGCACCAACCGCAGCGAGGAGGAAAGCCGGACGCCGCTGGTCGTGGACATTCAGGGCGTCAAATTCGGCTTTTTGAATTATTGCTACGGACTCAACAACCCCAACGGCATCAAATACAAGTATTCGGTCAACGTCATCGACCGGGAGACCATCCGGGACATGGCCGAGCGGGCGACGGAAGCGGGCGCGGAGTATGTGATCGCGCTGCTGCACTGGGGGACCGAGTACAGCCGCACGCCGTCGAACTCGCAGCGGGAGCTTGCGGAGTGGATTTTCGCAAACACCGACGTCCGGCTCATCATCGGCACGCATCCGCATGTCGTGCAGCCGATCGAGGAGATCACGGTGGAGCGCGGCGGACGGACGAAAACCGGCATCGTGCTCTACTCGCTCGGCAATTTCACCGGCTCGCAGATGAAGGCTTATACGAATACGGGAATGCTGGCGACGATCACGCTGAGGCTCACGCCGGAAAACGAAGATACGAGCGCCGTGGAGTCGATCGACTGCACGATGCTGTATATCGACCCGAACGCGGGACAGGAAAAGCAATACCGCGTGATCGCGATGGAAAAAGCGATGCGCGACTACGACAGCGGAACGGATCCGCTCGTGTCGTCGAAGGATTACGGCAGGATGCGCGACTATATGGAAGCGTATCGGGAGCAGCTCGGGGTTCTGCCCTGTGTCCGCGTGCGGTAAGCCGCGCGTATTACGCGCTCCGCGTATTACGCGCTCCG
>JAEDGJ010000133.1 GCA_016297585.1 Clostridiaceae bacterium
CGCTATATCTCCGGCGGCCGGTATTACTGACAGAGAAAAAGCCTCCTTTTCCGCAATAAAAACGGGAAAGGAGGCTTTTTTTGAAAGTGAGGAGCGTTTTGATGCGAAGTGCCATATCCCCCGGAGCCCGCTGCCGGAAGCTGCATCCTTTGTGTCCGCGGCGCCTTCCGCCGTTTACAGCCGTTCCGTTACAGGAATAATTCGTTCTCTTTTCGGACAGAACAGACCTTTTTTAAGGCCATGGCGGCGACGGAAACCATGGCGCTGTTGACTTTTCTGGCATGCCGGGGGCATTTTTTGACGCAGCGCATGCACGCGATACATTTTTGGGAATCAGCCGCGAGGCTTGCAGGGTCAATGGCCTGCACGGGACAGTTTTTGGCACACAGGCCGCATTTTACACAGTCCGTGGTCGGCTTCGGCACCAGTCCCGCGCCGCCCGCCTTTTTATAGGGACGGTTTCCCGGAATGGAAACTGCGGCGCCGGTTTTGTCCGCGATCCGATCCGCGAACGCTTCCAGCTGCTTTCTGTCGGACGCGTCCGGTCTGCCGGCAGCATACTGGGGCATGATGGAGTGTTCCGCCACCGCGGCGACGGCGGCAACGACCAGAAAACCGCTTTCCTTCGCGGCATCTTCCATTTCCGCAAGGGTATCCTCGTACGCACGGTTGCCGTATACGCAGACGAGCGTGCATTTCGCCCCGTTGCCCGCGATTTTCTTCAGCCGCTCAATGGCCGCGGCGGGAGCGCGTCCTCCGAAGGACGGCATGGCAATCAGCACCCGGTCTTCCCTGCCGATGACGCACCCGGAAAAGTCCGTTTTGGAATCGCTCAGATCGATTTTTTCGGTGTGATCGCTCCAGCGACTGCCGATGATGTCGGCGACGGTTTCGGTGCCGCCGGTGGGGCTGAAAATGATCTCTACTGTGTTCATATGTATTTCCTCCGGTTATTGGATTCGTTGACGGATGCCGGCAATGCAGTCGGCAAGCGTTTTCTCTGCCAGGGAACGGGCAAAGGCCTCCTCGATTTCCGCAAACATGCCGGTCAGCACCGGCCGGATATGGCGGCCGACGATGCACCGGTCGTTCGGATTCCGGTGAATGTCCAGAAGATGGAGCTCCGGGTCCTCCATGACCGCCCGATGGATTTGAAGCAGCGTGATTTGCTGCGGGGCGGCGGTCAGGGAATAGCCGCCGGCCCCTTTGCGCCGGCCGACAAGTCCCGCTTTTTTCAGGAGCGCCAGTATTTTGCGGATATAGCTGGCATTGGTGCCGACGCTGCCTGCCATCTGATCGGAATGCAGGGGGGAGGGGGATTCCGATATCAGAATCAGCACATGTACGGCAACGGAAAACTTTGTGTCCATTTTTGCGAATCTCCTTGCGTCATCACCGGCGCGGAATAAAGTGAGATGCTCGTTTTGTGCTTGTATCAGATACAGATACATTATATCATATTGGATCGGCGGTGTCAAGCCATATCGGGTACCGGTTTCCCGGCGGCAGAAGGAGTAAAAAGACTCCACAGCGTTTTCTAAATCGCTGTGGAGTCTTTTCGATACGGGGTTTGAAAAATCTGCAAGGGGGGGAGTACAGAAGAAACCGGACACCCATTCTGATACCTATGGTATCCGAACCGATGTCCGGTTTCTGGCGCGCCTGGAGGGATTCGAACCCCCGGCCCTCGGATCCGGAATCCGGTACTCTATCCACTGAGCTACAGGCGCCTATCCGATACTTTGTTATTATACCACTCTCCGGGGGAAAAGTAAAGCCCCAAAAGAAAAAATATTTCTCTGTACAAACGAGTTGACATTCCCGAAAAGCACGGTATAATAATAAGATACTATCTTTATAATGGCAGGGTATGCTTTTTCGCGTTCCGTGAGGAGCCGCAGCTTTCAGGGAGGATTTCCATGCTTTCGAAGTTCAGTGTCCGCAAGCCGTTCACCGTGCTGGTGGCGGTCATACTGGTAATCGTTCTGGGCGTTGTGTCCTATATGAATATGACGCCCGATCTGCTGCCGGAGATCGAGCTGCCGTATGTCGTCGTCATGACGACCTATGTCGGCGCGACGCCCGAGGCGGTCGAGTCGGAGGTGACGCGCCCGATCGAGCGGTCGCTGTCGACGCTGGACAACGTGGATAACATCACCTCCACCTCCGGCGCGAATTATTCCGTCGTGTTTCTGCAGTTTACGGGGGACGCCGATCTCGAATACGCCGCGCTCGCCATCCGGGAAAAGCTGACGCAGCTTTCCGGCTCCTGGAGCGATGACGTCGGCACCCCGACGATCATGAAGATCAGCCCCGACCTGATGCCGGTCAGCGTGGCCGCCGTCAGCCGCGAGGGGTACGATACCGTCGCGCTGTCCTCCTTTGTAGAGGACGAGCTGTTGACGCGCCTCGAGGGCGTGGAGGGCATCGCCGGCGTGAATGCCAGCGGGCTCGTGTCGAACGTCATCGAGGTCAGGATCGACCCGGACAAGCTCGAAGAGGTCAACGCGCGGCTGCGCGCCGAGGCGGAGCGCCAGCTCGACGACGCGAAGGCGGAGCTGGAGCAAAACCGCGCGGAGGCGCAGGACAAGCTCGGCGAGCTTTCCGGCGGAGAGACGGAGATCGCCGACGGCAGGCAGCAGCTTGCCGAGAAGCAGGAGAGCATCGCGGCCGAGCTGGCCGCCGCAGAACAGGAGCTTGACAGCAAGAAGCGAAGCATCCTCGAGGCGCGGATGGAGCTTGTGTCGAAGCTTTCGGAGCTTTCCGGAACGCTCGACGAGATCGATCAGGCGCTTTCGGGCTACCGGTCCATACAGAGCAATATCGAGAAGGCGGAATTTGCCCGGGAGCAGGGGAACGCCGCCGCGGAAAACCTGACCGCGCTTGCAGCTCAGACAGCGGAGCTGGAGCGTACCCGCGAGGCGATGCTCGAGGGCGCCGCGGCGATGGGGCTTTCCGGTGAGGCGGCGGAGGCGTTCCTCCGCGAGAACTCCGAGGAGTACCGCACGCTCACGGCGGCGCTCGACGAGATCGACGGCGTGCTTGCCGCTGCGGGCACCGACCGGGCGCATCTCGGCGAGTCGATCGAGACCGCGAAAAAGACCGCCGAGACCGCCGCGCAGAGTCTGGAGACGATCGATGCGGGGCTTGCCGCGCAGGGACTGGATCGGGAAATGCTTGCGACGGCGATCGCGCAGCTCGAGGACTCCCGCAGCACCGCCGCGGCGGCGCAGGAAGCGCTTTCCGCGAAGCTTGACGAGCTGGAGCAGGGCAGCGCCGCCGTCGACGACGCGCTGGCAGCTCTTGCCGCGCAGCAGTCCGCCGCCTCCGGCGAGCTGAACGCCGCGATGACCGAGCTGATCGTCAACGAAAAGTCCCTTGCCTCCGCCAAGACCCAGCTCGAGGACGCGCTGGCGCAGATCGACGACGCGCTCGAAAGCCTCGAGGACACCCGGGAGGAGACGCTGGAGCGCGCGGACGTGACCGACGCGGTGACGATGTCCACCGTAGCGCAGATCCTCGCCGCGCAGAACTTCTCCATGCCCGCGGGCTATGCCGGCGGCACGCTCGTCAGCGTCGAGGGTACGATCGACGACGTCGAGACCCTGCGCGGGCTGCTGCTCTTTGAGCTGGACGGCGCGGGAGAGGTGCGGCTTGCCGACGTCGCGGAGGTGACGCTGCGCGACAATTCCGACGAATCCTACGCCCGCATCAACGGCAAAGACGGCGTGCTGCTCTCCTTTACGAAGCAGTCCGACGTGCCGACCGCGACCGCGTCGAAAAACCTGTCGCGCACCCTTGACAAGCTCGAGCAGGAGTACGGCGGCCTGCGCTTTGACACCCTGATGGATCAGGGCGACTACATCCGGCTGATCGTGCGCTCCGTGCTGGAGAATCTCGTGCTCGGCGCGGCGCTGGCGATCCTGATCCTGCTGTTCTTCCTGCGCGATATCCGTCCGACCTTCGTCGTCGCCTGTGCGATCCCGCTGTCCGTGACGTTCGCGATCGTGCTGATGTACTTCTCCGGCGTCACGCTGAACATCCTGTCGCTGTCGGGACTCGCCATCGGCGTCGGGATGCTCGTCGACAACGCAATCGTCGTCATCGAGAACATCTACCGTCTGCGCGGCAGGGGTGTGCCGCCCGCCAAGGCTGCCATCGCGGGCGCCGGACAGGTGACCGCCGCGATCACCGCGTCCACGCTGACGACCGTCTGCGTGTTCCTGCCCATCGTCTTTGTCGAAGGGCTGACCCGTCAGCTCTTTACCGACATGGCGCTGACGATCACCTATTCCCTCGCCGCGAGCCTCATCGTTGCGCTGACGCTCGTGCCCTGCATGGCGGCGGGGACGCTGAAGCGCGTGCGGGGGGAGAATGCGGTCTATGAAAGGGTGCTCGACCGCTATGAAACCGCGATGCGCTGGTCGCTTGCCCACAAATGGGTCGTGATCGTGACGGCGCTGGTGCTGCTCGCAGGCAGCGGCGTCTGGGCGCTGTCGAAGGGATTCTCCTATATGCCCGATATGGAGAGCACGCAGATCATGGTCAGCGTGCAGATGCCCGAGGATGCGGCGCTTGCCGATACCGCCGCCGTGTCCGATGCGCTTGCGGAGCGCATCATGGCGCTCGACGGCGTGGAGACCGTCGGCGCGATGCTCAATTCCGGCGTCGCGGGCGTGCTCGGCATGAACGCAAAGACCGATGTGACCGCCGTGACGATGTACGTCCTGCTCGACGAGAACAGCCACCGCTCCCTGTCCGGGCTGGCGGAGGAGATCGAAGCCTGCGGCGAGGGGCTTGCCTGCGAGGTGAGCGCGTCGTCGAACGGCATGATGTCCGGCTATGCCTCCGCGCTCGGCGGCGAGGGGATCGAGATCAAGCTCTATGCGGACGATCCGGACGTCCTGCAGCAGGAAGCCCGCGCGATCGCGGAGATCCTGCGCGGGGTTGACGGCATCGCGGAGGTGTCCGACGGCCTCGAGGAGACCGCGCCGGAGCTGCGCGTCGTCATCGATCACGATGAGGCGATGAAAAACGGTCTGACGACCGCGCAGGCGGCGATGGGACTTGCCGCCGCGCTGACCGAAAGCGCCTCCGCGACGCAGATCCGCGCGCTCGACGCGGATGTGCTCGTTTTCAACACGGAGGAGGTCACGCCGTCCACGCTCGGCGACGTGGAGATCACCGCGACCGCCGCCGACGGCACGAAGACCGCCGTCCGGCTCGGCGACATCGCCGGGATCGAGGAAGCGCGGGGCTTTGAAACCATCCGCCGCGACCGCCAGCGCCGCACCGTCTCCGTGACCGCGTCCGTACAGGAGGGGAAGAACGTCACGCTGGCCGCGGACGAGGTCGAACGCGCGATGCGGGACTATACCGCGCCCGCGGGCGTTTCCTACGAATATGCCGGCGAAAACGAGACGATCATGAGCTCGCTGACCGACCTGCTGTGGATGCTCCTGCTCGGCGTGCTGATCGTCTACCTCATCATGGTCGCCCAGTTCCAGTCGCTGCTGTCGCCGCTGATCGTCATGTTCGCGATCCCGCTGGCCTTTACCGGCGGTCTGCTGGCGCTTGCGATCTTCGGCTTCGAGGTTTCCGTCGTCGCGATGGTCGGCTTCGTCATCCTGGTCGGCATCATCGTCAACAACGGCATCGTGCTCGTCGATACGATCAACCAGCTCCGCGAGGAGGGGATGGAGCGTACCGAGGCGGTCATCGAGGCGGGACGGATGCGCCTGCGCCCGGTGCTGATGACCGCGCTGACGACCATCCTCGGCCTGCTGCCCATGTCGCTCGGCATCGGGCTGGGCGTGTCCCTCGTGCAGCCGGTCGCGGTCGCCGGCATCGGCGGGCTGGCATACGCGACGCTGATGACGCTCGTCCTCGTGCCGGTGCTCTATGACGCGCTGCACAAGCGTCCGCTGCGCCGCGTGAGCGCGGAGGAGCTTGCCGAGCCGGAAGAATCCAAGCTCTGAGAAAAAGGAGAGACTGTCCATGCAGAAGTATATGCAGGCCGCGGAAACCATCCGTTCCCGCACGGCGCTTGTGCCGGAGATCGCCATCGTTCTCGGCTCCGGGCTCGGCGGCTTTGCCGAACGTGTCGAAAACGCGGTCTCCGTCGAATACGGCGACATCCCGGGCTTCCCGCGCTCCACGGTTCCGGGGCATCACGGACGCTTTCTGATCGGCTGTGTCGAGGGGCAGTCCGTGATCGTGCTCGACGGGCGCGTCCACTATTACGAGGGCAGCGACATTTCGGACGTCGTGCTGCCCGTCCGCACGGCGGCCTGCCTCGGCGCGAGGACGCTGATCCTGACCAACGCCGCAGGCGGCATCCGTGCCGACATGAAGGCCGGGGACTTCATGCTCATCGCCGACCAGATCTCGTCGTTTGTGCCCTCCCCCCTGCGCGGACCGAACGACGACGGGATAGGCCCCCGTTTTCCCGACATGAGCGCCGCCTACGACCCGGTG
>JAEDGJ010000134.1 GCA_016297585.1 Clostridiaceae bacterium
GAGAGCTTATAGCCCACGATGCGGTCGAGCACGCGGCGCGCCTGCTGGGCGTCGACGAGATCGCCGTCGATGCGCCGGGGGGCCGCGATTCCCGCGCGGACGGCGTTTTTTGTGATTTCGTTGAAGGTGACGCGGTTGTCCTGATCCTCGGGCAGCCCGAGGAGGTACGCGAGGTGCCAGGAGATCGCCTCTCCTTCGCGGTCGGGGTCGGTCGCGAGGTAGACAAAGTCGCTTTTGGCGGCGGCCTTGCGCAGCTCGCGGATCAGTTCTTCCTTTTTGGGCATCGGGACATACGTCGGCTCGAAGTCGTGTTCCGTGTCGACGCCGAGCTTCTTTTCCGGCAGATCACGGACATGCCCCATCGACGCCATGACGTCGAAGTCGGCGCCGAGGTATTTCGCGATGGTTTTCGCCTTCGCGGGGGACTCCACGATTACAAGTTTTCCCATATTGACTCCTTTTATAGTAATCAGCGCATTTTCTTCAGGATAAGGTGAAATAACCGCCGGGCTGCTGGCGCAGAACGCCGCGGATCTCCAGCCGGGTGACGGCGACGATGATTTTCTCGATCGGGATGCCGGTTTTCGCGACCATCACGTCGGGATAGTCGTCGCCTGTGCGCACGCATTCGACGATGGCGCGCTCCACGGGGTCGGAAAGCCCGTCCGGAGCCGCCTGTGCCGCCGTTTTATCTTCGGAATCCGGCTTTTCGGACTTCTCCGCCGGGGAAGGCTTTTCGGGCTGCGGCGCGGAGGCAGGCTTTGCGGGCGCTTCCGGTACCGCGGATCCGGTCTTTGCGGGGACGGACTCTGCCGCGGCCTCTTCGGGGGAATCCGGAACGATCCGGTAATCCGGAAGCGGGGGACGCTTGACATAGGCGGGCTTTTCCGGCGCATCCTGGCTGCGGGGCGTCTGCGGAAGCTGATAGTGGGTCAGCGCGTAGTCGACGTCGAAGCGGTAGGTCGCGGCGTAGGCGTCGAAGATGTCCTGCGGGGAGGTGACGGGGGAGGCGCCCTGCTTGATGAGCTCGTTGGAGCCGCGGAAATCCGCGCTGTCGATGCCGCCGGGGATGACGAAGACGTCGCGTCCGAAATCGGAGGCCAGACGCGCGGTGATCAGGGAGCCGGAGCGCTCGGGCGCCGCCGCGACGAGGACGCCGCAGGAAAGCCCCGCCATGATGCGGTTGCGGCGCGGGAAGGTCGTGCGGGACGGCGGGGTGCCGGGCGGATATTCGGAAAGGATGCAGCCGTTTTTTAAGATGGCGTCCATCATGCGGCGGTTTTCGGACGGGTAGCAGATGTCCGCGCCGCAGCCGAAGACGGCGGTGGTCAGGCCGTTTGCGCGCAGCGCACCGGCGTGGGCGGCGGAATCGATGCCCGCGGCCATGCCGGAGATGACGCAGACGCCGCGCCGGGCGAGCGCCGAGGCAAAGCTTTCGGCCTGCGCCAGAGAACGGGAAGACGCGCGGCGGGTGCCGACGACGGCGATGCACAGAAGGTCGTCGAACAGCGGGATCGCGCCGCGCGTGTAGAGCACGAGGGGAGGATCGGGGATGTTGCGCAGCCGCTCGGGATAGAGCGCGTCATCCAGCGTGATCAGGTGGATGTTCGAGTCGGCGCAGGCCTGCAGAATGGCCTGTGCGGCGTCAAGAGAGCGCGCGTCGGCGAGGGCCTTCGCCTGAGAGGGCTTGAGAAGACCCGTATCGAGCAGCATGCGGTAGTTCGCGTTGTAAATCCGTTCGGGTTTTTGGAAAGCGGCAAGCAGATCGCGGGCAAGAGCCGTATTCGGCACCTGCCGGGCAAGCCAGATCCAGTGACACAGGGACATGGATCCTCACGCTCCCTTCTGAAACGGTAATCGGATCAAAGCGCGTTCTGCATGGACCACAGCACGACGGCGGCGGCGACGGCGGCATTCAGCGATTCGGTGACGCCGCGCATGGGGATGATGACGCGCGCGCGGGCGGCAGCCTGCAGAAACGGAGAAACGCCCGCCCCTTCGCTGCCGATGACGACGGCGGCGGGGGCAAGCGGTATGCTGCGGATATCGAGGGAATCGGATGCGAGCGCGGTGGCGTAGACGGGCAGCCCCGCCTCCTCCATCGCGGCGAGAAACCCCGCCGCGTCGGTGCGGAAGACCGGCACGCGGAACAGCGAGCCCATCGTCGCGCGGACGGTTTTGGGGTTATAGAGATCGGCGCAGGCGCCCACGAGATAGACGGCGTCTATCCCGAACGCGTCGGCGGTGCGCAGGATGGTGCCGACATTGCCGGGATCCTGCACGCCGTCGAGGCAGAGCACCTGCCCGTGCGGAAAGACGGCGGGCTTTTCCGGCGGAATGGCGCAGGTGAAGACGACGCCGCGGGCGTGCTTCAGGGTCGAGATGCGGTCAAACAGCGACGCGGGCACGCAGACCTCCCGGCCGATGCCCGTGTACGCGGCGGTCAGGGACGTCTCCTCGTGGAAGACGGCGCTCTGAACCGTCATGCCGGACGCGAGCGCCTCGCGCAGGAGCTTTTCGCCCTCGCAGACGAATTCTCCGCGCTGCACGCGGTAGGAGGGGTCGCTTGCGAGCCGCTCGATGTGGGTGATCAGCGCGTTCTGACGGCTTGTGATCCGTTCCATCTTATTCTCCATCCGGATGGTCTGCAAGCCATGCCTGGTACTCGTCGGCAAGCGTCTGCGCATAGAGCGCCATCGCCTGATAGCGCGCCTGCACGTCTTCCTTCTTTTCGTCCGCTTCCGGACAGATGCGGAAGACCAGATAGAACTCGCCCATCTGGGAAATAGTGCTGTCCGCGAGAAGCGAGGTGTGATTGACGGGGATGCGGTAGCCGTCGACGCCGCCGGTGACGCCGTAATAGGACAGCTCGGCGAGTCCCTCGGACTGCATCAGATAGCCGAAGGTGAAATCGTCGACGAGCATCAGGGAGATGGCCTCGTCGTAGAAGATCGTCAGCACCTGCTGATAGGCAAAGACCTGCATCTCGTCGCCGGGATCCTCGGCCAGATTCAGGTAGGAGCAGGCGGAAACGATCCGGCCGTCTCCGTTGAAGTCCTCCATGTACGGCGCGAGGGCCTCCGTCAGCGGGGCATACTGCTCCTCGACGAGCGGCGTGTCGCTGATGACGTACAGCCGGACGTCGTCCTCGACCTTGGTCGCGAGGTCGACGATGAACCAGACGGCGAGGATCGCGACACAGCCGACGATGATGATCGGGGTCTTGTAGAAATACCAGTAATTCTTGAACCAGGCGACGATCTTGTATTTGGATTTGAACATCTCCGGCTCGCCGAAGCCGGAGACCTTTTTCGGAGCTTCCTCCTTACGATTGAATCGTAACATTGTTGTCCTCGCTTTTGTCGTTGTTGCGCGCCATGCCGACGATGATGTCGGTGCGTCCGCTGAGGAACACATCGTTGTATTCGGTGTTGTCGATGTACTTCATGACGAGATAATAGGTGACGCCCTCGCGCAGGGTCAGCCCCTCGAGCAGCGAGGTATCGTTGAGCGTCAGCCGGTAGGGATTATCGGCGTCGCTCTGGATTTCGAAGAAGGAAAGCTCGCGCAGGGAGCACAGGGAGGAGACGTATTCATACCCCGCGTCGTCGACGATAAAGCACAGGCAGTCGTTCGTGGCGGCCTTTTCCGGGAGCTCCGACAGCGGCAGGGAGGTTTCGCTCTCGCTCAGCGTGTACCGGTACTGGCGGGAGATCTTCGTGTTGTCGCTGTCGACGTCGTAGACGTATTCTTCGACGTTCTGCAGGAAATTATAATACGCCTCGTCCTCCACGGCGTCCTGCGTCACGATATAGAGGCGCAGATCCGCGCCGTCGTACCGCAGCAGGAAGATGAAGGCGAGGATCACGATCAGAACGATAACGGCGACGGCGAAAACGCCCTTGTAGTAATAGCCATAGGTGCGGATCCACTCGATGGGACCCATTCTCTTCTTGGGGGCGGCTGGATTGTCCTGCATATCGGTTTCCTTTCTTCCGGCTTTGAATTTGTACAATATTATATAGCATTGAAACAGCCTTGTCAACTTCCGGCACGGGCGGAATTGTAAACAAATTTCCTAAATCCAGAAAGCGCCGGAAAGGGAAAATGTTCAGCCGATGAGCAGGCAGACCAGCGGCAGCGTCAGGACGGAGAACAGCGTGGTCACGAAGATCATCCCGGCGCTGTACTCGCCGTCGGATTTCTGGATCTGGGCGAGCATGGCGATCGAGGTCATGGTCGGAAGCGCGGAGAGGACGCTCATCGTCACGGCGATGTCCTGGGTGATGCCGGGGATGAGTCGCAGCAGATAGAAGAACAGCACCGGAAAGATGCACATTTTCAGCACGATGGTGCCGTAGATTTCCTTCTTTTTCAGGTATTTCGGAATGTCGGTGAAGCAGAACATGCCGCCGAGATAGATCATGGCGAGCGGCGTGGACACGGCGCCGGTCTTCGTCAGCGCGGTGTTCAGCGGCGCGGGGAGACGCACGTTCAGGAAGATGCCGGCCACCGCGAGGAGGATGCCCACCGTTGCGGGATTGACCATCTTTTTCAGGCTCTGCGAAAGCGATGCGCCGCTCTTTTCGCCGACGGGGGAGGTCAGCGCGACGCCGGCCGTCCAGAGCACCATCTGATCGACGACCGTGAAGAGGGCGATGTACAAAAGCCCTTCTTCCGGGAACAGGGCGGCGACGATGGGGATGCCCATGAAGCCGTTGTTGCCGAACATGGAGCAGGCGCGGTAGACGTTTCGCTCGTTGCCCTGCAGCCGGAAGACCCGGGCGAGCGCGAGGACGAGCAGCGCCAGCAGCAGATACATGAGAGCCGTGGCCAGCATGATCGGCACGGCGCCGAGAAACTGCGCTCTCGTGGCGCCGTTGAGGGTGTTTGTAAAGATCAGGAGGGGCAGCGCGATGCGCGTGATGAACTTCGACAGGACGCCGAGCCCGTCGCGGGTCAGCACCTTCGTTTTGACCGCGATCACGCCGATGGCGGCGTAGATGACAAAGATGACGATCTGCTCGAGTACGATGGAAAAGTACGTCATGTGTCACTCGATTCCGGACCGAAAAAACGGCAAAGCTGCGTGCGTGCGGCCCTGTATATGGGATTTTTCGAAAAAGTGAAGCGCCGGTTTCTTGCTTTTTTTCACAAAAAAGCGGCGCATCCGCTCAAAGCAGCGGAATGCGCCGGCTTTCGTCCGTACTATGCAGATTTTACCGCGCGAAAACCGTCCGCGACTGTATTATAGATTTCGGGACGGGGAAAGTCAAGCCCAAAAGCGCCCGATTCTGCGCGGTTCTGACGGTTTTCTTTTGTGCCGGGGAGGAGGAACGCGTGCGTCAGATCGTTTTCAGCAGCTCCAGCACGAGCTTTGTCATCGCGCGGACGTAGCGCTCCTTGTCGTACAGCCGGAACATCGCGACGCCCGTGTCCGCGGCGGCGTCCTCCCATTCAAGAAGACCGCTCGGCGCGCAGCGGACGCGCACGGGCGTATACGCAAACAGCGGGTCGGCGCATTCGCCTTCGGGCAGAAGTGTGCCGTCCGACGTGCAGGCAAGTCCCGCCGACAGGAGGAAGCCCGGCGTGCTCCACATCTGACGCTTCACGCCGCACCAGTGCCGCAGCCGGTCCGCGCGAACTTCTCCCTGAATATAGCTCAGCCATCCCTCCGTGCGGACGTGGTCGAACATATAGAGAAAGTAATTCTGGAGCCCGGGCGACAGCTCCGGCAGGAACTCGCCCTGATCGATCTCGTAGTAATTCGCCCGCTCCGAGACGTGGTAGGGATACGGCTCGAGCTTTTCGAAGCAGGGCGCCCAGTATACGTCGCAGGGGAGCTCGAACACCTTCGAGAAGGCATACGGCTCGAGCGAAACGTTGTATTCCATCGGCTCCTGCGGCCCCCAGGTGCCGGCGTTGAGGAATACCCGGACACGGCCGCGCCGGAAGAGGTCGGGACGCATGGCGGCGGCAATGACCACATCGCGGCAGGAGCCGGTCAGATGAATGTCGACGGGCAGTGCCGACGATTCCAGAACGGACAGCATCAGACGGATCGAGGAGACCCGCTCGCCGTTTTCCGCGGCGCGGAGCAGATCCGCGTCGCAGCGGATCGGGTCATGCGAACCGATGCCGACGGGGACAAAGCTCGCCGTCAGGTAGTTGAGCTGGGCGATCGATTCGATCGAGGGGTCGCCGAAATTGTCGCTCCAGCGCTTCCTGTCGGGCTTATCCTCATCGCACAGCACGCCGGCGAGGTCGATCTGCCCGGCCTTGTGCAGCGCGAACAGGGTGGCGAGGTTCCAGTGGTCGTTGGGGTCGTTGTGCGGATGGTAGAGATCGGTCGTGAGCAGAACCGTATGTTTCATATCTTGCTCCTTACGCATACCGGTATCGGGCGTATTTTTTTTT
>JAEDGJ010000135.1 GCA_016297585.1 Clostridiaceae bacterium
GGATACTCCTCGCCGCGGGCGTCTGCCTGCTCGGCACCTGCTGGCCGGACATCCCCGACGTCCTGCACGAGGGCGGCGACTTTTATAAGAGCGCCGCGTTCCAGAGCGGCGCCGCCTACACCGTCTCCGACCTGCTCACGGAGCTCTACGAGCGAAACCCCGACTCCTACACCGTCACCGACGCAAACGGCATCGAGCTCTACACCTCCGGCATCCTCTCCGGCACGGACGGCGTCGCCTACTACGCCTCCTACGAGGAGGATCCCTCCGCCGCCGCCTTCACAAACCTCGGCGACGGGCTTCCCGCCCTTGCCTTTTCCGACGACGCGCGCTATACCGATTCCTACGTCTTCGTGCTGCTCTACCGCTACGGCGAGCTGCGTCTCTACCGCTACGGCGAGGACGTCACGTCGAAATATTCGAGCTACTACCTGCCCATGCTCTCCGCCCTTTCCCGGGAGCAGCACCTCCGCCCGGACCGGTTCGCCGTCCTGCTCGCCGTCGGGCATCCCGGCGAGGACATCCCCGCCGTCTCGACGCTGTACATGTATTACAGCAGCTGGCGCGGCACCCGTACCGCGTGCATCGCCGCGCTTTCCTGCCTGATCGCCGCCGCCGTGCTGTTCGCCGCCGCGCTCGTCGGACGCCGTCCGCGCCGGGCGTTCGTCGAAGCGCTCCTGCAGGTCTTCGGACGCGTGCCGCTCGAGGCAAAGCTTGCCTGCAGCCTCGGCATCCTCTGGTGCTGCGCGCTCGCGCTCATCCACGGCTTTAGCTACACCGCCGAGGCGGCGCTCTCCTGCGCCGCGCTGGCGGCAGCCGCCTGTGTGCTGTGGGTCTTCCTGCTCGACGCCATAACGCACCGCCGCACCTGGCTTGCGTGCAGCCTCACGGGCGCCGTCACGCGCGCCGTCCTGCGCGTCTCGCGGGAGCGGGCGTCCCAGACCCCGCTTGAGCGCCGCTTCCTGCAGCGCTTCTGGGTCTTTATCGCCGCGGAGGGGCTGTTCGGCATCTGCGCTGCGTTCCATATCCTCTACCTTGGCAACTACTCCTACCGCAGCCGCGCCGGGCATCTTTTAGGGCTCCTCTGCTGCGCCGTGCTGATGATCGCCGCCGTCTGGCTCTTTGCGCGGGACTATCACCGGCTTCTTTCCGGGCTCGCGTCGGTGCGCCGGATGTCGGAGTCCCTGCGCGCGGGCGCTTTCGCGGACGTGACCTGCGCGCTGCCGGAGTCCCACCCGCTCTACCCGCTCGCGGACGACCTCGTCCACCTGCGCGACGGCATCTCCGACGCCGTGGACGCGCGCGTGAAGTCCGAGCGCATGAAGTCCGAGCTCGTCACAAACGTCTCCCACGACCTAAAGACCCCATTGACGTCGATCATCAGCTATTCCCGGCTCCTTTCCGAGCTTTCGCTGCCCGAGCCCGCCGCGGGCTACGTCCGGGTGCTCTGCGAGAAGTCCGCGCGGCTCCAGAAGCTGACGCGCGACCTGTTCGAGGTCTCCCGCGCCCAGTCCGGGAGCCTCCCCGTGCGCCTCGTGCGGCTCGACCTGACCTCCCACCTCGAGCAGACCCTCGCGGAGCTGTCCCCCCGCATCGAGGCGTCCGGGCTTGCCTTCCGCGTCCGCACCCCCGACGCCCCCGTCTACATCGACTGCGACGGCGAGCGGCTCTACCGCGTGCTCGAGAACCTCTTTGCAAACGCCCTCGCCTACGCGATGCCCGGCACGCGCGTCTACGTCACCCTCACGGACGCAGACCCCGTCACCCTCTCCATCCGCAACGTCGCGGCCGAGGAGATGACCTTCTCCGCCGACGAGATCACCGAGCGCTTCGTCCGCGGCGACGCCTCCCGCACCGACGGCGGCACCGGGCTCGGACTCGCCATCGCGAGGAGCTTCACCGAAGCCGTCGGCGGCACCTTCGCCGTCGACATCGACGGCGACGTCTTCCGCGTCACCCTCTCGTTCCCGAAAGCCGACCCCCCGGAGCATCCGGCTGTCAAATCGCCGGAAAATCCGGCTATGGCACCCCCGGAACCCCCGGCTGTCACCCCTTCGGCGTCCCCGACAGCCGAAATCCCGGAAAATCCCCCGGAGAGCGGCGCTTCCCCGTCTCTCCCCGCCGATACGCCCGTCCCGGACGCCGTTCCGGACGGAGAAAAATCCAATCTACAGGAGAACACATCCGCATGAAAACCATTCTGAAACGACTCTGCGCCGCAGCTCTGATCCTCTCGCTTTTCGCGTCGCTCGCGGCCTGCTCCGCACCCTCCTCCTCCGCACAGAACGCCTCCCAGTCCGGCGCGGCGTCTACCGGCAGTGCCGCTGGCGGCACAACCGCTGGCGGCACGGGCACGTCCGGTGAGACCCCCGCGATGGTGTTTCAGGCGACCTACGCCGCGCTGCCCGAGGGGATCGACTACCTCAACCGCCCCCAGGTCTATGACGGCCGCATCTGGTCGCTTACGAGCATCTATGAGGAGGAGGGCGACGCCTATCTCAGCGCCGCCGTCTCCTTCCTGCCCGACGGCACCGACCTGAAAACGACCCTTCTGTCCGTGGAGGACGGCGTGAGCTACACCGCCGCCCTGCCCACGTCCGACGGCGGCTTCTGGGCTGCGGTCACGGTCTACGAGGTCAATGCCGACGGCGAGTACAACTACGACCGCATGTCCTACGAGCTCCGGCGCTTCGACGCGGACGGCACGCAGACCGCCTCCGTCGACCTGTCCTTCGCCGCGGAGAACAGCGACTGGTTCTATGTCGACCGCTTCCTCGCGGACGCGGACGGCAGGCTCTATCTCATCTGCAACGACAACGTCCACGTCCTCGACCCCGACGGCGCGCCGCTCTTTACCCTCACCTGCGACTACGTCAGCTCCGCCGCCGTCACCGCCGACGGGCGCGTGCTGCTCGGCTACTACGGCGGTCGCGGCAGCTACGTCCTCTCCGAGGTCGATATCGACAAAAAGGACTTCGGCAAGTCCTACGAGCTGCCCGGGAACGGCAATCTGAACGGGCTTGCGGGCGGCACGGACGGCTATCTCTTCTACGTCACGTCCGACGACGCCTTCTGCGGCTACAACGCCGAAACGCAGAGCTACGACGAGCTGTTCCGCTTCCTGCGCCTCGACCTCAACTCCGACGGGCTCGACTCCGTCCTGCCCCTCGGCAGCCGCACGTTCCTGACGGCCTGCTACGAAGACGACGGGCAGCAGCTCTGCACCATCCGCGAGCAGCCCGCCTCCGCGCAGAAGACGACGCTGACCCTCGCCTGCCTGTACTCGAACTACGAATTAAAGTCGCAGATCATCCGCTTTAACAAGACAAACCCCGACTACCGCATCGACATACTCGACTATTCGCAGTACAACACCGACGGCGACTATGAGGCGGGGCTTTCTAAGCTCTCCGCCGATATCACCGCCGGGAACGTCCCCGACCTCATCGAGCTCTCGCAGCTCCCGGTCGCGACCTACGCCGCGCGCGGCATCCTCGCGGATCTCGGCCCCCTGCTCGACGCCGACACCGAGCTTTCGCGCGACGACCTGCTCCCCGGCGCGCTTCAGGCGCTCTCCATCGACGGCAAGCTCTGGTCCCTCGCGCCGCAGATGACGCTGATGACGCTCTACGGTCTGCGTCCGGTGCTCGGCGACCGCACCTCGCTCACCGCGCAGGACATCGCCGCCCTCGTGCGCGAGCATCCCGGCGTGATGCCGGTCGCGAATGGGACGCAGGAGAGCCTCCTTCTCATCCTGACGATGTTCACGCTCGACGAGTTCATCGACACCGAGACGGGCGAGTGCCGCTTCGACTCCGACGAGTTCCGCACGCTGCTCGGGATCGCCGCCGCCGCGCCCGCGGAGCTCGACTACGAAAACTACATCGACGACGACACCCGGCTCCAGGAGGGCAGCGCGCTGCTCGCCACGCTCCCTCTCTCCGAGGTGACCGATCTGCAGCGCCTGAACGTCATGATGAAGGGGCAGTACGCCATCACGGGCTTCCCCACGCAGTCCGGCTCCGGCACCGTCGCGAGCTTTGAGACGCAGCTCGGCATCAGCGCCCAGTCGGCGCACATGGACGGCGCGTGGGCGTTCCTGCGCTCGCTCCTCACGGAGGACAGCGGCTACCACAGCTGGGGCATCCCGGTCAACCGCGCGCGCTATGAAGCGATGCTCGAGGACGCTGCCGAAGCCCACTACTACACCGACGAGAACGGCCGGCAGGTCGAATCGCCGAAGATGACGATGAGCACGAACGGCGGCCCCGAGATCGACATCTACGCCGCGACCGAGGAGGAGATCGCCGCCTTCCGCGCCCTCGTGGACAGCGTCGACCGCACCTACACCTACGACGAAAAGCTCATGGGGATCATCACGGAGGAGGCCGGCGCGTTCTTTGCCGGTCAGAAGTCCGCCGCCGACGTCTCGGCGGTCATCCAGAGCCGCGCGAAGATCTACATCGCGGAATCCCGGTAAAAATCATCCCCAAAAGACAAAAACCGTCCCCCTCCCGCCAAAAAACGGGAGGGGGACGGCGCTTTCTTTACGCGTTGTGATACATATCGTACACGATATAGCCGTGCACGCCCGCAAGCGACCCGGGTCTTGTCTCCTGACACATCATGCAGCGGGGCTCGCGCATCGGGATGCCGCTCGTCGGATAGATGCCGAACTCCGACGAGGTGCGAAAGCCGACCTTGTTGTAAAACCGGTAGTTTCCCTCGACGGTGATGCCCCGGAAGCCGGCTTCTCTCACCCGTTCGATCCCCATCCGCAGCATCGCCGAGCCGATCCCCCGGCGCAGATGATCCGCGTGGACCGCCACCGGCGCCAGCATGACGATGCCGGAGCCGGTATCGCCGCCGTGTCCGCCCTGCGGCGTCGGGGACAGCGGGAACCGGGAAAACAGGAAGTGCCCGACGACCTCCCCGTCCAGCTCCGCGACAAAGGCAAGCTCCGGGATATAATACTGTGAATCCCGGATCTCCTCGACGAGGGCGATGATGTCGGTCCCGTCCGAGTAGTCCGTTCCTTCCCGGAACGAGCGCAAAATCAGCGAGACGATGCTCTTATAATCCCTGTGCTCCTCCGGACGGATGCTCAGCTTTCCGTCCATTCCGTGCGCCTCCTTTTTTCCGTGTGCAAGCGTTTTTTCAGTCCCCTTTGTAGCTTTCGAGCCATGCCGCGTCGGCTTCCTCCACGCGGATGCGGCCGCCGTCGCTGCGGCAGACCATCAGCGTCGCCTCGCGCGCTTCGTCGAACACGACGAAGGGGAACTCCGCGCGGTTCGTCGCGGCGCCGAAGCGTCCGTCGCGTCCGAGCGCGATGACGGAGATGTTCCCGGGCGTGTATCCCGCGTCCGCGAGCCGCGCCAGATGTGCTTCCAGCACCTCCTCGCAGGCCTCCTGCGGCGAGCGTCCCGCGGCGATGCGTCCGACGATGCGCACCGACAGGCAGCCGCGCATGACGTCCTCGCCAAATCCCGTCGCCGCCGCGCCGCCGGCGGTGCTGTCGCAGTAGAACCCCGAGCCGATGACCGGCGAATCGCCGACGCGCCCCGGATGCTTCATGAACAGCCCCGACGTCGAGACGCCCGCGTACAGCTCCGCGTCCGTGTCCTGCGCGACGACGCAGACCGTGTCGTGCGCGTCCGCCGCGGGGTCCGCCTCCCGCACGGCCGTCTGCTTTGCCATCTCGCGCCGGTACGCCGCGAGCGCGTCCTCCGTCAGCATATTGCGCATCGCGAACCCGTGCGCCGCCGCGTAGCTCTCCGCGCCCGCCGCCGTCAGAAAGCAGCTTCGCGCAAGCCCCGAGAGCTCCCGGGCGACGAGGATCGGGTTTTGAATGTTTTTGACGCCGCTGACCGCGCCGAAGGACAGGTCGCGCCCGTTCATGAACCCCGCGTCCAGCTCCACCTCGCCCCGCGCGTTCGGAAGACCGCTGTACCCGACCGAATGGAACGCCGGATCGTCCTCGACGTCCGTGATCGCCGCCGCCAGCGCGTCACGCGCGCTCCCGCCGCTCTCCATCAGCCGTTTTGCCTTCCGCATCCCCGCAAGCGACATCTTCCACGTCGAGATCATCGCATATTTCGCGCTCATACGCACCCATTCCTCCCGTTTTGTGTCCGGGACATGCCCGTCAGCCTCTATGTTACCGCTTTTCCGCGCGAAAGTCCAGTCCTGCGCGGCTCAAAGATTGCGCAGCGACGCCTCGATGCAGCGCTTTAAGAGCACCGCGGCCTCCGTCCGCGAGATCGCGCCCGCGGGTCTTGCCCACGCCGCGTCCGTCTCGCGCAGCACCCCCGCGCCGAGCGCCCCGGCATACGCGTCCGCCGCCCAGTCCGCGCACGGCAGCTTTTGTCCG
>JAEDGJ010000136.1 GCA_016297585.1 Clostridiaceae bacterium
GAACGACCGATTCATCGATCTGTTCCCTGATTGATTTCTTTTCCATCTTGCTCACCTCTTCATCTTCGGGTCAAAGGCGTCGCGCAGACCGTCGCCGATGAAATTGAAGCCCAGAACCGTCAGCAGGATCAGAATACCGGCCGGAATCCAGACAAACGGATAATTCGTCAGAACATGCACGTCGTTGACGGCGTTGATGATGTTGCCCCAGGACGCATACGGATACTTGACGCCGAGTCCGAGGAAGGACAGCGTCGCCTCCGTCAGGATGATGCTGCCAAGACCCATCGTCGCGTAGACGATGAGCTGCGGGATGACGTTCGGCACGAGGTGCTTGAAGATGCGCCGGGAGACCGAAAGACCCGTCGCCTCCGCCGCGAGCATGAACTCCTGCTCACGAAGCGACAGGATCTGACCTCTGACGACGCGCGCGATGCCCGGCCAGCCGGTCACGCCCAGGATCGCCATCATCACCATGATGCGCGCCGACGCGTCGATGCGCATGCTGTCCATGACGGCGCCGATGATGATATACAGCGGCATCGTCGGGATGCAGTTGAAGATATCGACGATACGCATGATGATCTGGTCGACCCACTTGCCGAAGTAGCCGGAGATACCGCCGAGGATGACGCCGAGAATCGTCTCGATGATGACGACGATGAAGCCGATGATCAGGGACACGCGGCCGCCGTACATCAGACGGGTCAGGATGTCCATGCCGTAGCCGTCCGTGCCCAGCAGATGCGCCTTCGACGGCGCGCCGTAGGTATCGATGAGCTTCGTTTCCGTCTCCGTCTTGATGTCATACTGATAGTCGCGGCGGACGATCGTGTAGGAAACCGTATTGCCGTCGGCGTCGGTGACGTCGAAATCATAGTTTCCCTCGTCGATCGCGTTCGCGATCATCGATTTGAATTCCACGCTCAGGAACGAGCCCGCCACGGCGGGGGTCACGATCATATCCGACGCGTCGGCGAACGGCTCGCCCGTCCCGGCGTCGAGGATCGTCACGCTGTCCTCGTCCGTCTGCACGAGATAGCGCACGCCGTCGGCCTCAAACTCGGAAGCGCCGCTGTTGATCGCGCGCTGCGCCTCGAGCCGGAAGTCATAGGTGACGTCCGCGCCCTCATTATAGAGGTTATAGATGATCTTCGTCGCGAGTGCCACGTCCTGCTGCGCCGTGATGAGGATCGTCTTGCCGGCGTCCTTGATCGTGTAAAGGACGCCCTCCAGCTCAAACTCCGTTTCACCGGCCGAATGCGCCGCGATGAACGCATCCTCGAACGCCTCGGGCAGCTGTACGCCGTCCTCCGGCATCACGGAATAGATGCCCTTCAGCGCCATGGCGGTCGCGACCTGCGAATTGCCGCCGATGCGGTAGAAGTCCTCGCCCTCGTTCGTGATCTGATAGGTCGTACCGCCGGACTCAAAGCTGTCCTTCTGGTTGTTGATCGCCAGCACGAACTGTGCCTGTGCGGACGAGCTGAAGGAAGCGCCGTCCTTTTCATAGTAATAGAAGTTCCGGTTATACGTCGCGGAGGCGTAGTCCTTGACCATCATGCCGGTGGTGTAGAAGGTCTCGGTCTCGCGATACGGCATCAGCACACCGCCCACAAACGAGAACAGGAACATGGCAATGATGATAATCGTGCCGACAATGGCCAGCCGGTTGCGCACAAAGCGCTTGATGACGAGCATCGACGGGGACAGCACGCGCACGGTATGCTCCTGCGTCGTATTCGCTGCCGGCGCGTTCTTTTTATTGGCATCCATCGCTTCTTTCCCCCTTCATCAGTTGACTCGTACGCGCGGGTCGACCACGGCATACAGAATATCGGAAAGCAGGGTCCCGAGGAGTGTCAGTACCGCCATGAAAATCATATAGAACATCGAAAACGGGATGTCGCCGGAAACCATCGCCTGATAGGAGGTCCATCCGATGCCCGGAATCTGGAACAGCGTCTCGGTGATCATCGCGCCGGAGAAAAGGCCCGGCAGCGTGCCGCCGACCAGCGTCACGATCGGGATCAGCGTGTTGCGGAACGCGTGGTAGTTGATCACGCGGCTCTCGGAGAGACCTTTGGCGCGCGCCGTGCGGATATAGTCCGAATTCAGGACCTCCAGCATGTTGGTGCGCGTATATCGCATCATAAAGCCGATGGATACGATGGTCAGCGTCAGCACCGGCAGTACAAAGTGGCGCACGACGTCGAAGAACTGTCCGACGGAAGAGAGCTGGTTATAATAGCGTCCCACCTTGCCGTACAGATCGAACCATCCGAGCTTTATGGAAAATCCAAGCTTTAAGAGGGTCGCAAAGAAGAAGGTCGGAAGAGAAATACCGATCAGCGCGATGACCGTGATCGTGTAATCGGTTTTGGAATACTGCTTTCTCGCGGAAAGAATGCCAAGGGGGATGGCGATCACGATCTCAAGCACGAAGGAAATCGCCGAAAGATAGAAGGAATCCCAGATTACGCTCTTGAATTTCTCCATAACGGGGACATTATAGTACCAGGAATCGCCGAAATTGCCATGGAGCGCGTCGCCGAGCCACAGAATGAAGCCCTTCGGGATGCCGACATCCATGTGATAAATCGCTTCGAGCTGCGCAAGCCACTCAAGATAACTCTTCGAGCCCGGCAGACTCGCGCGTTCACGTGCCAGCCGCTCGATATAGGACGTGGGAATACAGCGCATGATTGTATAAACAATCAACGCCACAAAAAACAGAATTACGACACTTAAACACAGTCGTTTGACAAGAAATTTCCACATACAACCACCTCATTCGCAAAAGACCCGGCAGATCGGAAACCGGCGCCGCTACGCATCGTTATGTGTAATTATACGGTATTTTTTATTTCGTCCGATAAGCGCGGAAGGGGAAGCGATATGCATTCCCCTTCCGCGTAAACCCCGTCGTTTGCTGCGACGTCAAGGGTTCTTCACTTGCTTTTGCTTTCAGTTCATCTCGATAAGCTCGATCTCGCTCATCCAGCCCCAGTAAGTGGTGATGTCCGGCGTAACGGTATCCATGTTGATACGCTCCGGGCTGAACGCCACGATGTTCTGACGCTGATAGCTCGGGACCTCGACCGCCCAGTCGATGATGATATCGAGGCAGGCCTTGTAAACGGTCTTGCGGTAGCTCTGGTCGTCGCTCTGACGCGCTTCGACGATCAGACGGTCAAGCTCTTCGTCCGCGATGTGGTAGTGGTTGGAATCGGAGCCGCCCTTACCGACGATGCCGGAGCTGTGGTAAACCTGATACATATCCGGATCGATCGTCGCGCCCCAGGCCGCGCACCAGAGTTCCTGAGAGCCGGCGTCCAGCTTATCCCAAAGCTCGTTGGAATCCGCCGGGTCGTTGATGACGAGTTCGATGCCGATCGTCTCAAGCGCAGCCTTCGTATTGGAAACGATCATGAAGGACGGGTGGTCGCCCGCGCCGTCGGCCGGGATGATGACTTCGTAGGACATCTTCGCGCCTTCGGGAGCCGCGGTGAACTTACCGGAAGCCTCGTCGAAGGTATATCCCGCAGCCTTCAGGTAGCCGACAGCGGCATCCAGCGCGGCGGCGTACTTGGCATCCGCATCCATGTCGTCGGTGTAGATCGAGTTGCCGTCGACGTCCGTCGAGAACGCATAACGGTAGTCCGCGTCGGACTTCTGCGGAGCGGCCCAGGAGGTGTTGGAGATCGGGTACTGGATCACGGACGCGGCATCGCCGTAGTAGCTGTCGATGGAGATGTCACGGTAAACCGCGAGAACGGTCGCAAACGCGCGGCGCAGGTTCTTGGACGCCTCGGACGAAGGATCGCCGCCGACGTTCATCGTATCGGCGTTCATGCCGATATAGCCGTAGCCGAGGTTGTCGACGCTGGCGATGGAGATCGTGTCACCGGCCAGCTCGCCGTTGGAGTTGTAGCCGCGGATGGCTTCGAAGTTGGTCTTGTTGCCGTTGACCTCACCGGCGTCGGCCGTGCCCTGCGCAATACCGGGCAGCACGTCGGCGGTGGAGGACTCGATGAACTGGACGTACTTGGTCTTCGGGCAGCCCTTGTAGTAGTTTTCGTTGGCCTCGAAGTAGACGACCTTATCGGCATACTCAACGAACTTGTACGCGCCGGCGCCGACCGGGGTGGTGGTCTTCGAAAGCACGCTGCTCAAGTCGCCGCGGGTGAAGCCGAACTGGTTGTTGTCGTAATCATAGAGGGATTCGTCGCCGTAGTAGTGCATCGGGGCGACCTGGATGCCAAGGATGGAGTAGACGGCCGGGGCGGAGTAGCCCTTCGTCTGGATCTGAACGGTGTACTCGTCGATCTTCTTGATGCCCTCGATGTTCGGGACCTCTTCGCCTTCGAGCTCACTGATGGCGTTGTCGAACAGATACTGCTCGGCCATGCCGTAGACGTCTTCCTCTAAGTAATCTTCGGCGCCGCCGTAGCCGACGCCCAGAAGCTTCCAATCCATGCCGTACTCTTCGAGGACCTTCGCGAGGACGTCCTCTTCCTTTTCGACGGCGGTGGAATCGTATTCGGTATCGGTGCCGTAGAAGACATAGAACAGATCCTTGGCAACCGGATACGCCTCGGTGTACTTCGCGTAGGAGGGATTGCCGTACAGGCTCTTGACCCAGTCAAGCTCGCTGGTCAGGATGCCGGCGACAAAGTCGGTCAGCTGCTGCGCAAACTCATCGTTCGGCTCGGCAACCAGCGCCGCGACGTCGTCCGCGCTGATTTCGACGCCTTCCGCGAGGGAGTTGTTGTACTGATAGTTGGTCAGACCGATGATCGGATAGGAGTTCAGCGTGGTGGAACCGACATAGGACGGATCGAGGTAGACATAATAGTTAAAGATCACGTCGTCCGCGGTCACGGGCTTGCCGTCGGAGAACACCAGATCCTTCCGCAGCTCGGCGGTATAGGTGGTGATGTCGGACGTTTCGTCATATTCAACCTTGAGGTCAGCGGCGCCGGTGTAAGTATACATCGTGCCGTTGTACTCGCGCTGCTCGCCCTCGATCGCGTTGTAGACGATACCGCCGCTGCGGTCGGTCGTCATCAGGCTGATCTGCGTCATGGAGACGACATCCTGGTCATAGCCGGTGTCGGCAACATACGGCGAGAACTTCTGGGAGAAGGGGCTGTACGCCACGACAAGCGGAACGTCAACAGCCGGAGCGGCGGTCGTCGCCTCGGTGGTCGCGGCAGTGGTCGCCGCAGTCGTAGCGGCGGTCGTGGCGGCGGTCGTCGCAGCCGTGGTCGCCGCGGTCGTCGCAGCCGTCGTGGACTGCGAGCCGTTGCCGGAGCAGGCCGCGAGGCCGACGCACATCAGCGCGGCAAGAGCCAGCGCCAGAACGCGCGCAAAGGTTTTGTTCTTCATCTTTCAAATCCTCCAATTTTTTCCCGGACGCCGCAGGCCTCCGGAAAGGTTTTGAACGATGAAATTATACCATTTTCCGATTCATTTGTCAATAAAAATAAATCAAAACATAACACTCTGTTTTGCGCTGTTTTTTTGATTTTTCTCAGGTCTTTTCTTATATTTTCCCCCGATTCCCGGTTTTATTCATCGATTATTCACCTCTGTACCGTTTATTGGCGTTTCGCACAAAAAACGCTGTTTTTCACAACTTCTGTGAGGGTAAAAAAGCGCGGAATGCAAATTTGTGCATTCCGCGCTTTGAAAAACAGAGGTTAAACTCAGTTGGTGATGGTCTTTTCGGTGTCCTTGTCGAACAGGTGGATCTTGCTGTTGTCGATCGCGATCTTCACCTTATCGCCATTGCGGGCGGTGGAGGTCGGCGCAACACGCGCGATGAAGTTCTGACCCTCGAGGAGGAGGTACAGATAGGTCTCGGAGCCCATCATTTCGACGAGGTCGACGTGAGCGGTAACGGTGGAGTTCGGGAACTCCTGGAGGTAACGCTCCTCATCGTGGAGGCTCTCCGGACGGATACCGACGATGACTTCCTTGCCGACATAGGCGAGGACTTCGGGCTTGCGGCCCTTATCATCGGGCAGGAGGATCTTGTATTCGCCGATCTTGATGTAGGTCTTGCCGCCTTCGTCCAGAACGGTACCGGTGATGGTGTTCATCTGCGGGGTGCCGATGAAGGTCGCGACGAAGAGGTTCGCCGGGCTCTCATACAGGGTCTGCGGGGCGCTGACCTGCTGGATGAAGCCGTCCTTCATGACGACGATGCGGGTACCCATCGTCATAGCCTCGACCTGGTCGTGGGTAACATAGATGAAGGTGGTGGCGAGCTTCTGGTGCAGCTTGGACAGCTCGGTTCTCATCTGCGCACGGAGCTTCGCATCCAGGTTGGACAGCGGCTCGTCGAGGAGGAAGACCTTCG
>JAEDGJ010000137.1 GCA_016297585.1 Clostridiaceae bacterium
AACATCACCGTCATCTTCGTCAACAACGCGATCTACGGCATGACCGGCGGCCAGATGGCGCCGACCACGCTGCCCGGTCAGGTCACGCAGACCACCCCCTTCGGCCGCGACGTCAAGGTCGCCGGCAACCCCGTGCGCGTCTGCGAGCTGCTGTCCTCCCTCGACGGTCCCGCGCTCCTGCAGCGCGTCACCTGCGACACCGTGCCGCACATCCGTGAGGCGAAAAAGGCCATCCTCAAGGGCTTCCGGAATCAGCTCGAGGGCAAGGGCTTTTCCCTGATCGAGGTCGTTTCCACCTGCCCGACGAACTGGGGTCTTTCCCCGGTCAAGGCGGTCGAATGGCTGCAGCAGAACATGCTCCCGTATTACCCGCTCGGCGTGTATAAGGAGGTTTAATCGCCATGTCCGTGAATCATCAGATCTTTCTCGCCGGCTTCGGCGGTCAGGGAATCCTTTTCGCCGGCAAATACCTCGTCTACACCGGCATGCTCGCCGGCTACGAGGTCTCCTGGATGCCCTCCTACGGCCCGGAAATGCGCGGCGGCACCTGCAACTGCTCCGTCAACATCTCCGACGAGCCCGTCGATACCCCCATCATCCTGCATCCCTCCATCCTCTGCGTCATGAACCTGCCCTCGTTTGACAAGTTCGAGTCCGCGACCGTACCCGGCGGCAAGGTTTTCATCGATTCCTCGCTCATCGAGCGCGCGCCCGTGCGCACGGACGTCGAAAACTTCCTCATCCCCGCGACGGGACTCGCCCGCGAGCAGAACATGACGAAGCTTGCCAACATGATCCTCGTCGGCAAGATCATCAAGTCCGCAGGGCTTGACGATCCCGCGCTGATCGAGCAGACGATGAAGAAGGTCGTCCCCGCGAAGAAGCCGGAGCTTTTCGACCTCAATATGAAGGCTCTGCAGATCGGGCTGAACCTGTAAGGAAAAGAATAAGGGGACGGCTGCGTTTGTTTCGACCGTCCCCACATTTTTTGCATGACGTCCCCCGATCCGTTTTTTGTAAAAAGGAGGATTATCCATGTCTGTCCACAATCAGGAAATCGCCGAGCGCCTGCGCACCATCCGCGAGCTCTCCGAGCTGACGGTCGCGGAACTTGCCGAAAAAATGGGCGTCGACGCCGCCGAATACGAACGGTATGAGTCCGGTACCGCCGATATCCCGATTTCCGTCCTCTATGACGTCTCCAACACCCTCGGCGTCAGCATCACCGAGCTTCTGACCGGCGAACAGGCCAAGCTCCACACCTTCAGCGTCGTGCGCCGGGACCGCGGGCTCGCCGTCGAGCGCTCGCAGGCCTACCGCTACGCCGATCTCGCGTACAACTTCGTCGGACGCCGCGTCTCCCCCTTCCTCGTCAGCATCGCGCCCTCCGGCGACGACGAACCCTATCACTTAAACGTCCATTCCGGGCAGGAATACCATTACTGTCTCGAGGGCTCCTTTAAAGTCTACCTTGCCGGACAGGAACTGATCATCCGCGAGGGAGACTCGCTCTATTTTGACTCCGGCAACCCCCATGGTATGAAGGCAATCGGCGACAAACCCGCGAAGGTCCTCGTCGTTGTGATTTAAGGGAGGATTTTTTTTCATGGGTATTATCGAACGCTTCTGCCGCACGGATTTTTCGTCCTATGAGGACTTTTTTGCAAACTTCACGATCCGCGTTCCGGAAAATTTCAACTTCACCTACGACGTCATCGACGAATGGGCGGCGTTGGAGCCCGAAAAGAAGGCGCTCGTCTGGTGCAATGACCTTGGCGACGAACGCACCTTCACCTTCACGGACATCTCCGTGCTGAGCCGCAAGGCTGCCTCCGCGTTTTATAAGCTCGGACTGCGCCGCGGCGACACCGTGATGCTGATGGTCAAGCGCCGCTGGGAGTTCTGGGTCATCGTGCCCGCGCTCTGCCGCCTCGGCGTCACCGTCATTCCCGCGACCTTCCTGCTGACCGCGAAGGACATCGCCTACCGCGCCGAGCTTGCCTCGATCAAGATGCTTATCACCGTGCCCGACGACGGTATCTGTGCCAATGTCGACGACGGACTCGCCCGCTACGGCAGGCCCTGCATGAAGGGCACGGTCGGCGGCACGCACGACGGCTATCTCGACGTCGATGCGCTCATCGACGCGGGCGACGAAAGCTTTGCGCGTCCGACCGGCGACGACGCGACGAAAAACGACGACATCATGCTCGGCTACTTCACCTCCGGCACCACCGGCGCGCCGTCCCTCGCCGTGCACGACTTCGTCTATCCGCTCGGCCATATCCTGACCGCGAAATTCTGGCAGGATCTGCAGGAGGACGATCTCCATCTGACCGTCGCCGACACCGGCTGGGCGAAATGCTCCTGGGGCAAGCTCTACGGGCAGTGGATCTGCGGCGCCGCGCTCTTCGTCTACGACTACGGCGCGAAGTTCCAGCCGACCGATCTGCTGCGCGTCGTCGAGAAGCACAACGTCACCTCCTTCTGCGCGCCGCCCACCGTCTACCGCTTCCTTATTAAGGAGGATCTCTCGCAGTTCCATCTGACGAGCCTCAAAAAGAGCCACACCGCGGGAGAACCCTTGAATCCCGAGGTCTTCAACCGCTGGAAGGAATTTACCGGGCTCGAGATCCACGAGGGCTTCGGCCAGACCGAGACTCCCGTCCTGATCGCGACGACCAAGTGGACGGAGCCGCATTCCGGCTCGACCGGCATGCCGCTGCCGTGGATGAACATCAAGCTCATCGACGAGAACAACGAGGAAGTCGAGATCGGCTCCGAGGGCGAAATCTGCATTCCGCTTCAGAACGGCCATCCCGCGGGCCTCGTCCGCGAGTATAAGGGCAACCCCGAAAAGACCGCGAAGGCTTTCCACGACGGGTATTACCATACCGGCGACATGGCGTGGAAGGACGAGCAGGGCTATGTCTGGTTTGTCGGCCGCAACGACGACGTCATCAAGAGCTCCGGCTACCGCATCGGACCGTTTGAGGTCGAAAGCGCGCTGATGGAGCATCCCGCGGTGCTTGAAACCGCGATCACGGCGGTGCCGGATCCCAAGCGCGGACAGGTCGTCAAGGCGACGGTCGTGCTCACGCGCGGCTATCAGCCCTCCGAGGCGCTCGTCCGGGAGCTGCAGGATCACGTCAAGCGTGTGACCGCGCCGTACAAGTACCCCCGCATCGTCGAATTCGTCGACGAGCTGCCGAAAACGACCTCCGGCAAGATCCGCCGCGTGGAGATCCGCAAACGCGACGCCGAAAAGTGATGGGAAAAAATCTGTTTTTCCCAAGACCGGCGAAAAACCAGAACCTCCCCGCGGCACTCGTGCAGGGGCTGTACTGGGCGATGATCGCCGCGTTTTTCAGCTTCATCAATGCCTTTCTGCTGGAATCGGGGTATTCCGACATCCAGATCGGCTGGATCTCCACCATCATCTATCTGACGTCGACCTTTGCTGGTCCTCTGACCGGCTACCTGACGGACGTCTTTATCCCCGCGAGGCGGTTTCTGTTCCTCTGCTTCCTTGCAAGCGTGCCGTTCGTCCTGCTCGTGCCCGCGGTGGTGTCCTCCTTCGCGGCGGTGACCTGCTGCGTCGTTGCCGTAACGGTGCTGCAGAATCTCGTCTGCGGCGTGATCGACAGCTGGACCATGCGCATCCGCGAACAGGATCGCTCGCTTTCCTATCCGATGACGCGCTCGGTAGGCTCCCTCCTTTTCGCGGTCTCCGCCTACGGCGTCGGACTGCTCGCCGCGCGGTTCGGATACCGGATCACCTTCGCCGCCAACATCGTTTTTCTCGTGATGACCCTCGCGGCCATGCTCTTTCTGCGCCCTGTCGGCTGTCCCGGACGGGACAGCCGCGCGAAGGTCGGCTTTGCCGGCGCGCTGCGCGAGCTGATGCACTGCCGCGAGTATGTGATCTACATCGCCTCGATGATCTGCTACCTTTTCGGTCTGCGCCTGACGCTCGTGTTCCAGCCGAACCTTTTCTTCTCCGTCGGCGGCACCGCCGCGGATGTGGGGGCGGCTTCCGCGATCGCCGCAGTCTTTGAGGTGCCCTGCATCCTGATGATGACCCGCGCCAAACGCTTCGCAAAGCCCGCGATCTGTCTTGCGGCGCTGCTTGTCGGGAGCGTCAAGCCTCTGCTGATGCTGCTGGTGCCCTCCGTCGGCGCCTATCTCGGCGCGCAGGTCTTTCAGGCCGTGTCCTACGGCTTCCAGATCGCGTTTTCCCTGTATTACATCCAGCACATCACCCCGCCGAGGCTCTACGCGACCGCCGTCATGATCTATACCACCGCCAACATGGGCGTCGCCTGTATGCTGGCGTCCCTGACCGGCGGTTATATGTTCGCGGTATCCTCGACCCTTCTGCTGGGCGTCAGCACGGTCTTCATGCTCCTTTCCGCAGCCGTGTTCTCGCTTACATTCCTCAAAAGGGCAAAATAAAAGCACGGGACGCTTCTTTGATCCTGACGGATCGGGAAGCGCCCCGTGTTTTTCATTCCCGGGACTGCGCGGGCGCGATGCCGAGAAGATTTGCCTCGTCCGAGAGCTTTTCGCAGAACAGCTCGTCTTCCTCGGTGAACCGGTAGCCGCGCCGGTAGATCAGATAGTCGCGGTAGAGATTGTTCGGCTTTTCGCAGGGCCGCTCCGACAGTCCGAACCGCGCCAGCACGTCGGACGGCATCGGAGAGACCCACATATAGGCGCCCGGCACCCCTGTGAGCAGTTCGAACTGACTCGCACGCTCGTAGACCGCGATCGTGCGGCGGTTCGCCGCTTCCTGCGCCAGCTGCCGCGCTTCCGTGACCGGCAGGGAGGGCACGGAGGTGTCGCCGTGCAGCAGCTCCGTATAGGGCGCGAGATCTTCGGCAGTGAGCCTGTCCCGCTGCGCAAGAGGATGCGTACCCGCCATCAGCACCCGTGCCGCAAATTCCGCGACGGGACGCCGCCGCAGCTCCCGTTCGTCCAGCGCGCTGAACAGATACCGCTCATGGATGGCCTGCGACCGGATGACCGCCAGATTGTTTGTGCCGTCCGTGACGTTCTGCAGCGCCCGCGCGGCATGCGTCTCCCGGTAGTTGAGCCGGATCTCCCGCGTCGGGTCGAGCGCACCGGCAAAGGCGACAAAAGCCGCCGCGACGTAGCTTGCCCGCGGCGCGCAGAGGTCGAAGCGAAGGGCTGCGCCGTCCGTCGGCTTGTACATCGCTTCGAGCTCTTCGATCTGCGCGAGAATGGAGCGGGCACGGTCGAGAAAATCGGCGCCCTTCTGCGTCAGCGTAACGCCCTTGGACGTGCGGTTGAAGAGTATCAGGCCGGATTCTTCCTCAAGCTCCCGTATCGCACGGCTCAGGCGGGGCTGTCCCATATAGAGATTCTCCGCGGCTCGGGAAATGGACCCCGTCCGCGCAACCTCGACGGCATATTTCAGGTGCTGCAGATTGTACAAGGCATACGCCTCCCCGTTTATTACTTGTTGCGCTGCCCGAGCGTCTGCGCAAGATGATGCGACAGGAGCGTCAGGGAGCCAGCCATGTTTTCGCTGCGTACCAGAATGTAGTTCGGGACCTTGAGCTGTGTCGGCGCGAAGTTCCAGATCGCGAGGATGCCGGAATCGACCATCGAATCGCAGATCGCCTGTGCGGAAGCCGCGGGCGTCGTGATGATGCCGATATGGATGCCCATGCGGCGTATCGTATCTTCCAGAGACTCGGCCGGGTAGACGACGACGTCGTTGACCGAGGTGCCGATGACGTCGGGATTCGTATCGAAGGCGGCGACGATCTTCACGCTCGAATGCGCAAAGCCTTCGTAATGCAGCAGCGCCTGACCAAGCCGGCCGGCACCGACGAGCGCCGCGCTGTCGACGATATCGAAGCCGAGACAGGCTTCCATGTCGGTGATCAACTCCAGACGGTCAAAGCCGAGCTTCGGACGGCCGCCGGAGCGGCTGACGGAGGAAAGATCCTTGCGCACCTGGATTTCGGAAAGGCCGAGCGCGGTCGCGATGCGGCGGGCGGAGACGTCCTGCAGTCCCGCGCAGGCGTCGCTTTTCAGATAGGCTATATAGGAAGGCAGACGCTGGAGCGCCTGCGTGGAAACGTTGTAGCTTGGCATACAGCCACCCTCCCGGAAAGACTCTTCGGATAAGGACAGTATACCATAAAGAGGGAGAGAAATGCAAGGGCGGGAGGGCAAAAGAAAAAAACTCGAAAAAAGGGGAAAAAGGGGGTTGACAAGGGGAGAGGAGTGTGGTATACTACATGAGCGCTCGA
>JAEDGJ010000138.1 GCA_016297585.1 Clostridiaceae bacterium
ACGGCATGGACGCCAAGCAGGTCGAGGAAGTGACGAAGGCGATCGGCATCGCGGACATCGACCGCCCCGATTACGGCGACGCGGTGACGATCCGCCCCGGCGAGGTGCCGGTGTTCTGGCCGTGCGGCGTCACGCCGCAGAACGCGGTCATGGCGTCGCGCCCCGCGTTCTGCATCACGCACGCGCCGGGGCATATGCTCATCACCGATGTGAAAAATGTGGAGCTGAAGGACTGATAAGCGATGAAAAAAGTGGATCTGAACTGCGATCTCGGCGAGAGCTTCGGCGCGTATACGATCGGGCTCGACGCGCGCGTCATCCCGCATATCTCGTCGGCGAACGTCGCCTGCGGCTATCACGCGGGCGACCCCGCGGTGATGCGCAAAACCGTCGCGATGGCGGCGCGTGCGGGCGTCGCGGTCGGCGCGCATCCGGGATTTCCCGATCTCGTGGGATTTGGCCGTCGGAACATGACGGTCAGCCCGGACGAGGCGTACGAATACATGCTCTACCAGCTCGGGGCGCTGTCGGCGTTCGCGAAGGCCGCCGGCGTGCGGCTGCAGCACGTCAAGCCCCACGGCGCGCTGTACAACATGGCGGGCAAGGACGCCGCCCTCGCAGCGGCCATCGCGCGGGCGATCTATGACTTCGACCCGTCTCTCATTCTGCTCGGGCTTTCGGGCAGCGCGATGCTGACGGAGGGCGAGAAGCTGGGGCTGCGCTGCGCAAAAGAGGTGTTTGCCGACCGCGGCTACAACGAGGACGGCTCGCTTGTCAACCGGAAGCTGCCGGGCGCGATGATCACGGACGAGGATCTCGCGATCGGGCGGGTGCTGCGGATGCTCGAGCATGGCGAGGTCGAGGCGGTGACGGGCAAGGTCATCCCGATCGAGGCCGATTCCGTCTGCGTCCACGGCGACAACGAGCGCGCGGTGGAATTCGTGACGAAGATCCGCGCGGCGATCGAGGCGCACGGCATGCAGGTCGCGCCGATGGGCGAGACCCTGTAAAAAACAGCGTACAAAAGAGAAAAAGGCCGCCGTTTTGCCCCCTTTTTCGGGGGTCCTCAAAACGGCGGTCCGGTTTTTTTCGAAAAACGGGGAAAACGGTGCCCCTTTGCCGTTGACAGACGCGGGGACGATCTGGTATAACAAAAAAGCGCTGAATAGAACACGGGGAAAGGCGGTGCGCGGTATGGTACGGACGGAAAAAACGGTGCGGACGGAAACGGCGGACGGGGAGCGCTGCAGGAAGGGATTGCCGGACGCCGGAGCCTGCTCCGAGCGCTGCAACGCCGCGTGGCGCAGGCTGATGCGGTACTGGGGAACGCCGCCCGCGTACTATGCCGGGGCGTATATCCGGGACGGACGGCTCTGCGTCCTGCTCACGACGGAGGACGCGGCGGCCGTGGAAGGCGTCTTGGCGGGCGCGGGGACGGGGGACGTTGCCGTCCGGCGGGCGCAGTATTCGCGGCGGCAGCTGTGCGAGGTCTTCTGGCGGCTTCACGCGGCGGTGTTCGCCGAAAAGCCGTATCCGGTCGTCGGACTGGGGATCGACGAGGCCGCAAACCGGGTCGTGGCGGAGGTCTTATGCACGGCACCGGAAAACGAGACGCTTCGGCGCATCGCCGCGGCATATCCCTGCGTGGAGATCGTCTGTAAGGACGAAGCGTACCGCCCGGCCAGCCGGATCGGAGCGGGGACTGCCGACTGGATCTGCAATCCGCTCGGCGGGGCGTCGACCGTCGCCTGCTGCGGAAGCCGCGCTTCCCGCGGGGGAGCGGCGGAGAGCGGTCTTGTCATCGCGGGACACGGCGGCTGCGTGGGCGACGTCATGCGCATCGGCGGCGAGCCGGTCGGAACGGTGACCCGGCGCGTTTACGGCGGTCCGCTCGACGCGGCGTTTGTCCGGCTCGACCGTCCGGACGCGTTCGAGCTGTCCCGGGCGCTCAGCGGCGGCTACACCTTGAGCGGCTGGAGAGAGGTCGGGCTCGTCGGGACGGCGTATACCCTGCACGGGATGTCCTCGGGCATCGCGGCGGGGACGGTCGACAGCCGCTGCTTTTCCTTTGTGATGGACGGAAAGCTGTTTTACAACATGATCCGGATGCGCATCACCGCCGTCTGCGGCGACAGCGGGGCGCCGCTGACGGCGCAGCTCGGGCAGCACGGCGGGATGAACCGGGAGATCGTCGGCATCTACAGCGGCGGCGACGCGGAATACGGGAATTTTTCGAAGTTTTCCGTGTTCAGAAGGACGTTCGGCTTCACGCTCGCGTGATTTCCGATGAAAAAAACGAAAAACACAGAACCTTTGCGGCATCATATGCCCGGAAAAAGGTTCTGTGTTTTGCTGTTCGGACGGGGAAAAGCCGCGGCTTATGCCGCTTTGCCGGGAGCCGCGCCGTGGTGCACGACGTTGACCTTCCAGCGGCCGCTGAAATAATAGATGATGATCAGAATGAGCGCGCCGAGGGACGCGGCGGGGCCGCCGAGACCGACGCCGAAGAGCCCCCAGTCGAAGACGACGCCGAAAAGGTAGGACGCGGGGATGCGGAACAGCAGGGAGGAGAGCATGCCGTTGATGAGGGTGAAGGTCGTATGTCCGGAGCCCATGTAGAGGCCGTTGAAGCAGAAGCAGAGCGGAACGAGGAGGTAGTCGAACGAGAACGAGCGCATGTAGGAGACGCCGTAGGCGATCATCTCCGGGTCGCGGTCGAAGAGGCGGAGGATGAACTCGGGGAAGAGCTGCGCGACGGCGAAGATGGAGTAGCTGATGACGACGGCGATCAGGGTGCCGATGCGCAGCGACTTGACCGCGCGGTCCCATTTGCCGGCGCCGATGTTCTGCGCGGCCATCGTGGAGATCGCGGAGCTCATCGCAAGCGCCGGCATGATGGCGAATCCGTTGAACTTGCCGACGACGCCGACGGCGGCGCTCGCGGTATAGCCGCCGATCGTGTTGACGAGCGCGGTGATGAACATGAAGGAGACGCTGACGACGGCGTTCTGGATGGCGTTCGGGGTACCGATCTTGAAGATCAGGCCGAGCTGCTCGCGGTAGATGCGGTAGGAGCGCAGCCGGAAGTCGAAGATGAATTTGTTGCGGATGAGGTAGCCGACGCAGAGCAGCATGGAAACCCCCTGCGAGATGACGGTCGCGATGGCCGCGCCGCGTGCGCCCATCTGCATCGGGCCGACGAAGAGGATGTCGAGGATGATGTTCGTGACGCAGGCGATCAGGACGAAGTAGAACGGCCGCTTGCTGTCGCCCATACCGCGCAGGATGGCGGAGAGGGCGTTGTAGCCGAAAATGAAGACGATGCCGAGGATCGTGACAAAGAGGTATTCGGAGGCTTCGGCAAAGCTCTCCTCCGGCGTGCGGATCAGACGCAGCGACGCGTCGCGCAGGGACAGAAGCCCCGCGGTGCAGACGACGCCCAGAATGAGAAGTCCCGTGACAAGCGTCGAGATGGTGCGGCGCATCTTTTCCCGTTCGCCCGCGCCGAGGTACTGCGCAATCAGGACGGTGCCTCCGAGACAGAGGCCGAAAACGGCGTTCGTGACGATGAACGTCACCTGTCCGCCGATGTTGACCGCCGACATGCTGGCGGTTCCGGCAAAGTTGCCGACGATGAGCATGTCCGCGACGCTGTAGAGCGACTGCACGATGTTCGACAGGAGCACGGGGAGCGCGAATACGATCAGGCGGCGCGCGACGCTGCCTTCGGAGAGATTGCTTTCAAACTGGCTCATAGACGATCCTTTCTGTAAAACGGGTACGCGGGAAAACGAAAAACATCATAACACAGCAGGTTTTTATTGTCAATGGCGAATAGCACAAAATCCTTCGAAATCTAAATAATTTCTCTCACAGCCCTTCCCTCCTGCGAAACGGGCGGAAGGAAAGGGGCGTTTTGCGGGGGAAAAACGGCGCAAAAGGGGAGGAAGGCGCATACGATGGGGTAGACTTTGCAAGGAGGGCGAAAAGGGAATGACGGATACCGTATTCTTTATGGGAGCGAACGCGCCGGAGGGGTTCTGCGGTCTTTTCGGCGAGTTCCAGACGCCGCGCATCCGGCGGCTCTATATTCTGAAGGGCGGTCCCGGCAACGGCAAGTCGACCTGTCTCGGCATCATCGCGGACGAGGCGCGGCGGAGGGGGCTCTGCGTCGAGCGGATCCCGTGCGCGTCCGACCCCGGGTCCCTCGACGGCGTCTATCTGCCCGAGCGGGGCCTTGCGTGGGTGGACGGCACCAGCCCGCACGTCGCGGAGCCGAAGCTGCCGGGGGCGCGGGATACTTATGTCAACCTCGGCGCGCTGTGGGACATGGACGCGCTGGAGCGGGAGGCGGAGCCGCTGCGGGCGCTCTTTGACGCGTATGCGAAGGCGCAGCGAACAGCGTCGCGCTGGATCCGCGCGGCGGGGGCGGCGTATGAGAATCTCTGCGCGCTGCCGGAAAGCGTGCGGACCGAGAAGCTGGAGCGGCGCGCCAGAGGCATCATTGCCCGGGAATTTCCGGGGAAGAAAAAAACCGCGCGGGGCGTCGAGACGCGGCGCTTCCTGTCCGGCATCACGCCCGAGGGGCAGCTTTGCCGGTACGACACCGCGTTTGCGCTCTGCGCCCGGGTCTATGAGCTTGCGGATCCGTTCGGGACCGGCACGGCGCTGCTGGAGACGCTGCGGGAAGCGGCGCTCGGCCGGGGCTTTGCCGTGATCGCCTGCGGGCATCCGCTGTGTCCGGAGAAGCTTTCGCATCTGCTCGTGCCGGAGGCGGGCGCCGGGTTTGTGACGTCGGATACGGTCTTTGCCTGCGACCGGGAGCCTTACCGGCGGCTGCGGCTCGAGCCGCTGGCGGAGGGCGTTTCCCGTCCCGCGTTCCGGGAGCACCGGAAGCTCCTTGCCGCGCTGCTCGGGGAAGCAAACCGCGCGCAGCGGGAGGCAAGGGAGATCCACGACCGGATCGAGGCGCACTACAATCCCACGGTCGATTTTGACGCGCTGCGGCGGTTTGCGCACGAGCATGCGCGTCAGGCGCTGGATTAAAAGAAAAATAAAAATTCCGGGTTTTGGCGCTCTTGACAAAGCGCCTTGGAAAAGCTATACTTTTTTGTAAAAAGGACGAAAGGATAAAACGGTTTTGAATAAAGTAATATTGACTTCCGAAAGCGCCTGCGATCTCGGGGAAGAGCACCTTACCCGGCTTGGAGTTCCGACCATCCCGTATCACATCCATCTCGACGGCAGCGACTATCTGGACGGCATCGACCTGACTGCCGAGGATATTTTCCGCGTATACCGGGAAAAGCATGTGCTGCCGCAGACGGGCGCGGTCAATGTGCAGGACTTCATCGAGTTCTTCCGGCCCTTCGTCGAACAGGGCTATGAGGTCGTCCACATCGGACTCGGAAGCGCCATCTCCTGCTCGCATCAGAACGCGATGCTGGCGGCGCAGAGCCTGCCGGGCGTGTATCCGGTCGACTCGCGCAACCTCTCCACCGGCGTCGGCACGATGGTGCAGTACGCGCGGGAGATGATCGACCGCGGGATGTCGGGCGCGGAGGTCAAGGCGGCCTGCGACGAGCTGCGCACGCGCGTGCACGGCAGCTTCGTCGTCGATACGCTGGAGTTCCTCGCGGCGGGCGGACGGTGCTCGGCGCTGGCGGCGTTCGGCGCGAACCTGTTAAAGCTCCACCCGTGCATCGAGGTCGATACGCAGACCGGCGCGCTCGGCGTCGGGAAGAAGTACCGCGGGCAGATGTCCTCGGTCATCCCGCAGTATTTCCGCGACGCGGTCTCGCGCTTTGACAACGTCGAAACCGATTTTATCTTCATCTCCCACGCCGGCTGCGATCCGCGCGACATCGAGCGCGCGAAGGAAGCGATACTCGCGGTGCGTCCCTATCAGAAGATCTACGTCACGTCCACCGGCTGCACGATCTCCACGCACTGCGGCCCCGGGTGCATCGGCTGCTTTGTCGTGACGAAGCCGTAACGGCCCAAAAACGGCGTTTTTCCCATAAAATAGAGCTTTCCGGATGCGTTCGCTGTGGCGGGCGCATTTTTTTGCGCAAAAACGGCGTCCGGACGGGAAAAAACCGTCCGGACGCCGGAAAAAAACCGGGAAAAGCGCTTACAGTCTCGTCGCGGAGACCGCGCCGATATGCACGGAGCCGATGCGGTCGGCGCCGCCGATGGCAAGCATTTTGCCGTCGCGGGAGAGGGCGATGCTCGTCAGGACG
>JAEDGJ010000139.1 GCA_016297585.1 Clostridiaceae bacterium
TGCGTTTCGGACATGGAAGCGCATCAAAAATGAAAATGATGAAAGGAAAGAAGCAATGAAACAAGTCAAAAAGCTCGCCGGCATTCTGCTGGCACTGATCCTGGTGTTCACCATGACCGCGACCGCGTTCGCGGCGACCGTTTCGAACGGTACCGACCACAGCTATGCCGCCTACCAGATCTTCAGCGGCACGCAGGCGGAAAATGCCGCTCCTCTGGGCGATGTCGAATGGGGCTCCGGCATTGACGGCGCCGCGTTCCTTGCCGCGTTAAAGGGCGACAGCCGCTTCGTGAAGGACAGCGCGAACATCTTCGCAGCCTGCACCACCGCGGCCGAGGTCGCAGAGGTGCTGGGCGGTTACGGCGACAAGAGCGACGTGGCCAAGGCCTTTGCCAACGTCGCCGCGCAGCATCTGACCACCACCTCCGTTGCCATCGCCGCCGACGCGGCCAATGTGGAGCTTCCCGCCGGCTACTATCTGCTCGTCGACACCTCCAATCCCGGCGAGGGCGACGCCTATAACTCCGCCCTGCTGCAGGTGACGAATCGGGGCGACATCACGATCGAGAAGAAGTACTCCGTGCCCACCGTTGACAAGAGCGTCAAGGATACCGACGACCAGTGGGGCGAATCCGCGGACTGGGAGATCGGCTCCGACGTGCCCTTCCAGCTCGTCGGCACCCTTCCCGACAACTACGACGACTACGAGACCTACAAATATGTCTTCCACGACACGCTGCAAAATACCCTGCAGTATAACGGCGACGTGAAGGTCTATGTGCAAAACGGCGAGACCAGAACGGAGATCACCACCGGCTTTACCGTAGATCCCGCGGTTGCAGCGACTGCCGGCGGCGGCAATCTGACCGTTTCCTTTGCCAATCTGAAGACTGTGGCAGGCGTCAGCGCTGACAGCAAGATCGTGGTCGAATTTACGGCCGAGCTGCTCTCCAACGCCGTAATCGGCAAGGACGGCAACAAGAACGAGGTGTATCTGGAATACTCCAACAACCCCAACGTTACCGGCGAGGGCACCACGGGCAACACGCCGAGCGATGAGGTGCTCGTCTTTGCCTACGAGCTGGATGTGACCAAGGTCGACGGCCAGAATCCCGATCAGAAGCTCGCCAATGCGCAGTTCGTGCTTCTGAACAGCGACAAGACCAAGGTCGCCACGGTCGCAAGCGGAAAGTTCGTGGAATGGGTCGCCGTGCCCGCAGCGGTCGACGGCAAGATCACCTGGCCGGAAGGCACCACGCTGACCTCCGGCACGGACGGCAAGTTCGTCATCTCCGGCCTGGACGCCGGAACCTACTATCTGCGTGAGACGGCTGCGCCCGCGGGCTACAACCTGCTGAAAAACGACATCCAGGTCACCATCACCGCCACCCTCGACAAGAGCGAGGATCACCCCGCCCTGACCGCCCTGAAGATCTCCGTCAAGGAGGATAAGGAGGGCGCGGACGCTAGCGAGAGCGACGGCTCCGTGGACACCGGCATCGTCTCCACCAATGTGGAGAACAACTCCGGCACCCAGCTTCCGGAGACCGGCGGCATCGGCACCACCGTGTTCTACATTCTGGGCAGCGTGCTGGTACTGGCTGCGGTCGTGCTGCTGGTCACCAGAAAGCGCATGAGCCGTAAGGACTGAGCCTGCCGATCCAGACCGTCCGATTTTCCGCGTGCACCGGGGAGGCACCGCCTCCCCGGTGCGCAGCGGCAAGGAGAATCCCGCATGAAGAAGAAAAGCAGTCATCTCATCACCATACTTCTGCTCCTGTTGCTCCTTGCGGGACTGTCCCTGCTGCTGTACCCCACCGTCAGCGATTACTGGAACTCGCTGCACCAATCCCGCGCCATCGCCTCCTACGCCGAGCAGGTGGCGGAAATGGACGACGATACCTACCGGCGGCTCTGGGCCGAGGCCGAGGCCTACAACCGCTCGCTGCGCGGCAAGACCTTCCGCTATACGCTGAGCGACAGGGAACGCGAGACCTATGAGCGCCTGCTGGACGTCTCCGGCAACGGAATCCTCGGCTATATCGAGATCCCGTCCATCGGCTGCTCCCTGCCGATCTACCACGGCACGGACGAGACGGTGCTGCAAATCGCCGTCGGCCACATGGAGGGCACCTCGTTGCCCGTGGGCGGCCCGGGAACGCACTGCGTTCTCTCCGGCCACCGGGGGCTGCCCTCGGCGCGGCTGTTTACCGATCTGGATCAGGTGTCCGTGGGCGACGAGTTCCTCCTCCGGGTGCTTGGCGAGACCTTGACCTATGAGGTCGATCAGATCCGTATCGTCCTGCCCTATGAGCTGAACGATCTGGAGATCGAGGCGGACAAAGACTACTGTACGCTCGTCACCTGCACGCCCTACGGCATCAACACCCACCGCCTGCTTGTGCGCGGGCATCGGGTGGAGAACCGCGCCGAGGCGAAGACCGTTCGTGTGACGGCGGATGCCATGCAGATCGAGCCGCTGCTGGTGGCGCCCATCGCGGCGATCCCCATGCTGCTGGTGCTTCTGCTCATCGTGCTGCTGCCGCGCCGGCGCGGCAGGACCCCAAAAAACCGGGAAGGTGAAGAATCGTGAAAAAGACGAAACGGATCGCCGCCCTGCTGGCGGCGCTGCTGCTGGTCGTGTCCGTCTGCGCGGCGGCAAATGCGCAGGGCGCGATCGAGACGGAATGCGAGGTCAGCCTGACCGTCCGCGACAGCTATGACGGCAGCGGGCTGGAGGGCGTGACTTTCTCGCTCTATCTGGTCTGCACCGTTGACGCCGCCGGGGAGTATACACCTGTCGAGGCGTTCGCGCCCTTTGCCGAGCGGCTGGCGCTGCGCGGCGAAAATGACGGCGCGTGGAGCGAGACCGCCGCCGCGCTGGAGCAGGAGGTTTTGTTCGGAACGCTCACCGGACTTGCGCCGACGGACACCGCCGTCACGGATTCGGGCGGCGCGGCGGCCTTCCCCTCCGGCGGCAGCCGCCTGACGCAGGGCATGTATCTGGTCACGGGCAGCCGCGTGGAGCGCGACGGCTTCGTGTTTTCCACCGCGCCGTTTCTGGTCTGCCTGCCCGGCCGGAGCGCGGAGGGCAACGAATGGGTCTATGCGGTCGATGCCTGCGCCAAGCCAGACCGTACCCCGGTGCTGTGCGACCTGCGCGTGATGAAGGTCTGGGACGACGACTGCCACGCGTCGCAGCGTCCCGCGTCCATCACCGTCCGCCTGCTGTGCGACGGAGCGCCCTACGGCGAGCCGGTCACCCTTCCGAAGGACGGCCAATGGGAGTATACTTGGAAAAATTTGGAGATGAACCATCACTGGAGCGTCGCGGAGGACGCGGTGGAGGGCTATGCGGAGCCGGAGATCCGTCGGGAGGGTAACACTTTCATCCTCACGAACACCTGCAGCAAGCCCGATGAGCCGGACACGCCGCCGCTGCCCGATACGGGGCTTCTGTGGTGGCCGGTGCCGGTGCTGACCGCCCTCGGCCTGCTTTGCCTGGTCGTCGGGCTGCTGCGGCGCAGGGGAGGCCGGCATGAAGAATAACAGAGGTCGTCTCTGGATCGTCACAGGGCTGCTGCTGCTCGCGGCAGCCCTTTGCCTGACGGGCTACAACCTCTGCGACAGCCGCCGGGCGGGGCAGACCGCGCGGCAGACGGTCGGGGTGCTGCGCCGGAGCCTCCCGGCCGCTTCGCAGACGCCGCACGGCAGCGGCGCAGAGCGCCTGCCGGAGCTGCCCGACTACGTTTTGCACCCGGACATGGAGATGCCCACCCAGACCGTCGACGGGACGGAGTATATTGGCATCCTCAGCATCCCGGCGCTGGAGCTGGAGCTGCCGGTCATCAGCCGGTGGAGCGATTCCGGGCTGCGCCTTGCGCCCTGCCGCTACAGCGGCTCTGCCTATCGGGACGATATGGTCATCGCCGGGCACAATTACGTCACCCATTTCGGCGGCCTGAAGCGGCTGAGCGCCGGCGACACCGTCACCTTCACGGATATGCGCGGAAATATCTTCAGCTATACCGTCGCGGAGCTCGAAACGCTCCGGCCTTTCGAGGTCGAGCAAATGCAAAGCGGCGACTGGGACCTGACGCTGTTTACCTGCACGACGGATTCGCGCAGCCGCGTGACCGTGCGCTGCGTACGAAACGGCGCGTGACGAACCAAGATCGCCCTGCCTCCGGTTTTTCCGGGTGCAGGGCGATTTGGCGCATCAAGAACGCTGCCGTGCGGTAAAGATGTTGACTTTTCAACAAACTTGCGCTATAATCATGCCTGCTTGTTGCCGCGCCCCGGGCGCGAACAAAGGAGGCCACGCATGAATATCGCACAAAAGGCGTTTTGCCGTGTATATCAGTTCTGTTTTCATCTGGCGCTGCCGCTGCTGCCCTACCGCGAGCCGGAGCGCCGCGAGAGCATCGCGGACATTCCGCAAATCCTGCGGGAGCGGGGGATCGGCACCGTGCTGCTCGTGACCGACCCGGCGCTGCGCGGCGCGGGGATCACGCAGCCGCTCGAGGCGCTGCTGAAATCGCGGGGCATCGGCTGCGCGGTGTATGACAAGACCAACGCCAACCCCACCGTTCATAACGTTGAGCAGGCGCGGGAAATGTACCTGAAAGAGGGCTGCCAGGGGCTGATCGCCTTCGGCGGCGGCTCGTCGATGGACTGCGCCAAGGCGGCCGGCGCACGCATCGCCTTCCCGCGCAAGCCGCTGGGCAAGCTCAAGGGGCTGCTGCGCGTGTGGCGCAGGATCCCGCCGCTGATCGCCATCCCGACCACCGCCGGGACGGGCAGCGAGGTGACCATCACCGCGGTCATCACGGACAGCGACATAAAGCACAAATACACGATGAACGACTTCACCCTCATCCCGCGCTGGGCGGTGCTCGACCCGGCCGTTACCTTCACGCTGCCGCCGCACCTGACGGCCACGACCGGCATGGACGCGCTGACCCACGTCGTCGAGGCGTACATCGGCGGCTCGACCAGCCGCGAGACGCGGGAGCTGTCGCTGGAGGCGACGCGGCTGATCTTCGGGAACATCGAGCTTGCCTACCGCGACGGCACGAACCGCGCCGCGCGCGAGCATATGCTCACGGCGGCCTACAAGGCGGGCATTGCCTTTTCCAAGTCCTATGTGGGCTATGTCCACGCGGTCGCCCACTCCCTCGGCGGGCAGTACAACATCCCGCACGGGCTGGCCAACGCCGTCCTGCTGCCCATCGTGCTGGAGGAATACGGCGCGTCGGCGCACAAAAAGCTGCACCGCCTCGCGGTCGCGGCAGGCGTCGCGCAGGAGGGCGATTCACATGAGGCGGGCGCAAAGAAGTTCATTCAGGCCGTCCGCGACCTGAACGCGCGCATGAACATCCCCGAAACCTTGCCGGGCATCCGCGCGGAGGACATCCCGCAGATGGCGAAGCACGCGGCACGCGAGGCCAACCCCCTCTATCCCGTGCCGAAGCTGATGAACGCGAAGGAGCTGGAACGCTTCTATTATAAGGTTGCAGATTGGAGGCAGGCATAATGGAAATCGAACGGATCCTGGACGGGCAGCGGGCATTTTTCCGCACCGGGGCGACGCTTCCCGTGGCGTTTCGCAGGGAAATGCTCAAAAAGCTCTACCGATGGGTGCAGCAGAACGAGGTGGAAATTCTCCGTGCGCTGACCAGCGACCTCGGCAAGAGCGACTATGAGAGCTTCATGTGCGAGGTCGGCCTGACGCTGAGCGAGATCAGCTACCAGCTTCGCCATGTGCGCGGCTTTGCGCGGGAGCGCCGCGTCCGCACGCCGCTGGCGCAGTTCGCCGCGCGCAGCTACAAAAAGCCCTCGCCCTACGGTAACGTCCTCATCATGAGCCCGTGGAACTACCCGTTTTTGCTGACGGTGGAGCCGCTGGCGGACGCCATCGCCGCCGGAAACACCGCCGTCGTGAAGCCCAGCGCCTATTCCCCGGCCACGAGCGCCGTGATCGAAAAGCTCGTCGCGGCGTGCTTCCCGCCCCACTATGTCGTCACCGTCACGGGCGGCCGGCGGGAAAACGCCGCCCTGCTGGAGCAGAAATTCGACATGGTGTTCTTCACCGGCAGCCAGCGCGTCGGCAAAGAGGTGCTGCGCCACACCGCCGAGACGCTGACGCCCGCCGTTTTGGAGCTGGGCGGCAAAAGCCCCTGCATCGTCGACTCCACGGCGAAGCTCAAGCTCGCGGC
>JAEDGJ010000140.1 GCA_016297585.1 Clostridiaceae bacterium
GTTTCCTCCACCGCGCCGGGCCCGAAGTCGCCGGTATGGGTGTTCGCAAGAATGGCGCAGTCGATCCCCGCCTCCCGGTAAAAGCACAGGTTTTCCCGCTTCTGCCAGAGATTCGGACCGCATTTCGCAATCGGGGTCAAAGGCTCCGTGATCGCGTTTTCAAGGTTTGCGATGCGCACATCCGCGCGCGCGAGCAGCGGGCGCACCTCGGCAAGCAGACCCTTTGCGCGCCCTTCGTCCATTTCGTCCTGGATCCGGTTCATGCAGATGTCGCCCATCACGGCGACGCGCAGCGTCTTCCCCATCGTGCTTCCTCCGATCAGGTCTCTTTGTCGGTCTTCTTCATCGTCTTCAGATTGCCGATCTTCTCCGCGCGGCGCGCAAGCTCCGCGTCGATGTCGGAAAGCGGCACGCCGGTCTGCACCAGCAGCACCATCAGGTGGTACAGCAGGTCGCAGGCCTCGAGCTGAACCTCGTCATGCACGCCGTTTTTCGACGCGATGATCAGCTCCGCGCTCTCCTCGCCGATCTTCTTGCAGATTTTATCGAGCCCCTGCTCGAACAGATAGCAGGTATACGAACCCTCCTGCGGGTTCTCGCGGCGGCCGCACACGACCTTGTACAGGTTTTCCAGACTCTCCATTTTCTTTTTACTCTCCTGTCGTAATCAGCGGACGCAGCTCGGCCATCGTTTTCTCGCCGATGCCGTCCACCAGAATCAGATCCTCAATGCTTGAAAAGCTTCCGTTTGCCTTCCGGTACGCGATGATGCTCTGCGCCTTCACCGGCCCGATGCCGGGCAGCGTGTCGAGCTCCGCCGCCGTCGCGGTGTTGATGTTGACCTTTCCCGACGCTGACGCCGTCACGGAAGCCGCCGTCGAAACGGCCGACGACGATGCCGCCGTTGCGGACACCTCGGTCGTCTCCGGCACCGCCGTGGTTTCCGGCGTCTGCGTATCGCGGGTCGGCGCCGTCTCGGACGTGACGGCGGAGGACGGAACCGCGGATGGGGCTGCAGAGGATGAAACGGAGGAAGCGGTGGACGCCGCCGTCAGCGTCCTCTCCATCATCGTCGTCCCGGACGGGGTCTGCGCGCTCTCTGCGCGAAGATATACGCCGTCCGGGTTCTGCACATACACCTCAAGCTCCGTTCCGCCGGACGCGCGTCCGACGAAGAACCCCAGCGTGAACATCACGCTTCCCAGCGCGACGATCGTCGCCGCGCGGATGCCGATATCCTGTAAAAGCTTCCTTCTCCGCCAGCCGTCCCCGTCCTCCGGCCTGCGCATACGCTCACTCCCCTACATATTCCCTGTAAAAGCAGCTTTCGTTTCCCGTATGACACGCCGGTCCGTCCGGATGCACCAGATACAGCAGCGTGTCCCCGTCGCAGTCCACCATGACCTTCACAATATGCATGAAATTTCCGGAGGTCGCGCCCTTGTTCCAGAGCTCCTTCCGGCTGCGCGACCAGAACCACGCCGTCCCGGTCTCCATCGTCAGCCGCAGCGCTTCCCGGTTGACGTACGCCAGCATCAGTACCTTTCCGCTGTCCGCGTCCTGCACGATCGCCGGGATCAGCGGCATTTTCTCAAAGTCCACCATGTACGATCCCTCTCCTCTCAGGTGCGCACCGGAATCCCGCGGCCGCGCAGATACGCCTTGACCTCGGGCACCGTCAGCTCGCCGTAGTGGAACAGCGTCGCCGCCAGCGCCGCGTCGCCGCCGCCCTGCACGAAGCCGTCGTAGAAATGCTCGAGAGAGCCGCAGCCGCCGGACATGATGACCGGGATCCGCACGGCGTCCACGATCTTGCGCGTGATGTCGAGGTCGAAGCCGGATTTCGTGCCGTCCGTCTCCATCGACGTCAGCAGCAGCTCGCCCGCGCCGCGCTCCTGCGCTTCCACCGCCCACGCCACGGGATCCTTGCCCGTGCCGATGCGTCCGCCGTTGACAACGACCTCGTAGCCGGACGGATTGCCTTCAAACTTTCTCGCGTCGATCGCGACGACCACGCACTGGCTGCCGTAGCGCGCCGCCGCGCGGTCGATCAGGGACGGGTCGCGCACCGCCGACGAGTTGATCGAGATCTTGTCCGCGCCCGCGCGCAGGATGTCGTGGAAATCCTCCACCGTGCGGATGCCGCCGCCGACGGTCATCGGCACGAACACCTCGCGCGCGGTGCGCTCCACGACGTCCACGATCGTGCGCCGCTTTTCATGCGTCGCCGTGATGTCGAGAAAGACGATCTCATCCGCGCCCTGCTCGGAGTAGAACTTCGCCAGCTCCACCGGGTCGCCCGCGTCGCGCAGATTGACGAAGTGCACGCCCTTGACGACGCGTCCCTCGAACACGTCGAGGCAGGGGATAATGCGTTTTGCAAGCATCGTACCGCCCCTCCTTACCGTCCAAGCCCCGCAAGCTCCACCGCGCGCCGGAGATCCATCGCGCCGGTGTACGCCGCCTTGCCGACGATCGCCGCGTCGATGCCCATATCGCGCAGCCGCACGACGTCCTCGAGCGTCGTCACGCCGCCGGACGCCACGATCTCGCAGCCGACCGCCTCGCGCAGCGCCTGCAGATACGCAAACGACGGGCCTTTTTGCAGGCCGTCGCGGTCGATATCGGTGAAAATGATCGTCCGCACGCCGCAGCTTTCCATTTTCCGCGCGAAATCCAGATACGGCAGGCCGGAATCCTCCACCCATCCGCGCGTGCGGACGGTTCCCTTCTGCGCGTCGATGCCGACGGCGATCTTCTCGCCGTAGGCTTCGACGGCTGCCGGTACGAGCTCCGGCTTCTCCACCGCCGCCGAGCCGAGCACGACGCGCGAGACTCCCAGCGCCAGCACGTCCGCGATGTCCTCCATCGAGCGGATGCCGCCGCCCAGCTCCACCGCCGCGCCCGTATGCGCGATCACGTCGCGCACCAGCCTGCGGTTCGCGCCGCCGCCGGTCTTCGCACCGTCCAGGTCGACCATATGCAAAAGCGTCGCGCCCGCGTCGAGGAAGCGCCGCGCGGTCTCCTCCGCGCTGTCCGCCACCGTATGCGTCGTCGCAAAATCGCCCTTGTACAGGCGCACGACTTTTCCGTCTTTCAAATCAATCGAAGGCAATATCCGCACGGGTTATCAAAACTCCCCTTTTTGGTTTTTCAGCTTCTATTTTACCATATCCCGCCCGCCTTGTAAAGCGGTTTTCACCGCACCGCACCGGCAAAAAAAGAGCGGCGCCCGGCCTGAAGGAAGGGACATCCCCCTCTCCCCCAAACCGGGCGCCGTTCTCTATTGCACTACGGTATTCGGATAATAATAGCCTTCCTCTCCCGCCGTGCGGGTGATCCAGTAGTAGCTTTTCAGCCCCACCGTGCGGAAGGAGCGCTTCCAGGTCCCGGACTGCACCGTGAAAAAGGCTTCGTCGATGCTCTCATCCCCGTTTTCAACGACGACGGTCATCCGGTCCCCCATACGGATCGTCATCGGGTTCGGATCCGTCCCGGGCGTGCGTCGAACCTTTTCCTTGCCGGAAACCGTCAGGAACGCGCGCAGCTTTTCGCAGTTATCCATCGAAACGACCGTTTTCACGCCGTTCCACTCTGCGGTCACGCCGCCCTCCCCGGCCGCGCCGAGACCCTGCACGAGTTTTGCCTCGTAGTTGACCAGGTCGACGCGCTGCCACAGCAGATAGCCGACAAACACGACGACCGCGAGGATCGCTGCCGTGCAGGGGATCAGGAGCCATTTCAAGTGCTTCATGCCGTCACCTCAGCCAGACATGCGTACAGAACAGGATGAACAGCGCTCCGGCGGCGATCATCACGCCGGCGACCAGCAGCGCCGCCGCCAGCGCCCCGCCGATAAAGCGCCGGGTCTCCGACGGCGTCAACTCGACAGGCGGCGGCTCGTTTTCCCGGGACACAGGCTTCTCGCGCCGCCGTCTCCGGGGATTTCCGAACCATCCGCTCTGCTCGAGCATACTCTGCGGCATACCGTCGACGTCCATCGGCGCGATGACATGCCCGTCGTCTTCAAAATCAGTCCGCTTTTTTCTCATTTTCCTTCGGGGTATCCGCCTTATACAGATGGCAGTGCACAAAATGCCCGTTGGGCAGCGTATGGCACGGCGGCTCCTCCGTCTTGCAGATCTCCATGCATTCGCGGCAGCGCGTATGGAATTTGCAGCCCTTCGGGGGATTCGCCGGAGACGGGATGCTGCCTTCGAGGATGATGCGCTTCATCTTGACGTCGGGATCCGGCACCGGAATCGCCGAAAACAGCGCCTTCGTGTACGGATGCATCGGATTCGCGAAAATCTCTTCCTTCGTACCGTATTCCACGAGGTTGCCGAGGTACATGATGCCGACGGTATCCGAAATATGCTCGACGACGGACAGGTCGTGCGAGATGAACAGGTACGTCAGGTGGAATTCCCGCTGCAGATCCATCAGCAGGTTGATGATCTGCGCCTGAATCGACACGTCCAGCGCGGAAACCGGCTCGTCGCAGACCACAAACGACGGATTTAAGGCGAGCGCTCTCGCGATGCAGATGCGCTGTCTCTGGCCGCCGGAGAACTCGTGCGGATAGCGGGGCTTGTAGTACTCCTGCAGGCCGCAGTTGACCATGACCTTCGTGATATATTCGTCGAACTGGTCGCGGGGGACGATGTTGTGCTCGCGCACCGCCTCGCCGATGATCTCGCCGACGGGCATACGCGGCGACAGGCTGGAATAGGGATCCTGGAAGATGATCTGCAGCTTCGTGCGCAGCTCGTTCATCCGCTTGGCGTCGACCTTGTGGATGTCCTCGCCGTTGAACAGCACCTGTCCCGAGGTCTTCGGCGTCAGGCGCAGCAGCGTGCGGCCGACCGTCGTCTTGCCGCAGCCGGATTCGCCGACCAGTCCCATCGTCGTGCCGCGCGGGATGGAGAAGCTGATGCCGTCCACCGCCTTGACGTAGCCCGTCACGCGGGAAAAGAGTCCCGACTTGATGGGGAAGTAGGTCTTGAGGTCGCGGACCTCCAGAATGTTATCGCGCTTTTCCTCCGTGCTCATTTCGAGGCCCCCTCCTTGTCAAAATCGTCGTAGCGGTGGCAGGCCACCACATGCGTCGGGCTGATGCGGCATTCCTTCGGATAGCGTCCGTCACAGGCCGCGACGCACTGCTCGCAGCGGTCCTTGAAATAGCAGTAGTCCGGCATATCGATCGGATTGGGCACCTTGCCGGGAATCGAATACAGCCGGTCGACGCGCTTGCCGACGGCGGGCTTGGAGTTCATCAGGCCGATCGTATACGGATGCGCCGGGGATTTGAAGATATCCTCCGCCGTCCCCTTCTCGACGACCTTGCCCGCGTACATGACGACGACATAGTCCGCCATCTCTGCGATGACGCCGAGGTCGTGCGTGATGAGCATGATCGACGCGTTGATCTTGTCCTTCAAGTCGCGCAGCAGATCGAGGATCTGCGCCTGAATCGTCACGTCGAGCGCCGTGGTCGGCTCGTCCGCAATAATCAGCCGCGGATTGCACGCCAGCGCCATGGCGATCATGACACGCTGACGCATACCGCCCGACAGCTCATGCGGATACATGCTGTACACGCCCTCGACATTCGCGATGCCGACCAGCTCGAGCATCTCGATCGTCCGCGCCTTGACGGCTTCCTTCGACATATGCGGGTTGTGCAGCGTGATGACCTCGTCGACCTGCGCGCCGATGCGGAACACCGGGTTCAGGCTCGTCATCGGCTCCTGGAAGATCATCGACACGTATTTGCCGCGGATCTTCTGCATCTCCGACGCCGGCGTTTTGGCGATGTCGATCGCCTCGTCGCCGAGATTCAGCCGGATCGCGCCGTCCACGATCTGTCCCTGCGGACGCTGCACGAGCTGCATCAGCGAAAGGCTCGTGACGCTCTTGCCGCAGCCGGACTCGCCGACGACGCCCACCGTCTTGCCGACCGGCACGTCAAAGCTGACGCCGTCGACGGCACGGACGGTACCGACGTCCGAAAAGAAATAGGTGTGCAGGTCGTCAAACTCGACGACATTGTTCGGGTCGCGCATCTTCGTCACATATTCCTCGCGCGGCACCTTTTTCCGGTTGCGTTCCCGCTCGATCTGCGTGGTGATCCGGCGGTTGAACCGGGAGATCTGCCGGGATTCTTTTGCGGTCAGATAATCGACGCCGCCGGACTTGTTTTTCCG
>JAEDGJ010000141.1 GCA_016297585.1 Clostridiaceae bacterium
CCCTGCTTCTGCACCCATTCCCAGCCGTACGCCTTCGCCGCAAAGGGGTCGACGATGCCTTCGATGGAGAAGTCGTCCGCGCCCGCCTCCAGACGCTCGCGCAGATACTGCACATAGTTGGCGCCGTAGCCGCCGATCCCGACGAGCACCAGTTTGACCTTGCCCATATTCCCCACTCTTCCTCCTTACAGGTTCTTCTCAAAGAAATCCGCGAGCCACGCGCGGTCGGCCGCGTCCTTCACATACGGCAGCGCGCGCTCCGCGTAGGCCGCGAGCTTTGCTTTGTCCATCGGCTTTGGCTCGAGCGCGGTCATGCGGGCAAAATTCCCGCCCTCGATCGCCTTCGCCGCCCGATCCGGCAGCCCGAGCCCGCGGATCTCGAAGTCCCAGAAGCGGAACACGTCGTCCGTCTCGAGGAAGCGCCGCATCGTCGCGAGGATGTCGCCGACGCCGCCCTGGAACTCGTCCGCCGTCATGTCCGTGCCGAACACGATGCGGTCTGCGTATTTTACGAAGAACTCGCGCCAGGTGTCCCGCCGGCGGCTGAAATAGTCGTACATTTCGCGTCCCGGCGTGATGTCAAACGAGATGTTCGGGTATTTTTCCATCACCCGCACCGCTTCGTCCGGGAAATCCGACAGGAAGAAGAAGTGCGCGAACGTCGCGTTCAGCTTCGGATGCCGGTCGAGCACCGCGAACACGTCGCGGTAGATCTGCTCCTTCGACGGGAACGTGCCGTCGCCGTAGAACCAGCCCTCCGCAAACGAGAAGGCAGGCGCGGTATCGGCGTCCCAGAACGTCTCCGGATCGCAGGCGTGCCAGACGATATGCGTCCCCGTGCGCTCGAGGAAGGCAAAATAGTCCTCATACGCGGCGTCGGACACCGGCAGCGCGTGCAGCTTCGCCATCGTCGGCTTCGTCTCGAGCATCTTGATGCCGTCAAAGCCCATGTCGAGAAGCTCTTTTGCCTGGCGTTCGAACTCCCAGCCCTCCGGCATCGGCGTTTTGACCGGCACCTCCGGATAGAACAGCCCGCCGTGCGCGAAAAAGTGCGGATCCGTCAGCTTCAGCGCCGCCGCCAGCAGGTTGTTGCCCGTCGAATCCCAGCCGCCGCCGCAGATGCAGGCGATGTTGACATAATCAAACCCATGCTCCCTGCGGTAATTCCTGAAATACTCCATGCAGGCCACATGCTCCATATGAACGTGGCTGTCGATCACCGGAATCATCAAAACTCATGCGCCTCCTTCGTTTTTTTCCCTGCCCCCTTTTTATAGGGGGTCAAAATCCGAACCGTTCCCATTATACTCCATCCTCCCGCGCTTGTCCAGCCCTTTTTCCCTCCGCGCGCCGCCGTCTCCGGTTTATAAAAAATGTCGTAATCCGCCGCCTCCGCGCCGTTTTCTCTCTTGCATTTTTCCCTGTTATCCGCTATAATGAAAGCACTCCCCCATGCGCCAAATTTGTGAAACGACGAGGAACCGCTTATGAAAAAGATCGCCTTCATCGGTGCCGGCAGCTTCGGCTTTACGCGCACGCTGGTCAAAGACATCCTCAGCTTTCCCGCTTTCGCCGACGCGGAGATCGCGCTGATGGACATCAATCCCGAACGCCTTTCCTATATTGAACGCGCCTGCAGAAAGATCGTCGAGCGCGGAAACTACCCCGCCAAGATCACCGCGACGATGAACCGTGCGGAAGCGCTCGAGGGCGCGGACGGCGTGCTCATCACCATTCTCTCCGGCGGCGTGCAGGTCTGGCGCCACGACATCGAGATCCCGAAGAAGTACGGCGTCGACATCAACGTCGGCGACACCCGCGGCCCCGCCGGCATCTTCCGCTACCTGCGCACGGTCAACGACATGCTCGACATCGGCCATGACATCGACCGCTACTGCCCGAACGCGATCGTCCTGAACTATACGAACCCCATGGCGATGCTCTGCCGCACCCTGCAGGGCGAATGCCGCGCCAGCATCACCGGACTCTGCCACAGCGTGCAGGGCACCGCCGAGATGCTCGCGCGCTGGATCGGCGCCGACATGAAGGACGTCACCTACCTCTGCGCCGGTATCAACCATCAGGCGTTCTATCTCGACTATAAGGTCTGCGGCGAGGACGCCTATCCGCGCATCCGCCGCGCGCTCGAAAATCCGGACATCTATAACGAGGAGCAGGTGCGCAACGAGATGTTCTATGCGCTCGGCTACTACGTCACCGAGTCCTCCGGCCACAACTCCGAATACAACGCCTGGTTCCGCAAGCGCCCCGACCTCATCGAAAAATACTGCACGAACGGCACCGGCTGGAACCCCGGGCACTATGCCTACATCCTCGGCGAGTACTTAAAGCGCGAGGACAACTGGAAGCACGACATCGAGGAATGGCTCGCGCAGGAGGACATCGACATCTCCCGCGGACACGAGTATGCGGCGTGGATCTTCAACGCCGTCTTCGGCGACAACACGATGTACGAGTTCAACGGCAACGTCCGCAACTTCGGCCTGATCGACAACCTGCCCGAGGGCGCGTGCGTCGAGGTGCCCGTCGTCGCGTCGAAGGCGGGCCTGCGCGCGGTGCACGTCGGCGCGCTGCCGCCGCAGCTCGCGCTGCTGACGAACATCTCCTCCCGCTGCGAGGAGCTCGCCATCGAGGGCTCGCTTGAAGGCGACCGCGAGAAGATCTATCACGCGATCCTCTTTGACCCGCTGACCTCCGCCGTGCTCAGCCCGCGCGAGATCCGCTCGATGGTGGACGAAATGTTTGCCGCGAACGAAGCGTGGCTGCCGCAATTCCGGAAATAACGGGCGAAATAAGCCCTGCCGCGACGCGCCGGGCGTGATTTTTCCGCCAAACTGCCGAAAATCGCTTTCCCGGCGCGTTTTTGCGCAAATCCCCGCTTTGCTTTGCGGGTTTGCCTTCTGCTATAATAAGTATTAAACATATTCTTTTGAATCGGAGGTTCCAAAACGCCGTGGACGACGGAATATTGCCCCGAAGTATCCTGCTGATCGTTCTGATCCTCGCAGGCGGCTTCTTTGCCGGTTCCGAAACCGCTTTTTCCTACTGCAACCGCATTCGCTTCAAGCTCCGCGCCGACGACGGCGACCGGAGCGCCATCCGCGTGACGCGCATCCTCGATCATTTCGACCGGGCGATCACCACGCTGCTCATCGGGAACAACGTCATTCATATTGCGGCCGCATCCATTGCGACGGTACTTGCCATCGGGCTTCTCGGGCCCAGCGGTTCCGTCGTTTCGACCGTTGTGCTGACGTTGCTCGTTTTCTTTTTCAGCGAAACGCTCCCGAAGAACATCGCCCGCGCCAACGCCGACGCCTTCGCGTCCGCCGTTTCCATCCCGATCTCGGCGCTGATGCTCCTGCTGTGGCCGCTTTCCGCGTTCTTCACCTGGATCGGCCAGCTCGCAAAACGCATCTTCGGCTCGCACAAAAAGGAGCCGACGCTGACCGAGCAGGAGCTGCACACCCTCGTCGAAAACATCGAGGAGGAGGGCGCCATCGAGCCCGAGGACTCCGAGCTCATCCAGTCCGCCATCGACTTTTCCGGCACGCTCGTCTCCCAGATCATGACGCCCGCCGATAAAATGGCGACCATCGACATCCGCAGCACCCCCGAGTCGCAGCTTGCGTGCATCCTCGGCCGCAAATACTCCCGCCTGCCCGTCACCGACCACGGCCGCATCATCGGCATCCTCCAGACGCGCAAATACCTGCGCGCCTGTCTGAAGGAGCCCTCTCCCCCGCTGCGTCCGCTGCTGGCGCCGCCGACCTTCGTGCGCGCGAGCACGCCCGTGAATACCCTCTTTGAGGATATGCGCCGCAAAAAGCTCCATATGTGCATCGTCAACGACGACGAAGGGCATCCCGTCGGCGTCGTCACGATGGAGGACATCCTCGAGGAGCTGGTCGGCGACATCATGGACGAGGACGATCCCGTCGAGGAGCCGCTCTCCCCGCTTCCCGAACGCGCGGACGGCGCAGAAAAGAGGGCCGCCGTATGAATCTGTACGTTGAGATCGCCCTCTACGTCTTTCTTCTCTTCCTCGTCGCCTGCTCCGCGTTCTTCTCCGGTTCCGAGATCGCCTTCGCCACCGCCAACAAGATGCGCCTGAAAAACGCAGCCGAGGCGGGCTCCGCGCAGGCAAAGCTCGCCGACCGCATCGCCGACCGGTTTGCCGAGTTTCTCTCCACCGTGCTCGTCGGCAACAACCTCGTCAACATCGCCGCCTCCTCCGCCGCCACGCTGATCGCCGTCTCCCATTTCGGCGCCGAACGCGGCGAAACCGTCGCGGCGCTCGTCATGACCGTCATCATCCTGATCTTCGGCGAGATCATCCCGAAGATCCTCGCGACGGAAAACGCCGACCGCCTTGTCCTGAAGCTCGCGCGGCCGCTGCATTTCTGCTTCATCCTCTTCAAGCCCATCGTCATCGCCGTCACAAAGCTGCTTTCGCGCATCGAAAAGCTCTGGACGCCGACCGACGCCGAGCCGTCCGTCACCGACGAGGAGCTCGTCGAGATGGTCGACACGATCGAGGAGGAGGGCGTCATCTCCGAGCGCGAGGGCGACCTCATCCGCTCCGCCATCGAGTTTTCCGACACGACCGTGCACGAGATCCTGACCCCCCGCGTGGACGTCGCTGCCGTCGACATCGACGACCCGGTCGAGGAGATCCTCGCCGACGACGAGATCATGCGCCACTCCCGCGTGCCCGTCTATGAGGACTCCGTCGACAACGTCATCGGCATCCTCAACACCAAGCACCTGCTCAAAGCCGCGATGTCCGACCGCCGTCCCGACATCCGCCGCCTGATGCGCGACCCGCTGTTCGTACATATGACGATGACCACCGCCGACCTGCTGCAGGAATTCCGCACAAGGCGTCTTCATATGGCCGTCGTGCTCGACGAATACGGCGGCACGATGGGCATCGTCACGATGGAGGACGTCCTCGAGGAGATCGTCGGCGACATCTGGGACGAAAAGGACGTCGTCGAGACCGAATACACGAAGCTCTCCGACACCGCCTATCTCGCGGACGGCTCGATGCAGATCTCCGACCTGTTCGAGCTGCTCGACGTCTCCGACCGCGACTTCGAAAGCGAATACACGACCCTCGGCGGCTGGGCGACCGAGATGCTCGACCGCTTCCCCGAGGTCGGCGACAGCTTCCGCTATAAGAACCTGCTCGTCACCGTGACGAAGATCGACAATATGCGCGCCGACAAGCTCCGCGTCGAGCTGCAGCCCGATGCGGAGGAAGGCTCCGACGAGCCCGACGCACGAAAGGAATAACGATGGTAAGGTTATCCTCCCTCCGGGTGTTCATGCTCGACATGGACGGCACGATCTACCTCGGCGACCGCCTGTTTCCCTGCACGCTCCCCTTCCTCTCCTATCTGCGCAGCACCGGACGGCGCGCGGTCTACCTGACGAACAACTCCTCCCGCAGCCGCGACAAATACGTCACGCGTCTTGCCTCCTTCGGCATCGACGCTTCTCCGGACGACATCTTCACCTCCGGCGAGGCGACGACGCTCTGGCTCTCCGAGCGCGCGCCGGGCGCTCGCATCTATCTCGCGGGCACCCCCTCCCTCGAGCGCGAGTTCGAGGACGCGGGCTTTACGCTGACGGCGAAGGACCCCTCGTACTTCGTGCTGGGCTTTGACCAGACGCTGACCTACGAGAAGCTGACGCTGATCTGCAATCTTGTGCGCTCCGGCATCCCCTATATCGCGACCCATCCGGACTTCAACTGCCCCGTCGAGGGCGGCTTCATCCCCGACATCGGCGCGACGATCGCCTACATCGAAGCCTCCACCGGCCGCCGCCCGGACGTCGTGATTGGCAAGCCCAACCGCACGATCGCCGAAATGGCGATGCGCAAGTACGGCGCCGCGCCGGAGGAGCTGGCGATGGTCGGCGACCGGCTCTATACGGACATCGCGCTCGGCGCGAACGCCGGGATCGCGAGCATCCTCGTCTATTCGGGCGAGACGACGCGCGAGGACTATCAGGCCAGCTCCGTCCGCGCCGATTTCGACTTTGAAGACCTCGCGGGGCTCCAGCGCGCGCTGGAGGAAGCGGATCGCTGACCGGAAACACTGTTTGGATACAAAAAACGCGGAGAACGATCAGTTTTCGGATCGTTCC
>JAEDGJ010000142.1 GCA_016297585.1 Clostridiaceae bacterium
GCTGGCGCAAAGAAAGAAGCCCTGGGGTGCAGGGGGCGGGAAGCGCCCCTGCAAAAGTACCAGCCAGCTGAAAGGTGCCGGTTAAGAAGGTTGCACTTTACAAAAGGAAGCAGTCTGAGTATAATAGAGAAAGAAAAGAAGTTTTAAGGAAAGGAACGGTGGACGCTGTGAAGCCCCTGATTCTGGTGACGCCGAGTTACGTTTATACCGATCATCTGCCGCTGAATGATTTCGCGTTCCGCGTCAATTCCACCTACGCGGCAGCGCTTACGGCGGCGGGTGCGCTGCCGGTGACGGCGCTCGAGACGGATTATGAGGCGCTCGTGCGGCGCGCGGACGGCGTGCTGTTCGCCGGAGGGGTCGATATCGACCCGAAATACTACGGCGAGGAAAAGGTGAACGGGACCGTCGAGGTCTGCCCGGCACGCGATGAGATGGAGCTCGAGCTTTTCGCGCTCGCCGCGGCGCGCGGACTGCCGGTCCTCGGCATCTGCCGCGGGATCCAGCTCATCAATGTCGCCCTCGGCGGCAGCCTCTGGCAGGATATCCCCGCCCAGCTTCCCGGGGCGCTTGTGCATGGCGGCGGCGCCGTGCATGAGGTGCGCACCGAGGAGGATTCCGTCGTGCGCCGTGTCTTCGGCGAACGCATCCGGACCAATTCCTATCATCATCAGGCCGTTCGGGAGCCCGGACGCGGACTGCGCGTGACCGCCCGGAGCGCGGACGGCGTTATCGAAGCCGTCGAACACGAGAGCCTGCCCATTCTCGGGCTGCAGTGGCACCCGGAACGCATGACCGGCACGTTCCGCCCCGAGGGGGTCGACGAGATGGCCGAGGTGTTCCGCGTGTTCGTGCGCTGCTGCGCGCGGGAGGAATGACCGATGGCGGGATATAAGACGGTCAACCTCGAGGAGGGTCTGCCCACCGCTGACCGCGCGATACGCCGCCTGACCTATGAGCTCGCCGCCGCGAAGAGCATGGGGTATACGGCGCTCAAGCTCATCCACGGCTACGGCTCGTCCGGCAAGGGCGGCGTGCTGCGCGTGCAGGTGCGCGATTACCTGCTGCGGCGGCATTCGCGCGGCGATATTCAGGCCTTTATCGCCGGGGAGCGCCTTTCTATCTTCGACGAGGATACCCGCATCGCGATGGGACTCTGCCCCGAGCTGCGTATGGACCGCGACCTCGACCGGCACAATAACGGCATCACCGTCGTGATCCTGTAACGCATGGGGTTTTGCCGCGCGGGGGACGCGCACGGGGTCAGTCTCCCGCCTTTTCGGTAAACAGCGGCGACGGCTCGCCCTCGTACAGCACCCGCAGCGTGTGCAGCGCACGCGTGCAGCCGACGTAGAGCGCGCGCACGTCATCGGGCGTGTCCGGATAGCGCGACGCGTCGGCGCCGGCGAGGACGACGCGGTCGAATTCCAGACCCTTCGCGCGGCGGATGTCGAAGATCGTGACGCCGCCGGTATAGGGGTCGTCGGAGTCTCCCGCGGAAAGACGCACGTCCGCGGGACGGCCGAGCGCGTCGTAGAGCGACTGCGCGTCCTCGGCCGTGCGGCAGACGACGGCGAGGGAGCCCGCCTCGCCTCTCCATGCGGCGATCTCCTCCGCGACGGCGGCGGCGGTGTCCCCGGTCTGCGAAAAGACGACCGGCTCGCCGTGGCGCACGACCGGCGTGATGTCGTAGGCGCGCGCACGGCTGTGCGAGAGGACGGCGTTGGCGACGGACGCGATCTCGATCGTGTTGCGGTAGCTCTTTGACAGCACGCGGAAGGCATGCTGGCGGGAGGCAAAGCTCGAGTCGAGCACCGCGTCCCAGCTCGCGACGCCGGACTCGCCGGAGAGGTTCTGCGAGACGTCGCCGAGAATCGTGAACGTCGTATGCGGCTGCGGGAAGATGCGGGCGAACATCGCGTAGAGCGACGGGACGAAGTCCTGCGCCTCGTCGATGACGAGATGCCGGAACTCGTCCGCGCGCGGGGGACGGTCGAGCCGCGCCGCCGCATAGAGCAGCGCGCAGAGGTCATAGACGCCGTATTCGCCGCGCTTGACGCGGGAAAGGACGGCTTTCGCGCGCTTTTCGCCGGATTTTGCGCATTTTGCGAGGAACTGCGCGTACAGCTTCTCCGGCGGCATCGCCCGGACGCGGCGGGCAAACTGGTTTTTCAGCGCCGACGCCTGCTTTTTAGCAAGCGCGATCTGCGCGTTGCGGTGGTCGATGATGTCGCCGACGGTCGGGTATCCCGTGTCCTCGCCCGCACGGAAGCGCGCGACGTCGCGGTCGGACTGCGCCTCGAGCCGCGCGACGGCGGCGGGCAGCGCGGTGTCGAGCCGCAGCGAGAGGATGCTGTGCATCAGCGCCGCGCGGTCGGCCATCGGATGCGTGCGGCTGCCGATCACCTTCTCCGCGATCTCGTCCCGCGTCATGACCGGCTCGTCGAGGAGCATCAGGTCTCCCGAGAGGAACACACCGTCCTCGAATTCGCGGATGTGGGCGTCGTACGCGTCGAAGAACGCCTGTGAGCTCTGCCATGCGGTCTCCTCCGCCGGCGGGACGCATTCGTGCGCGGGGTCGTCATACAGCAGGATGTGGCGCAGCAGCTCGGGCATCACCATCTGCCGCACGTTTTCGACGCCGAGGTCGGGGAGCATCCCCGAGATATAGGACAGGAACAGCCGGTTCGAGCCGATGACCGCAAAGCCGGAGGTCTTGAGCCTGTCCGAGAAGTTGAAGATCAGGTACGCGAGCCGGTGCAGCGCGACGGTGGTCTTTCCGGAGCCCGCGACGCCCTGCACGAGGACGTCGTTCCACGGCGGGATGCGGATGATCTCGTTCTGGTCCTTCTGGATGGTCGCGACGATGTCCTTGAGGACGGCGCCGGTGTTTTTGGACAGGTATTCCTGCAAAAGCTCATCGTTTGTGACCATATCCGCATCAAAAAAGGCGTTCAGCACGCCGTTTTTGATGTTATACGTCCGCTTGCAGGTCAGCTCGCCCGAGATGGTCTCCCCGACGCTTTTGTACGACGCGCGGCCGGAGACGGCGTCGTAGTAGAGGTTTGCGACCGGCGTGCGCCAGTCGACGACGACGGTGCGGTGTGTTTTTTCGTCGTAGAGCCCGCCGCGGCCGATGTAGATGCGCTCGGGGGAAGCTTCGTCGTCCGCGCGGAAGTCGACGCGCCCGAAATAGGGGCTGTCCTGCGCCCGTGCGAGCGTTGTGAGCACGGCGCCCTGGCTTTTCTGCATGTCCGTCGCCACGACCAGCGCCATGCGCAGCTCCTCGTTGTCGGAGTTGTAGTGCTCCATCATTTCCGCGATCTGCGCGTCGAGCTCGGCCTTGACGGCGGAGACCTCGCGCGTCTTCTTTTCCACGAAAACCAGCGTTTCCTTCAGGTTCTGACGTTCAAATTGTTCCGACAGCGTGTCCATCGGCACATCCCTCCCTTTTTTGACGTGAAGGCTCTTATTTTACGACAAAACGCGGCCGCTGTCAATAGATTTTTTTGAAAAAAGGAAGAAAAACCATGAGAATGATCGACCTTTCCGGCATCTGGGACTGCGCCTATACGCGTCCGGGCGGGACGAGCTTCCGCTACGCCGACGAGCACCGCGACACGGTGCTTCGAAGCTGGACGGAGACGGCGGAGCTCCCCGCGGAATTTCCCCATACCATCGCCGTGCCGGGGTACTGGGACGACCAGCCGGAGTCGTTTGCGGGCGAGGACACGGCGGTCAACCCCGACTACGTCCCCGTGCACTTCCCGATGCCCGACACGCCCGACGCGTCGCTGCCGTACATCACGGGCACCGTATGGTACAGAAAAAGCGTGACGCTCGGCGAGCCCGCGCCGTATGCCGTGCTGGAGCTCGCGGGCGTCTCGACCGGCGCGCGCGTCTGGGTCAACGGCGCGTATGCGGGGCAGGTGTTCGGCTATTCGACGCCGCATACGGTCTCGCTCGACGGCTTTCTGCGCGAGGGCGAAAACGAGATCCTTCTCGCCGTCTGCAACGACCCGCGCGGGCATCTCGGGTGCGTGACGCGCGGCTACAAGGGCTTTTCCGGGGGACTGACGCGCGCCGTGCGGCTGCGCCTGACCGGGTGCTGCCGCATCGCCGACGCCGCGGCGTTCGCGCGCGACGAGAAGTTTTTCACGCTCGACGCGCTCTTTGACGGCGACACGCAGGGCGCGGAGCTGGCGTACAAGATCATGGACGGCGTCCGTGTGCTCAAGGAGGGCTGCTTCCCGCTGGAGGGCGCGTCTCTGCGGCGCGACATCCTCTCGATGGGGCTTGCGCGCTGGAGCGACACCGCGCCGAAGCTGTACGAGTGCCGCCTCACGCTCCACAACCGCGGCGGCGTCGCGGACAAGCGCACGCTCCCCTTCGGCCTGCGCGCGCTGCGGCGCGACGGGACGCGGCTGACCGTGGACGGGCTGCCCGTGTTCCTGCGCGGCGCGACGGAGCACGGCTACTATCCCGAGACCTGCACCCCGCCGGACAGCGTCGAAAGCTACGAGCGCATGCTCGGCATCCTGCGCGAATACGGCTTCAACTTCCTGCGCTTCCATACCTCCGTGCCGAACGAGGAATACATGACCGCGGCGGACCGGCTCGGCTTCTATGTGCAGGTCGAGGCGCCCGTGAACTGCGGCGAGCGGGAGTGGGAGGACATCGTGCGCGCCGTGCGGCGGCATCCGAGCACGGCGATCCTCTGCGGCGGCAACGAGGAGCTTTTAGACGAGGACAAGATCGCGGCTCTCGCGCGCGAGGCGGCGGTCGCGCATACGCTGGCGCCTGCGGCGCTGTATAATCCGCAGGAGGCGCTGCGCGGCGTCGAATACGGCTGGGCCGATGCGGACATGGGGGACTGCACGGACGAGCCGAGCCGCCACAATCCGCGCAGGCTTGCCGCGCTCAAGACCTTTTCCGACGTCTTCGGGCAGTTTACCTGGGGGTTTTTGAGCTACGGCTCCACCGACGGCGACTGCCATGAGCTTGACCGGCGGCTTGCCGTCTATGAGCGGCCGTGTCTGGCGCACGAGATGGGCATCTACGGCGGCTGGCTCGACTTTTCGCTCGAGTCCCGCTACGAGGGAACGCGCATCGGCACCGATCTCTACGCGAAAGGCCGGGAATACCTCGAGCGCGAGGGACTGTTTGACCGCTGGGAGACCTTTTACCGCAATTCCTCGGCGCTGATGGCCGAGGTGCGCAAGCAGAACGTCGAGACGGCGCGCAAATGCCGCCTGCTCGCGGGCTTTGACTATCTCGGCGCGATCGACTACCACTGGCACCGCACGGGCTACCCCTGCGGCATCCTCAACGAGTTCTTTGAGGAAAAGCCGTTTTCGCCGAAGGAGGAGGTGCTGCGCTGGAACGCGCCGACGGTGCTGCTGTGGGATCACGGCGAGCGCTTTACCTATTATACCGGGGAGGAAGCGGCATGCCCCTTCCTCGTCTCCCGCTACGACACGGGAGAGCTGCCCTCCGGGACGCTGACCTGGACGCTCACGGACGCGCAGGGCGTCTCCGCGGGCTACGGCATCGAGGAGACCGCCGCCGTCCCGAACGGCAGCGTCACGGAGATCGCCCGGTTTGCGGTCACGCTGCCCGCGAGGGCGGGAAAATACACGCTTTCCGCCGTGCTCACGGCCGGCGGCGAGCACATCCGCAACCGCTGGACGCTCTGGTGCTTTGCGCGCGCGGCCGGGGATATGCCGGAGAACGTCCGCGTGACGGAGTCGCTGACGCCCGACGACGTATCCGCGCTCGAGCACGGCGCGCGCATCCTGCTTACCGGCGTCTCGCCGCTGCCGGCCGAGGCGACCGCCTTCCAGCCGATGTGCGCCGGGCGTCCCCACGGCATCGCCGCGTCGGTCATCCATCCGCATCCGGCGCTCGACGCGTTCCCGCACGACGGGTACTGCGGCTGGCAGTTCAAGTCCATGCTCGACGGCGGCCGCGCGATCCGTTACGGCGCGCCCTCGGCTCCGGAGGAAGGACTCGCGTTCGCCCCCGTCGTCGAGCTCGTTTCGGGCTTTAAGAACGTCGACCGCTACGCCGCCGTAGCCGAGTTTGCGGTCGGGGAGGGCAGGCTTCTCGTCTGCGGCCTCGTGCTCGGAGACGCGCCGGAGCAGCGCGCG
>JAEDGJ010000143.1 GCA_016297585.1 Clostridiaceae bacterium
AAACATCGACGTATGCGACGCGTCGGGGAATCGGTATACCCCGACCTATGAAAAGCGGGCCAGAGGCCTTGTAAAGCATGGCAGGGCGCGCTGGATCGACGACCATACCATAGAGCTTGCGCGTCCGCCGGAAAATGATACGGAGGACAACCATATGGAACCCAATATAAAGAACCCCGTGAGCGTCGATGTCAACGTCGACGCCGGATTTGAGGAAAAAGCCGCGAACGCCGCCGCGCAGGAGGAGCAGCTCCGGCAGACGGCATACGATGAAGCAGGGGAACGCGAGATCACGACGCGCGACCTGCTCGACGCCATCCTCGCCCTGATGTCGCAGACGGATGTGATCGACCGCATCGTCGAAACGGTCAAGACGATGCCGTTAAACGAATCCCCGATGGGCGGCAACGGCGACGAAGCCCGGGGCAACGCCCTGAACACCCTGGCGCAGGGGTATTCGGAGAACCTGAAATACGCGCTCGCGATCGTCGAGCGGATGTATCGGGGCATCCACCCCGAAGCCTATGAACCCGCGCCGTCTCCCTTCGATCCGCCGAGGCAGGATACCTGCCGCGGCTCGGCGCAGAGCGGCGCCGCCCAGATCGACAGAGACATTGCAGCGGCGATCCGCGAAGCGATTCGCGGGATTCCCCGCCTCTGATCCTGACAGCAGCCCCGCCGGGAACGCCATTTTCCCCCGGCGGGGGTTTTTTCATACCGCTTTTTGCGCGCAACCGGCGGTTGTCCGGGAAAATGACGCTCAACGGATCGTGGAAGCAACCGGGAGTTGCTTGCCAAGAGAAGCGCGGCGAGCGTATACTGGGCGTGCAAAAAGCAAGAGGAGGAAGATAAAAGGTGAAAGAAAAAACATACCGGCTTTTTGACTTCATCGCGATCCCCTTCCGCGCGGCGCCGGTGCTGATGTGCTGGATCCTGTTTTCTCAGGCGCTCAGCGCGCTGATGCCGACGCTGCAGGCGCTCGCGACCGCGCGGTTTGTCGATACCGCGCTCGCGTATGCGGGCGGCGACCGGACGGGGAACGTCGTACTGCCGCTGGTGCTGCTCCTGCTCATCGCCGGCTGGGGGTATATCAGCTACGCGCTTTCCGGGATCGGCTGGGAAAAGCTCGAAATGCGGCTGGACGAGACGTTCCGCGCGCAGACCGCCGAAAAGCGCGCGCGGCTCGAGTACCGCCATGTCGAGGACAGTCAGACCTGGGACCTGATCGGCCGCGTCTGCCGGGATCCCGCGTCCCGCATCCGGGGCGGGCTGGACAGCCTGACGCAGCTCGTGTTCGGCATCGTGTCCGTGGCGTCGGTGCTGGCGCTGCTGGCCGCCGAGGTCTGGTGGGCGGCGCTCGTCATCGCCGGCTTTTCGGTGCCGCTGTTCGCCGTCGCGGTCAAATCCGGACGGCGGCAGTATGAGGCAGACCGGACGGCCGAAAAGCACCGCCGCCGCGCCGATTACCTCGCCTCCGTCCTGACGGAACGGGAGGGCGCGGAGGAGCGCACCGTCTTCGGCTATACCGACGCGCTCAACCGGCGCTGGTTCGAGCGCTACGAGGCCTGCCGCCGGATCTCCCAGCGCGAGGAGCTGCGCCGCTTCATCCGCATCAAGGGGACGGGGCTCGTTACGGTCGCGATCTCCGTCGCCGTGGCGCTGGTGCTGCTGTTCCCGCTGCGCTCAGGGCTGCTTTCCGCGGGTACGTTCATCGGCCTTGTGACCGCCGTGTTCGGGCTGGTGCAGCGGATGTCGTGGGACCTGCCGTGGGCACTGTCCGAGATCGCCAAAAACCGCGCGTATCTCGACGATCTGACGGCGTTTTCCGCGCTTTCCGAACGCGAGGGCGCGCTCGACCGGCCCGCGAATCTGCCGGAGTTCCGGCTGGGGACGATCGAGTTTGAGCACGTCAGCTTCCGCTATCCCGGAACGGAAGCCTTCATCCTGAAGGACTTCACCTGCACGCTGCGCGAGGGGATGCACTACGCGCTCGTCGGCGCGAACGGCGCGGGGAAGACGACGCTGACGAAGCTCTTGACGGGGCAGTATACAAACTACGAGGGCACGATCCGCATCGCGGGGCGCGATCTGCGGGAATACACGCTCGCGGAGCTCAAGAGCATCTTTTCCGTCGTCTATCAGGATTTTGCACGCTACGCGGTCTCCCTGCGCGACAACATCGCGCTCGGCGACCTGCGCGAAGGGGCAAACCCCGACGTGGAGGGCGCGATGGCGTGCCTCGGGCTCGACGAGGTCGCGGCAAAGCTCCCGCAGGGCGCCGACACGCCGCTCGGCCGGATCCGCGACGGCGGCGTCGACCTTTCCGGCGGCGAATGGCAGAAGGCGGCGCTTGCGCGCTGCATCGCGGGAGAGGGTGCGGTGCGCATCCTCGACGAGCCGACGGCGGCGCTCGACCCCGTGGCGGAAAGCCGGGTGTACGAGCTGTTCGGGAAGATCAGCGCGGGGCATACGACCCTGTTCATCACGCACCGGCTGGGCGCGGCGAGGCTGGCCGACGAGATCCTCGTGCTGGAGGACGGACGCGTCGCGGAAAAGGGCAGCCATGAGGCGCTGCTTGCGCAGCACGGCCTGTACGCGGCGATGTTTGAAAGCCAGAGCGCCTGGTACCGCACGGAGGAGGTGTGCGCATGACGGAAAAACAGTACGGCCTCATTCCGACCTTCCGGCGGCTGCTCGTTCAGATCTACCGCGTGTCGCCGGGGCTTTTCTGGCTCGTCACGGTGCTGTCGGTCTGTCACAGCGCCTCGTGGGGCGTTCTCGCGTGGTTCCAGCAGCGGTTTTTCGACGCGGCGGCGGGACTGGCGGCGGGAACGGCGGCATTCGGCACCGCGCTGCTGGGGCTTGCCGGGCTCGCGTTTGCAAACGTCTTGACGCAGGTGTTAAACGGCGCGGGGAATTTTATCTACACGCCCTTTCAGGCGGTCGTGACCGGCAAGCTCTCGCTCGCCATCCATCAGAAGATGGGGAGGATCGACCCGATCTGCTTCGAGGACACGAAAAAGCTCGACGACATCAATCGCGCCGAGGAGGGCAAGAACAACGCGTTCTGGTTTGTCAACGAAATCCTGATGATTTTTACCTTCTACCTGCCGTATTTCGCGGTCATGGGCTGGTATCTGTTCTCCTTAAAGCCGCTGCTTGCGCTTTCGATCGTCATCATCTTCGTGCCGACGGCGCTGTCGCAGATCGTGCGCAGCCGGGCGTTCGCGCGTCTCGAGGATCAGTCCGCGCCGGTGCGCCGCGAGTACGAATACTACGAAAAATGCATCGCGGACCGCGAATTTCTCAAGGAAACGCGGCTGCTCGGCGGGTTTTATTACTTCAAAAAGCTCTATACCGACACGCTATCTCTCCTGAACCGGCTTCGCTTCCGCGCAAGCCTGAGAAGCACGCTCTTTGAGCTCGGTACTCGCGTCGTGACGATCGCGGGCTACGGCGTTATCCTGTATATGCTGTTTTGCGCGCTGCTGGCCGGGGAGATCAGCGTCGGCGCGTTCTCGGCGGTGTTTGCAAACCTCGGCATGCTCCAGGGGATCATGGAGGAGATCGTCTGCCGCCATATGGGCAGCGTCGCGCGCGGCTTCGGCGCGGTGAAAAACTATGTGCGCTTCCTCGATCTGCCGGACAGGACAGGAGACGCAGCCTCCGGCGGCGCGTCCGTGCGGCTTCCGGACGGCGGCGACATCGTCTTTGACAACGTGAGCTTTTCCTATCCGGGCGCGGAGAAGAAATCGCTCGACGGGGTCAGCTTTACCGTGAAGGAAGGCGAGACGCTGGCGGTCGTCGGCGAAAACGGCGCGGGGAAATCGACGTTCGTGCGCCTGCTGTGCGGGATGTATACGCCGGACGAGGGGAGCGTGCGCCGCGGGGGCGTCGATCTGCGCGACGCGGCGCTGCCCGAGCTGCGCCGGAACCTTTCGGCGGTGTTCCAGAGGTTCCGCCGCTATCAGATGACGCTCGGCGACAACCTCTCAATCGCCGAAGGCGATTTCGACGCGCCGCGCGAGGTGCTCGCGGACGCCGCCGCCCGCGCGGGACTCGACGTTTCCGCGTTTCCGGCGGGGTTTGACACGATGCTCTCCCGCGAGTTCAATGACGACGGCGAGGTGACGGCGGAGCTGTCCGGCGGACAGTGGCAGAAGGTCGCCATCGCGCGCGCGTACTGCCGCGGACACCGGCTCATCATTCTGGACGAGCCGACCGCCGCGATCGATCCGCTGGAGGAGTCGCGGGTGTATAACCGCTTTGCGGAGCTGGCGCGGGACAAAACGGCGGTGATCGTCACGCACCGCCTCGGCTCGGTACGGCTTGCCGACCGGATCCTCGTGCTCGCGGACGGACGGGTCGCGGAATGCGGCACGCATGAGTCCCTGATGGCGGCGGGCGGGGAATACGCGCGGATGTTTGCCGCCCAGCAGAAATGGTACGAATAAGGATAAGAGGACGCTTCCCTCGGCGCGGAAGCGTCCTCTTTCTCTTCGGGCGGTGGCGAAGCGATCGGCTCAGGCATAGAAGGTGCGCACGCCGGCGGTGTCCGAAAACCAGTCGTAGGAGACGCGCTCGCCGCAGTCGAGGTATTCGCCGGGGCAGGCGGTGTGCATCCAGTCGAGCGGCTCGAGCTCAGCGGGACGAGATGCGCGCTCGTAGATCTTCCGCAGCCGGGCAAGCTCGGCGGGGGAGAGCTGTCCGGGGGTGATCGAGCAGAAGAAGGAGGTGCCGGAGCGGGAGACGAGGTCGGCGAAGCGCAGATTCATCTCGGTCGAGACCCTCGGCGTGAAAGCGGCGCAGTCGGCGTCCGTCATATAGAAGCGGCCGTTCTGGTGCAGGAGCTGCGCGAGCGTACCGACGCCGTTTTTGCGCGTGACTTCCCAGTAATATCCCGAGGTATCCGCGCCGGAACGCAAGACCGCGTGGATGCCTGCCGTCAGATGGCTGAAGGTGTTGCAGCCGATGACCAGCGCGCCGGAGGCGGCGTCCTCGATGGTCCGGTACAGCGCCTTCGTGATCTGGGCGGTCGTGCGGGAACGGTCGAAAAAGTGCCAGCCCTCGGGGGAGATCTGCGCGCCGATCCTGCTGCCCTCCGGGCCGACGAGGTCGGACGCGGAGAAATCGTGCTTGATGAGGTCGTAGCCCCACGAACGGAGGCGGCGGACGTCCTCGCCGATCTGCGCGAGCACGTCGGGGACGCTCGGATCGAGAAGGAAGCCCGTCTCGGGCTGCGGACCCTCCGGACGGTGCAGCTTCCACGCGTCGGGCAGGGCGGGATCCTCCGAAAGGAGGGTGCGGATCCAGATGCCGGGAATGCAGCCGCGCTCCCGGATGCCGCGTGCGGTCTCCTGCATATCGCCGAAGCGGGTGTTGGGCGTCCAGGGGCCGCCGATGTAGCCGGTACGGCGGTTTTTCTGCCAGCCGTCGTCGATCACCATATACGGACGCAGCGCGCCGTCGACGAGGGAGCCCATCAGCGCCGCGTCCTCGAGAACGCTTTCCCGGGAAATATTGCCGTAGGCGTAGTACCAGTTGTTCGAGCCGAACACGGGACGGGACGGGAGCCGCGGCGCGGGGCAGAGCATCGCCGCGAATTGCTGTGCCGCCGCGTAGGACGGGCCTTCGAAGGCGGCGGACACGGTCTCCGCCGCGAGCAGGGGCGCTTTCGGCTGCACGCCCTCTCCGCCGCAGCGGACGTCGAGCCAGAGCGTGACGCCGTAAGCGTCGACCTGCCAGAAGGCGAAAGCGTTCGGCCCCGTTTTGACGCCGCAGCCGACGGTGGTCTTGCCGTCATGGGCGAGGAAGTACCAGGGCATCGGCTCCTCGGGGATGACGGGATGCCAGCCGGCTTCCGTGCAGTTGAAGGACCAGACCGGGCGGTAGACGAGGCGGACGGCGCGGTTGTCGCCCTTCCAGCGGAGCCTGAAGCGTTTCGGCGCGCGCTCGGGGGCGGACGGCGACCAGAGAACGGTCATGCGCCCGCCGGCGCAGTCGAGCCGTACGCCCGGCGCGTCAAAACCGGATCCGCAGGCGCGCATCGGCTCGAAGCCGCCGGCTGTTTCCAGCATGACGCCGTCCGGCGTGCGGAGGATGTCGGTAAAAGGCATGGGAAAGCCCTCCTTTTGTCGAAG
>JAEDGJ010000144.1 GCA_016297585.1 Clostridiaceae bacterium
TTGACAAGCCTTCTCTTCTCCGCCGCCGGTCTCGGCGCGGTCTTTCTGTCCGTCTGGCTGCTCTCCGGACGCATCGTGCGCCCGTTTGCCGAAAGCTACGCCAAGCAGAAGCGCTTCATCACCGACGCGGGGCACGAGATCAAAACCCCCCTCGCCGTCATCTCCGCCGACGCGGAGGTGCTGGAGATGCAGATCGGCGAAAACGAATGGACGCGCGCCATCCGGCATCAGGTCGACCGGCTCTCCGAGCTGACGCGCAGCCTCATCGACCTTGCCCGGATGGACGAGCAGTCCCGGTCCCCCGCGCAGGTGCCGTTTTCGCTGTCGGACGCGGCGGAGGATGCGGCGGAGGCGTTCCGCCCGCTCGCCGAGGTGCGCGGCAAGCGGATGGAGGCCGAAATCGCCCCGGACGTCGGCTATACCGGCGACGAGCAGGCGATCCGGCGGCTGTTCTCGATCCTGCTGGACAACGCCGTCAAATACGCCGTGCCGGGCGATACGATCGAATTCCGGCTCCGCAGGACGGGCAAGGGTATCCTGATCACCTGCACAAACCACGTCGAATCGATGCCCCGCGGCAGGCTCCCGCAGCTTTTCGACCGCTTTTACCGCGGCGACGACGCCCGCAGCGCCGAGTCGGGCGGCTACGGACTGGGGCTGTCGATGGCACAGGCGATCGTCACGGCACACCGCGGGAAGATCTCGGCACGATCGGACGACGGCAGGAGCATCGTCTTCACCGTCTGGCTCTGACGGCATATCCGATGCTTCCCCGAGCGTCTTAAAGGCATAAAAAAGCGAAGGATTTTTTGAATCCTTCGCTTTTTTTATCGCCGTCTCAAACCTGAACGCCGGGCGACGCGGCACCGGTGCCGTCCGATCCGTCCGGAGGTTCGGGAAGCTCTCCGTTTCCGGGACGCACCCCTTTTTCGGGATACCCTCCGTCCTCAGGCGCTTCTCCATTGCCGGGAAGCTCTCCGTTCCCGGGCATTTCGCCGCCCTTCGGACTGTCCTTTCCGCTCCGTCCGTCCTCGCCGGAGAAGCCGCCCCGGTCAAATACGCCGCCGAAGCCCTTCCCGCCGGTCATACCGCCGCTTCCTCCGACAACGGTCGCGGTCATTTCCACCGTGACGCTCATCTCTCCCGCCGTCACCGTGTAGGTATTTCCCTGCACGACGCCCGGCGCGCTGAGGACGGCGCAGCGGAAGGTTTTTTCCGGGGTGAAGGCAAGCAGCGTACCGCCGTCCGCATCCCGCAGGACGATCTCCGTGCCGCCCGGGATCGCGGCGTCAAAGGTGACGAGCATCGCCCCCTGCGTCGAATCGCCGCCGAAGTTCATCGCCATGCCGGCCTCGCCCGCCGCCGCAAAGACGCCGCCCGTGATCGTACCGGCACCCGCGTAGTCAAGCGCGCCGTTGCCGCTGTTTTCCGGCCCCGAAACGTAGGTCTCGCCGCCGCTGACGGTCAGGCTGCCGTTGGAGTCGATGCCGTCGCCGGACGCGTTGATGCGCAGCACGCCGCCGGAGACGGAGATGAACGCCGAAACATCCGTGTCAAACGCGCCCATGCCGGGTCTGCCGCCGAGCGCGGAGCCGTCGCTGCCGCCCGCGGCGTTCAGGCCGTCGTCGGACGCCGTCAGCGTGATGTCGCCGCCGTTGACCGTGACCGACGCGCCTTCCATGCCCTCGTAGCTCTTCGATATCAGGATCGTGCCGCCCGAGACGGTCAGCGCGGCGTCCGCGTGGAAGCCGTCGTCGCCGGACGCGACGGTAAAGGTACCGCCCGAGACGGTCAGGTTCGCGTTCGAGTGCAGCGCGTCGTCGGAGGTGTCGAGCGCAAAGCTGCCGTCGGAGACGGTCAGATCCCCCGCCGCCTTGAAGCCCTTGGCGGAGACGGTATCCCCAGACGAGCCGCCCGTGAGTCCCCAGCTTCGGTTGAAGGTGCCGTCCGCTTTCAGGCTCGCGTTCGTGCTGCCGCCGCCGGTCGAGAACGTATAGCTGCCGCCGTCGACCGTCAGCCATGCCGCCGCGTCCACGCCGTCCTGCGCCGCCGTGACCACAAAGCTGCCGCCCGCGAGATAGATGCTGCCGAGCGACGCGTCGTCCTTGTTTTCACAGTGCAGTCCGTCCTTGCCCGCGTCGATTTCGAAGCTCCCGCCCGCAATGCGCAGGCTGTCCTTGGCCGACAGGCCGTGGGACGCGGCGGTGACGGAAAAGCTGCCGCCGGTGATGACGAGATCGTCCTTCGAGACGATGCCGTGTCCTTCGGCGGAGCAGACGGTCAGACTGCCGCTGCCGTTGATCGTCAGATCGTCCTTGGAAAAGAGCGCGGCGTCGACCGTATTGTCGTCGGTCTGGATATACGCGCCGGCGCTTTCGAGCCGGTTCTCCGTCCCTGTATCAAGCGTTACAAACACCTTATCCGCCTGCCGGATATAGAGCGCGGCGGAGGAGGCGCTCGTAACGGACGCGCCGGACAGCACAAGCTGGATCTTGTCCTGCTTGTCCGCGTCGACCACGACGCGGCCGTCCTGGAGCGTTCCCGTCAGCAGATAGGTGCCCTCCGCGGTGATCGTGACCTCGCTGCCGTCGATGCGCACGCCGTCCCCGTCCGCGGCGGACGCGCCGTCCGCGAGCGTCACCGTCACATAATCGCTGTAGCCGACCTCATAATCCCGGTCGGTAAAGACGTCGGAGACGGACGGCACGGCCGCGGCAGTCGTACCGGAGGTCGTGCCGGAGGTCGTGCCGGAGACCGTATTGGAGGTCGTACCGGAACCTGTCTTTTCTTCGCCGGAGCAGGCCGCGCAGGATGCGCAGATCAGGGCGGCGCAGAGAATTGACAGCCATTTTTTCTTCATCGGAAGCCTTCCTTTCTCAAAGCTCGCTCTCCGTCTGCTCGCGGGAGGAGCTGATTTCCAGATTGCCGTTGCGGCAGCGCAGCCGGTCGATCATGTCCTTCTCCTTTGCGGCGTCGCGGAGCGTGATCCGGTACGTCAGCTTGAAAAGGCTGCCCATATTCGAGGTTTTGACCGAGGTCAGCTCGCATGCAGACGTAAACTCGGCAAAAATATCGTCAAAAACGCCGTTGTAGTCGAGATCCTCCGGAATCGTGATACGCAGGATCTTGTGCAGCGCGGCATTCTTATCCTCTCCGAACCCGGTGCGCGTATACGCAAGATACGCGGCGCAGACGATCACGCAGAACAGTGCCGCAAACCCGAGACAGCCCATGCCGACGGCGAGTCCCACCGCCATCGCGAGGAAAATCGCGCCGATCTCCCGCGCCGTGCCGGGCATGGAACGGAACCGCACCAGACTGAACGCGCCGGCGGCGGCAACGCCCGCGCCGATGCTGCCGTTGACCATCAGGATGACCGCGCCGACGATCGACGGCAGCAGCGCCAGCGTCACAAGAAAGCTCTTCGAGCAGACGGTGCGCAGGCGGTACACGACCGCGATCAGCGCACCCGAGGCAAGGGCGGTCAAAAGACAGAGGATGCAGTCGGAAAACGTCAGGCCGGCTGTCGGATCCAGGATGCTTGCAAACAGGGATTGGGGCATGGGGCAGCACTCCTTTGCTTCATTTCATTTTGCATAACGGTGGTATAGGCGGCGCCGTACTTGGAAAACGACGTGCGGAACACGCGCGCCTCGGTCAGCGCCGCCGTCAGCCAGAGCGGGATCGCGCCGCCGCTTTTGATCTCCATCAGCGACTGCCCTTCCTCCAGCAGCGGCTCTCCCGACGGCGGCGCGCTCAGCGACAGCTTCTCCCTTCTCCAGCGGATGCTGCGGTCAAAGGTCACGCGCAGGGCGTCTTCCTCCCCGGAAAAATACGCCGTACGGTCATAACAGAGGAACATCGCCGGCGCAAGTCCCGGGTAGAAGTCAAAAAACGCGTCGATCTCCCGGCTGATCTGGCAGGGAGACTGCAGCGGCTCGCGGCGCAGCAGATACGCCTCCGCCGTCCTCTCCGGCAGCTCGATGCGCCGCTTATAGACGACGCCGCGGTATTTCTTTTTCAGCTCCACGAAGATGCCGTCCGTCTCCCCCGCGGTGCGGTAGGCTCTCGTGCGGAGCTTTTCCTTATAGACCGGCTTTTCGAGCGACCGGCGCACGATCCTCGCGTCCGGCGTATCGAAGTAGACGCTGCGCACGGTGCTTTCCCCGTGCGCGTCCGGACGCATATGACGCCGGATCCTCTCCTCCAGAAACGCCCTTTCCTCCGCGGAAACCAGATATTTGATTTCGTAACGCTTGAAAATACAGATTTCTCCGTCCACGGCCTTTTTTGAACTGCCCCCTTTTCCCTTGTTTTTTACAGTCTACCATCCCTTCCTAAAGCCAGACTTAAAGCAAATTTGAAGGAATTGTCACGAAAACGGGGACGAAATGTTACGAGAGGATATTTTGACGAAAAAGCGGGAACACTGATGCAGGGTTTTATTGTACCTTGATATATCGATATGTGCATATCGATATTCGGTTATTGGGGGTTCTCAAATCCGGGCGGATGTGCTATACTCATAACCGTCAAGAAAAGATTCCCTGCCGGTTTTCCCGCAAAACCGCGCTTTGAAATTTACTAAGGAGGCTTTCCCATGAGATTTACCTTACCGAGAGACATCTATTACGGCCGCGGCACTCTGGAAACCCTGAAGACCATCAAGGGCAAGCGCGCGATCGTCGTCGTCGGCGGCGGTTCGATGAAGCGCTTCGGCTTCCTCGATCGTGTGGTCGGCTACCTGAAGGAAGCCGGCATGGAAGTCCAGCTCTTTGAGAACGTCGAGCCCGATCCCAGCGTTGAGACCGTGATGCGCGGCGCCGAAGCGATGCGCGCGTTCCAGCCCGACTGGATCGTCGCGATGGGCGGCGGTTCCCCGATCGACGCGGCGAAGGCCATGTGGGCGTTCTATGAGTACCCGGAGACCACCTTCGAGCAGCTCATCACCCCGTTCTCCTTCCCGACCCTGCGCACCAAGGCGCACTTCCTCGCCATCCCCTCCACCTCCGGCACCGCGACGGAAGTCACCGCGTTCTCCGTTATCACGAACTATCAGACCGGCGTCAAGTACCCGCTGGCCGACTTCAACATCACCCCGGATATCGCGATCGTCGATCCGGAGCTTGCCGAGACGATGCCGCAGAAGCTCACCGCGCACACCGGCATGGACGCTCTGACCCACGCGATCGAAGCCTACGTCTCCACCCTGAACTCCCCGTTCACCGACCCGCTCGCCATCAAGGCGATCCAGATGGTCTTTGCGAATCTCCCGGCGTCCTACGAGGGCGACAAGAACGCCCGCGAGCAGATGCACTATGCGCAGTGCCTCGCCGGTATGGCGTTCTCCAACGCGCTGCTCGGCATCGTCCACTCGATGGCCCACAAGACCGGCGCCGCCTTCTCCACCGGCCACATCCCGCACGGCTGCGCGAACGCGATCTATCTGCCCTACGTCATCCAGTACAATAAGAAGGACGCGACGGCGCTTGCCCGTTACGCGGACATCGCCCGCTCCATCGGCCTGACCGGCGCCGACGACAACGCCCTGACCGACGCCCTGTGCGACAAGATCCGCGAGTTCAACAAGAAGCTCTCCATCCCCGCCACCCTCGCCGAGTTCGGCATCAACGAAGCCGAGTTCAAGGAGAAGGTCGCGAAAATCGCCGAGCTGGCCGTCGGCGACGCCTGCACCGGCTCGAACCCGCGCGCCATCACCCCCGCCGAGATGGAAAAGCTCCTCAACTGCACCTACTACGGCACCCCGGTCAATTTCTAAGCGATCCCCTTTGTCCCCCCTTTTCAGATACACTGTGAACACTGCCGCGCGGCATCCCCCCGGTCTTCCCGGGAGGATGCCGCGCGGTTTATATCGGTATTTTTTCGTCAGTCAGACTTGCTTTTTAGCTCCTGCAGTCTCTCCTGCATCTCCCGTTCCCGGGACGCCGCCTGCTCCTCCGTCTCATACGGCGTGCGGACGGCACGGAGAGCGTCCCC
>JAEDGJ010000145.1 GCA_016297585.1 Clostridiaceae bacterium
CCACGCCGTGCTGGCCCGCGCCGGTCTCGGCGATGAGGCGGGTCTTGCCCATCTTTTTGGCAAGCAGCGCCTGTCCGAGGACGTTGTTGATCTTGTGCGCGCCGGTGTGGTTCAGATCCTCGCGCTTTAAGTAGATCTTCGCGCCGCCGAGGTCGCGGGTCATCTTTTCGGCGTAATACAGCCGCGACGGGCGTCCCGCGTAGTCGTTGAAGAGCGTGGTCAGCTCACGGTCGAACGCGGGGTCGTTTTTATAGAAATTGTACGCTTCTTCGAGTTCGATGACCGCATTCATCAGGGTTTCGGGGATGTACTGCCCGCCGTGAATGCCGAAGCGTCCGTTGGGATTTGTCATGGGAGTTCTTCCTTTCTCACGGCCGCGACGAACGCCGCCATTTTGTTCGGATCCTTGCGCCCGTCCGTCTCGATGCCGGAGCTGACGTCCACCCCAAAGGGCGAAAGCGTGCGCACGACACGTTGCCGGGATGCAGGCCTCCGGCGAGAAAATAGGGGCGCGCGAGGGGCTTTGCGAGGTTCCAGTCGAACGCGCCGCCCGTGCCGCCGGTCCCGGAGTCGAGCAGCACGAAATCGGCGCCGCACGCCTCCGCCGCGGCGATGTCGGATGCGGAATCGATGCGGAAGGCGCGCAGGATGGGCTTATCCGTCAGCGTCCGCAGCCGCGCGAGGTACGCCTCGTCCTCGCAGCCGTGGAGCTGCGCAAGATCGATGATGCCGCGGGACAGCAGAAGGGCGATCTCCTCCGCCGGGGCGTTGACAAAGACGCCCACCGCCGGGATGCCGGGGTCGAGCCGCTCGCGCAGCACCGCCGCGCGTCCGGGGGAGACATAGCGCCGGCTCTTCGGCGCGAAGACAAAGCCGATATAGTCCGGGCGAAGCCGGTTTGCCGCGTCGATGTCCGCGGGGCGGGTCAGGCCGCAGAGCTTGATCTTCGTCATGGCGTCCCCCGCAGCTCGGCGAGCTTGGCGCGCTTGTCCGCCGCGCGCATCAGCGCTTCGCCGACGAGCACGGCGTCCGCGCCGGCGTCCCGGAGCCTGCGCACGTCCTCCGCCGAGGAAACGCCGCTTTCGGAGACGAACAGCACGCCCTCCGGCACGGCGCGGCGCAGGCGGAGGCTGTTTTCCGCGTCGACCGAGAAGGTCTTCAGATTGCGGTTGTTGACGCCGATGACGCGCGCGCCCGCGTCCGCCGCCATGCGCACCTCCGCCTCGTCGTGCGCCTCGACGAGCGCCGTAAGCCCCAGCGCGTCGCAGAGGGACAGGTATTCGCGAAGCTCTCCCGCGCCGAGGATCGAGCAGATGAGCAGCACCGCCGACGCGCCGAGGAGCCGCGCTTCGTAGATCATGTATTCGTCGACGGTGAAGTCCTTGCGCAGGCAGGGGATGCCGACGGCGGCGGCGATCTCGCGGAGGTATTCGTCCCGCCCGAGGAACCATTTCGGCTCGGTCAGCACCGAAATACAGTCCGCGCCCGCCGCTTCATACTCGCGCGCGATCTCAAGATACGGAAAATCCGGCGCGATCAGCCCTTTGGAGGGCGACGCCTTCTTGCATTCACAGATGAAGGCGATATCCGGGGTAGAAAGCGCCCGTTCGAAGGCAAAATCCCCCCGTGGGAGCGCTTCCGCCATGCGCCGGAGCGTCTCCCGCGGTACGCGGCGCTCGGCCTCCGCGACGCGCTCCTTTGCGTACCCCGCCAGCTCGTCGAGGATCGTCATGCGTCCTCCTCCGGACGGCTGCTGACCTCGATCAGCGTTTCGAGCACCGCGCGCGCCTTGCCGGAATCGATCAGCTCGCCCGCGAGCGCGACGCCGTCGGCCATCGTGTCGGCCTTCCCGCCGATGTAGAGCGCGGCGCCCGCGTTCAGCAGCACGGCATCCCGCTTCGGGCCGCGTTCGCCGTCCAGGATGGCGCGCGTGATGCGGGCATTTTCCTCCGGCGTGCCGCCCGCGAGGTCGGATTTTTGGCAGCGCACAAGGCCGAAGTCCTCGGGCGCTATGGTGTAGCGCCGGAACCAGCCGTCACGGAACTCGCAGACGGACGTCGGCGCGCTCATCGAGAGCTCGTCGAGCTTGTCCTGCCCGTACACGACCATGCCGCGCTCCACACCGAGGTTGATGAGCACCTGCGCAAGCGGCTCGATGAGGTATTCGTCGTAGACGCCGAGCAGCTGCATCTTCGGGGAGCCGGGGTTCGTCAGCGGCCCGAGGATGTTGAACACGGTGCGGAAGCCGAGCTCGCGGCGGATCGCGCCGACGTATTTCATCGAGGTATGGTATTTCTGCGCAAAGAAGAAGCACATACCGGCGGTCTCGAGCAGCTCGACGCAGCGCTTCGGGCTCTGCTGAATGTTGACGCCGAGCGCCTCGAGGCAGTCCGCCGTGCCGCATTTGGAGGACGCCGCACGGTTGCCGTGCTTGGCGACCTTCATGCCCCCCGCCGCGGCGACGAGCGCCGAGGTCGTCGAGATGTTGAAGGAGCCCGCGTTGTCGCCGCCGGTGCCGACGATCTCGAAGATGTCCATGCCGGTGTCGACGCGCACGGCGTGGTCGCGCATCGCGGCGGCGCATCCGGCGATCTCGTCGGTCGTCTCGGCGCGCGCGCTCTTCGTAGACAGCGCTGCGAGGAACGCCGCGTTCTGCGTCGGCGTCGTGGCGCCGCTCATGATTTCGTTCATCACGGCATAGGCTTCGTCGTAGGTCAGGTCTTCCTTATTGACAATTTTTACGATCGCTTCGCGGATCATCGCTCACAGCTCCTTTATAAAGTTTTCCAGCATTTTCTTCCCGTCCGGCGTCATGATGGATTCCGGATGGAACTGCACGCCGAAGATGGGGTACTGCGTATGCTGCACGGCCATGACCTCGCCGTCGTCGGCAACGGCCGTGACGCGCAGGGTCTCCGGCAGCGTGGACGCGTCCGCCGCCAGGGAATGGTAGCGCGCGACGGGGGCGACGGCGGGAAGTCCCGCAAACAGCGGGCAGGAAAGGTCGAACGTCACCTGCGACTGCTTGCCGTGCATCAGGGTCTTCGCGTAGGTGACGGTCGCGCCGAACGCCGCGCAGATCGCCTGATGCCCGAGGCAGACGCCGAGCGTCGGGATCTCGCGTCCGAGCGTTCCGGCGGCCTCGACGGTGACGCCCGCGTCCTCGGGGCGTCCGGGGCCGGGGGAGAGGACGATGCGGTCGGGGTGCAGCGCCCGGATCTCGGGGACGGTCAGCTCGTCGTTGCGGATGACGCGGATGTCCGGCTCGATCGTGCCGATGAGCTGATAGAGGTTATAGGAAAAGCTGTCGTAATTGTCGATGAGCAGGATCATAAGTCCGCCTCCTCCGCAAGCCGCAGCGCGCCGACCACGGCACGGGCCTTGTTGATGCACTCCTCAAATTCCTTTTCCGGCACCGAATCGGCGACGATGCCCGCGCCGCTGCGGACGAAAACGCGTCCGTTCTTCTTATAGGCGATGCGGATGGCGATGCAGGTGTCCATGTTGCCGGTGAAGTCGATGTAGCCGATGGCGCCGCCGTAGATGCCGCGCTTGTTATTTTCGAGCTCGGCGATGAGCTGGCAGGCGCGGATCTTCGGCGCGCCGGAGAGCGTTCCCGCCGGCAGCACCGCCTCGATCGCGTCGAGCGCGTCGCAGTCCTCCCGGAGCTCGCCGCGCACGGTCGAGCCGATGTGCATGACGTGGGAGTAGCGCTCGATCGTATGCAGCCGTTCGACCTGCACGGTGCCGAAGCGGCTGATCCGGCCGAGGTCGTTTCGACCAAGGTCGACGAGCATGTTGTGCTCGGCCAGCTCCTTTTCGTCGGCGAGCAGCTCCGCCTCGAGCGCGCGGTCCTCCTCGTCGGTCTTTCCCCTCGGGCGGGTACCGGCGAGGGGGAAGGTGTGCAGCACGCCGTTTTCGAGCTTGACGAGCGTTTCGGGCGACGCGCCGGCGACCTCGACGTCGGTGCCGGAGAAGTAGAACATGTACGGGGAGGGGTTCATCGTGCGCAGCACGCGGTAGGTGTTGAGAAGGCTTCCCTCAAACGGCGCGCTGAGGCGGTTCGACAGCACGATCTGGAAGATGTCGCCCTCGCGGATGTAGTGCTTGGCGCGTTCGACCATCGCGCAGTAGGTTTCGCGGTCGAACAGCGGCTCGACCTCTCCGGTAAGATGCCCGCCCGGCTCGTCCTTCGGCTTGCCGGTGCGCAGGAGCTCCGCCAGGGCCTTCAGCTCCAGCACCGCCTTGTTATAGCCGGTCTCCGGGTCGTCGAGCGGCATATTGGCGATGAGCACGATCTTCTGGCGGAAGTTGTCGAAGGCGATGACCTTGTCAAAGAGCATCAGGTCGACGTCCTTGAACGCCTCGGTGTCCTGCACGCCGATCCGGACGGAGGGCTCGCTGTAGCCGAGGTAGTCGTAGGAGAAATAGCCGACGAGGCCGCCGGTGAAGGACGGCAGATAGTCAAAACGCGGGCTTTTGTAGTCGGCGAGGATCTGGCGCAGGAAGGACGACGGGTCGTCGGTCCGGACGCGGACGCTTCCGGCGCGGAGCTCGCCTGCGGCGCAGGTGATCTCGAGCTTCGGATCGAAGCCGAGGAAGGTGTAGCGGCCCCATTTTTCGCGTTCGGCGACGGATTCGAGCATATAGCAGTGCGTCGACACGTTTTTGAGGATCTTCATCGCCTCGATGGGCGTGCAGATGTCCGAAAGGATCTCGCAGCTGACCGGCAGCACCTTATACTGTCCGGACGCGGCGATCTTCTTTACGGTTTCGAGATCGGGCAGGATCTTCATGCGGGCTCATCCTTCCAGAAAAAAGGAAAAAACTCCTTTGACGCTTCGTTTTGTCAAAGGAGTTTTTACATACAAAAAAACACCCCTGACAGAACGGCTTTCAGAACTGTCAAGGACGAATAAGACTGCCTGTTTAACTTTCCAGGAACCCGATCCGCGGTGCCACCTTGCATTCACGGGGAAAGCCCCGTGCACTCTGTAGGATACCAGCATATCCCCGGCAACTGACGTATGCCTCCACGTTGCAGAATACTCTGCGGAATGCTCCGCATTTGACTGCACCCTCAGCGGTCCATTTGACAAGCTGTTTCCTGCCCGGCTCTCAGCCGCTCCGGGCTCTCTGTAAAGGCATACATGCCGTTATCTCCGCTTCAACGGTTTATCGTATGAAATTGCCCATATTATAGCACCGCGCCTGCGCTTCGTCAACGGGCAATTCTTCCGGGAATGGGACTGTATTTTCGGCGCGGCTTTGTCGATTTTTGCAAAAGCCGTTTGCTTCCGAAAAAAACCGGACACCGGCACAAGTCGCTCCGCCGCGCTTCCTGCACTTTCCTCTTGACAATATGAGCAATTTGGAGTACAATATGAGCAGTTGAAGTACCACTTTCGCGAATGCGCGGAGACAGGCAAAAAAGAGGGAGTGCGCGTGGAACGGAGAACCTATCTGGCGATCGATCTGAAATCGTTTTACGCGTCGGTGGAATGCCGGGAGAGGGGACTTGACCCGCTGGACACCAATCTCGTCGTCGCGGACGAGAGCCGCACGGACAAGACGATCTGTCTGGCCGTTACGCCGCCGCTGAAAAGCCTCGGCATCCCGGGGCGGGCGCGGCTGTTCGAGGTGCGGCAGCGGGTGCGGGAGGCAAACGCCGTCCGGCGGGGCTGCGCGCCGGGCGGGCGGCTCGACGGCGCGTCGTGGCGCTTCTCCGAGCTGCAGGCGTCGCCGCGGCTGGCGGTCGATTTTCTCATCGCGCCGCCGCGGATGGCGTATTATATCGCGTACAGCACGCGCATCTACGAAATCTATATGAAATACGTCTCGCCGGACGACATCCACGTCTATTCCATTGACGAGGTGTTCATCGACGCGACGCCGTATTTGAAACTTTACAAACTCTCCGCAC
>JAEDGJ010000146.1 GCA_016297585.1 Clostridiaceae bacterium
CGCTTTCCTACGCGCTGCCGGGCGCCGAAATTCCGCTGACCGTGACGGCGGCCGACGCAAACGACCATCCGGTCTCCGCGTCCGCAGCCTCCGTTTCCGCGTCGGCGGGCAGCGTCCGGGGGTCGGTCTTTACCGCGCCCGCGTCCGGCGATGCGGTCATCACCGCGACGCTCGGCGGCGCGGCGTCCGGCAGCGCGGTCGTGCATGTGCTGACCGAGGTCGACGCCCTGCGCGTGCAGGCGGGCGGCACGAACGTCACGGCCGTCTCCGTCGACCCGGGCGATACGCTCGACTTCGGCGCGGCGGCGTACTATCTCGGCAAAGCCGTCTATGTTTCGGAACAGGCGCTTTCCTGGACGGTCAGCCCGGAGATCGGCACGATCGATGCGGAAGGCGTTTTCACGGCGTCCGGCGCGCGGGGACTGTCCGGCACCGTCACGGTGCGCTATGGCGAAAAGACCGCGTCCGTGACCGTGACGCTCGGCCGGCTCCCGACGCTGCTCGAGGGCTTTGAGACGGCGCCGTCCTCCGAGGCCGCGGTGCTCGTGACCGATCCGCTCTATGTCCACAACGGGCACGCGGCGGTGACGGTCAGCTCCGAGGTCCTCATCGAGGGCGAGGCGGCGGTCATCGATCTCGGGCGGCTCGCGATCCCGGAGGGGACGAAGCTTTTTACCCTCTGGGTGCGCGGCAAGGGGACGGTCTCGCTCGTATGTGACACGGGAGAGACGCCCACCGCTCAGGTAAAGTCCGACGCGTGGCAGTTTGTCCGCTTCTCCGTGCCCGCCGGCGCGAAAACCGTGACCGGCGTGCGCATACAGGGCGTCGTGACGCTCGACCAGCTCATGGCGCATCCGAAGGCGCAGGCGTCGGATGTGTGCCTCGTGACGGTCGTCACCGGCGAGCCGGGCGGCGCATTCACGGCGACCGTGCTCGACGGCGCGGGCACCATCGTCCGGAGCCAGGACATCACGCTGACCGGCGACGGGCGGACGCTCGGCTTTTCCTACGACCCGGCGACGGGCGTTCTGACCGCCGATACGGCGGGCGTGCGGCGCGTGACCCTCGTCGTGCGCGACGCGGCGGGGAATCTGACGCGGGCGACCGCCGTGCGGGAGACGCAGGACGGCGCCGAGGCTTTCTCCGACATGGACGGGCACTGGGCGTCCGGCTCCGCGAACGCGCTGTACCGCGCGGGCGTCATCAGCGGTATCGAAAAGAGCGGAAAGCTCTGCTTCGAGCCCGGCGCGTCCGCGACGCGCGAACAGGCGGCGGTGATGCTCGTCCGCGCGCTCGGCATCGACACGTCCGCGTATTCGTCCGCACCGGACTTTGCCGACGCGGACGAGATCTCCGACTGGGCGCGCGATTCCGTGCGGGCGCTTGCGGCGCTCGGCATCATGCGCGGCACCGTCCGGGACGGCAAAACGGTGTTCGAGCCGCAGAGTCCCGTGACGCGCGCCGAGATCGCGACGCTTCTCGGGCGCACGCTCGAGCGCGGATACGCGGAAAGCGCAGACGCGTTCACGGACGGCGCGTCGATCGGCGCGTGGGCGAGGCCGTATGTCGCCGTGATGCGCGCGATGGGCGTGCTGACGGGCTACGGCGACGGCAGCTTCCGTCCGAACGCGTCCGTGACGCGCGCGGAGCTCGCGGTCATGCTCGACCGCTTGGGCTACGGCCGATAAAACGGTTCAATCTTTACACTATTATATAGAATACCGGAGGTTTTCTCATGCCTGAGGAACACATTACGCATTTTATCTCCGAAATCATCGAGGACGACCTGAAGTCCGGGCGCGAGGATCACGTCCATACGCGCTTCCCGCCCGAGCCCAACGGCTACCTCCACATCGGCTCCGCGAAGGCGATCTGGATCAACTACACGATGGCCCGGCAGTACGGCGGCGAGTTCAACCTCCGCTACGACGACACCAATCCTTCGAAGGAGGACATGGAGTACGTCCGCGCGATCGAGGAGGATCTCCGCTGGCTCGGCGCCGTGCCCGATCACATCTTCTACGGCTCGGACTACTTCGAAAAGTGCTACGAATACGCCGAAAAGCTCATCCTCGACGGAAAGGCCTTCGTCTGCGACCTGACGGCGGACGAGCTGCGCGAATACCGCGGCACGCTGACCGAGCCGGGACGCGAAAGCCCCTACCGCAATCGCAGCGTCGAGGAGAACCTCGACCTGTTCCGCCGGATGCGCGCGGGCGAGTTCCCCGACGGCGCAAAGACCCTGCGTGCCAAGATCGACATGCAGAGCCCGAACATCACGCTGCGCGACCCCGCGATCTACCGCATCCTGCACGCCTCGCATCACCGCCAGGGCGATAAATGGTGCATCTATCCGCTCTACGACTTTGCCCATCCGATCCAGGACGCGACCGAGGGCATCACGCACTCGCTGTGCTCGCTCGAGTTCCGTAACAACCGTCCGCTCTACGACTGGGTCTGCGACAACCTCGGCTTTAACCCGCGCCCGCATCAGTACGAGTTCGCGCGGTTAAACGTCACGAACACCGTGATGAGCAAGCGCTATCTGCGCAAGCTCGTCGAGACCGGGCTTGTCGACGGCTGGGACGATCCGCGCCTGCCGACGATCTGCGCGCTGCGCCGCCGCGGCTATACGCCGTCGTCCATCTTCGAATTCGTCCGCCGCGCGGGCGTCGCGAAGGTCTACAGCCTCGTCGACATCCGTCTGCTCGAGGCCTGCGTGCGCGAGGAATTAAACCGCACCGCGCCCCGGCGCATGGCCGTGACGAATCCGCTGCATGTCACGATCACGAACTTCCCCGAGGACAAGACCGAGTACTTCTCCGTCGTCAACAACCCCGAGGATGAGTCCGCCGGTCGCCGCGACGTGCCGTTTACGCGCGAGCTGTGGATCGAGCGCGAGGACTTCGCGGAGGTGCCCCCGCCCAAGTTCCAGCGGCTGCGTCCGGGCGGCGAGGTGCGCCTGATGGGCGGCTACATCATCCGCTGCGACGAGGTCATCCACGACCCCGACACCGGGCGCGTGACGGGGCTTCTGTGCTCCGCCGACCTCGTGTCCGGCAACGGCGCGCCGTCCGACGGCCGCAAGGTGCGCGGCACGATCCACTGGGTCAGCGCAAAATACGCCGTCCCCGCCCGCGTGCGCCATTACGACAAGCTCTTCACGATCGAAAACGTCAACGAGATGCCCGAGGACAAGACCTACGACGACTATCTCAACATCGACTCCGTCGTCGAGCTCGCGGACTGCAAGCTCGAGCCGTCTCTTGCCGATTCGAACCCCGGCGACCGCTTCCAGTTCGCGCGGCTCGGCTATTACTGCCGCGACACGAAGGATACGGACGTCTTCAACCGCATCGTGTCCTTAAAGGACAGCTATAAGCCCCAGTAAAAAGGAGATTTTTGCATATGATCGTCATTGAAATGGAAAACGGCAAGAAAATGAAGCTCGAGCTCTACCCCGAACACGCGCCCGCGACGGTCGAGAACTTCCTGCGCCTCGTCGAGGAGAAGTTCTACGACGGCCTGACCTTCCACCGCGTCATTCCGGGCTTCATGATCCAGGGCGGCTGCCCCGAGGGCACCGGCATGGGCGGCCCGGGCTGGACCATCCGCGGCGAATTTGCGGCCAACGGCGTCGCGAATCCCCTGAAGCATGAGCGCGGCGTCATCTCCATGGCGCGCTCCCGCCATCCCGACTCCGCGGGCTCCCAGTTCTTCATCATGCACCGTGCCGCGCCCCATCTGGACGGCCAGTACGCCGCCTTCGGCCGCGTCGTCGAGGGCGAGGACGTCATCGACGAGATCGCGTCCGTGCCGACGGACTATAACGACAAGCCCAAGACTCCCGTGAAGATCCGTCACATCACCGTCGAATAAGCAGTCCCCGGTCGGGGGGAGCGTTTTATAGCGTCTCCTCCCGGCCTTCCGCACGTTTTATCCCTTTTTATTTCGAAAAACCCTTCCGGGAGGCTTATAAATATGGAAAAATCCAAGGTCTATTTCACGAAAACCATCTCGCCCGACGCGGTCCTCGCGCTCTACCGGGCGCTCGGACGTCCGCTTTCGGGGAAAGTCGCCGTCAAGGTGCATTCGGGCGAGGTCGGCAATCAGAACTTCCTGCATCCCGATTTCTGGAAGCCGATGATCGACGAGGTGCACGGCACGGTCGTCGAATGCAACACCGCCTACGAGGGCCGCCGCGACACGACGGAGAAGCACCTCGATACGATGGAAAAGCACGGCTGGAACGCGTTCCCGGTCGACATCCTCGACGCGGAGGGCGAGCTCGCGCTGCCGGTGCGCGGCGGGTTCCATCTGACGGAGAACTACGTCGGCGCGCATATGACGAATTACGACTCGCTGCTCGTGCTGTCGCATTTCAAGGGGCATCCGATGGGCGGCTTCGGCGGCGCGCTGAAGAACATCTCGATCGGCCTCGCCTCCGCGCACGGCAAGGCGGTCATCCACGGCGCGGGCGACGCGGCAAAGCTCTGGTCGGCCGAGCAGAAGTCGTTTTTAGAGTCGATGGCGGACGCGGACGAGAGCATCCTGCGCTACTGGGGCGAGCGCATCGCGTTCGTCAACGTCATGGCGAACATGTCCGTCGACTGCGACTGCTGCGCGGTGGCGGAGGATCCGAAGATCGCCGACATCGGCGTGCTGTCCTCGCTCGACCCGGTCGCGCTCGACGCGGCGTGCGTCGATCTCGTCTACGCGTCCGACGACCCCGGAAAGGCGGACTTGATCGAGCGCATCGAGTCGCGCAAGGGGCTTGTCACGCTCGAAGCCGCGGAGTCGCTCGGGCTCGGCTCGCGGCAGTACACACTGATCGAGCTCTGAGTCCGGAACAAAAAAACAGAATAGGGGAGGAAAGCATCGATGTTTATTCCGATTGACCGCGCGGGCAGCGTGCGTTTTACGGGCCGCTGGTTTGCCGAAAACGGCACGGCGACGGCCACCGCGCCCGGCTCGTACTTCGAGCTCGGCTTTTCCGGCACCTGGGCACGTCTCATCTTCGACATCCGCGGCAGCGTCGTCCCATATCCGCATCTGTGGATCTCGGTCGACGGCGGTCCCAGCGTCGAGGCGCCGGTGGACCGGTACCTGCGCATCGGCGTGCCGGACGGCGAGCACCGCGTCACCGTCATCTTCAAGAGCGCGAACGAGACCCACGCGCGCTGGTTTGCGCCGCTCGTGGGCAAGGTCAGCTTCTCCGGCTTCGAGGCGGACGCGCCCGCCGTGCTGCCGGAGGACACGCGTGACCTCATCGAGTTTGTCGGCGACTCCATCACGGAGGGCATCCTCATCGACCCCGACCAGCACTACGACGACGCCGCGCCGACGGTCGACGACCGCGCGCTGCAGGACGACTCGACGGCGACGTACGCGTGGCTGACGGCGCAGGCGCTCGGGATGCGTCCGGTCATCATGGGCTACGGCGCGGTCGGCTGCACCCACGCGGGCAGCGGCGCGGTGGTGCGTGCGCCGGAGGCGTATCCGTTCTGCTACGACGGCGCGCCCATTTCGCGCGTACCGCGCCGGCTGATCGTCATCAACCACGGCGCAAACGACGTGCATGTGCGGGAGCAGTATCCGGCGGCCTACGCGGAGCTCCTCGACGTCGTGCGCGGCATGAATCCCGGCACGCCGGTCGTCGCGCTGTCGCCGTTTACGGGCTACCTCGACCGCGAGCTTTCCGAGTTGATCCCCGCCTACAACGAAAGCCGCGGCGCGGACGTGCGTCTGATCCTCACCGGCGGCTGGATCGACCCCGAGCCGCTGCATCCGCTGCGCGACGGGCACCGCATCGTCGCGGAACACCTCACCGAAGAACTAAAAAAGCTGCTGTAAACCGCTCCTTTGCCGTCCGCGACGGGAAACCCTCCCGCCGCGGGCGGTTTTTTGTGC